>NZ_JBHUOX010000042.1:0-24252 GCF_042686245.1 Pontibacter toksunensis | reverse complement strand
TGTCCCGGATACCGGAGTTTCGCACCAGCATGCGCAGCACCAGTTGTTTGGCCTCCGGCCGGCAGCCTGCCTTCTGGTACACGCACTGGAACTGCTTACCACAAGCACGGCACAGAAAATTCTGCCTACCCGTGCGCTTTACGCCGTTTTTGACTACCTTCATACTGTGGCAGTAGGGGCAGTTTACCTGGATAGTTATCTCGCACATAACTTCCAACTAACACCCTTGCTGCCATACTTATTCCAACATCATACATTCTAGACCACAGCCAAAAATACAATGTAGAGGATGTTACCTTAGAAGCGGGAGGCGGTGAATACCCAAACCAGGACGGCTTCGGCTGGACCAACGGTGTACTGCTCAAGCTGCTTAGCCTGCACCCTGAACTACTTCAACCCGCCCAGCAGGAGGCTGCTGCGCTGCAGCGATAATAATTCAGAATAACACGGTAATGCAGAGACACAACACTTTGCGTCTCTTTTGCTTTCAATAGCTTTATCTACCTCGTTTTAGCCTCGTCTGTTCAGGTTTACAAATCTTGAACACAGTTGGCACTACGTTTGCAAATGCATCGTTTGTAGAACAAATCATGCGCATATGATCTCACTTAAACATATCACAGCGGCAGTAGTACTCTTTGCAGGCTGCTTTACAGCCTTTGCACAAGGCGAGCGCAGCAACTGGTACTTTGGCAAAGGCGCTGGCATCACATTTTCCAATGATACGGCCAAAGCTGTTACACATAGCCGGATATTCACGGAAGAAGGCAGCGCTACCTTGTCTGATAAAGACGGAAACCTGCTCCTTTACACCAACGGCATCACGGTCTGG
This sequence comes from Pontibacter toksunensis, assembly GCF_042686245.1. Taxonomy (NCBI): domain Bacteria; kingdom Pseudomonadati; phylum Bacteroidota; class Cytophagia; order Cytophagales; family Hymenobacteraceae; genus Pontibacter; species Pontibacter toksunensis. The sequence continues at coordinate 23,420 of NZ_JBHUOX010000042.1, read as the reverse complement.
AACCGTGACCACCGTGTAATGCCCAACGGCAACGGTTTGATGGGCGGCAAATCCTCTACACAGTCAGCACTTATCATCCCTAAACCTGGCAACGAGAGTACCTACTACATCTTCACCACCGATATACAGGCACAATCCAATGGCCTGCGCTACTCGGTGGTAGACATGACCAAACAGGAAGGGAATGGAGACATCATCTCTAGAAACAATTTCATGATTGCCCCGGCCACAGAAAAACTAACTGCCGTGCGCCACAGCAACAACAGAGACTGGTGGGTTATTGCCCACCGTTGGAACAGCAACGGATACATGGCCTTTCATGTGTCGGCGGATGGTGTGAGCGTGCAGCCTGTTTTAAGCAATGTAGGGGCCGTACATGGTGGTCCGAACAGTAAGGCCATCGGCTATCTGGTTCCTTCTCCGGACGGTACAAAGCTGGCGTCAGCTCTTTGGGATGCCTCGAGTAATTTCGAAATACTGGACTTCGACCGCAGCACAGGAGAAATTTCAAACCCCAGATTGCTGAAGGGATATGAAGAGGCCTATGGTGTATTGTTTTCACCGGATGGCACCAAGCTATATGGCACCGCCAATGGCAAAGGCGGTGGTAAAGCGCAGATCATTCAGTTCGATTTGACAGCAGGAAACGGTGACGCAATTGCTAACTCAGCAGTGGTAGTAGGTACTTCTGCCAGCCCCAGAGTTGGTGCACTCCAGATAGGTCCGGACGGGAAAATTTATGTAGCCCGTAAAGACAGTACTTACCTCGGCGTCATCACTAACCCGAATGAGAAAGCCAGAGATGGCATGTATACCGATGATGGATTTCACCTGGTTGGGCGCAAAAGCGACTTAGGGCTACCTAATTTCCCGCAGGGTCTATAACAGTATTATAGAGCAAGAACGTAAGATTTATTACATTAGAAAAGCCGCCTCCTGTAGGTTGGCTTTCCTTTTTTGCTCATTTTGAAAGCAGGTGGAGTATTCCCTTGTTAAAAATCAAGAGAGGGTATATTGTACCTGTCATCCTGTAAAGGATCTTGTTTATTACATGTAGTTAACTCACAAGATCCTTTACAGGATGACAAAACAGAAAAGCCTGATTCATCTTTAAGTACATATTATAAAGGTGCTGCAAGTAAGCAGCAAGTACAGAGCTTTTGTCGTAAGGAGGCTGATGTAGCACCCTACACTATGGTGCTTCACGCATTAATTTTTAATTTGCACAGGACACTCAATTACTGAACCTATAAACCCGACGCTCTTGGCCAAGCGATTTAGTGCAGAAAAGTATGTAGCAGGCATTTTGGCTGGTGACAGGGTAATGCTGAGCCGCGCCATCACGCTGGTGGAAAGCAAACTCCATTCAGACCACGAGTTGGCGCAGGAGGTGATCAGCCAGGTGCTACCGCATGCTGGCAATTCTGTTCGGATAGGCATTACAGGTGTACCGGGTGTAGGAAAGAGCACGTTCATAGAAGCCTTTGGCATCTACCTGATTCAGCAGCAGCAAAAGAAGCTGGCCGTACTGGCCATAGATCCAACCAGCCAACGCTCCGGCGGCAGCATATTGGGAGATAAAACCCGTATGGATACGCTGGCGACAAATCCCCAAGCTTTTATACGACCTTCTCCGGCAGGCAAATCGCTGGGTGGTGTTACCAGAAGCACCCGCGAATCCATTATCCTGTGCGAAGCTGCCGGTTTCGACACTATCTTCGTCGAAACAGTGGGTGTAGGCCAATCAGAAACGGCGGTGCATGCCATGGTGGACTTTTTCCTGCTACTGATGCTGGCCGGTGCCGGTGATGAACTGCAGGGCATCAAGCGCGGCATCATGGAAATGGCTGACGCCATCGCTATCACCAAGGCAGATGGCAGCAATAAGGACAAAGCCAAAGTGGCACGCGCCGAATACCAGAATGCTCTGCATCTTTACCCGAGAGCAGCCTCGGGCTGGCTGCCACATGTCAGCACCTGCTCTGCCCTCCAGCAGCAAACCGGTCTCAATACTATCTGGCAAACTATATCTGAATACCTGCAGCTCACACGCAGCAACGGCTACTTTGAGCAAAAGCGGCGTGACCAGAACCTGCAGTGGATGTATGAGGCTATCCGCCAGGGCCTGGAAGAGCATTTCTACAATCACCAGCAGGTAAAAGCACAGCTTCCTGATGTTGCGGCGCAGGTAAAAGAAGGAAAGAAGTCAGCGTTTGCTGCCGCTTCGGAGTTGCTTGGATTGGTGTAGAAGCTGCTCAAAACAGTCTTCCTCACGTATTCTATAAAGCTGCTGTTTCGGACATCCTTGTTCCTTTTTTTGCTTAACCAGGTCCAACCACCCCTCCCCCCTTGTCTAAGGAGGGGAGTCTGCTTTTTCTGTTCGCCCAAGGCTTTTTCCATTGTTAAGGCTTTACTTGTTACTACTGAAATCTGCCAGCACGAAGTGAAAGTGTTTTCAGTCTTTGGGTTGAGCGCCTTTGGAGATTTTTCGGTGCCGCGTGAGCGGCAGCGCCTTGGCGCAGAAAAACTCCCAGCGCGATGCCCAAAGACGAGGCCACTCGGCCTTGAGAGCATAGGAAGACAAGATGGAAAAGGCCGCTAATGAGTCGCTGGATAAGCTGAATCTACAGCAGCTTAGGAAGTCACAAAAGCTAGATAGGCTATGGAAGGAACATCAGGAAAAAAGTATAAAACGAAACCGCCTGCCACAAAAGTAGCAGGCGGTTTCCCTTAATCTACAACAATACTACTTAGCGTAGCTGATGGCACGCATTTCGCGGATAACTGTGATTTTAATCTGTCCAGGATACTGCATCTCTTTCTCAATTTTCTGAGAGATGTCGTAAGAAATCTGGGATGCTTTTTCATCGGATACATTGTCTGCATCTACCATTACACGCAACTCACGGCCAGCCTGTATGGCGTAGCACTGATTTACACCTTCAAACGAAACAGCTGTTTCTTCCAGCTCTTTCAGACGCTTGATGTAAGACTCCATGATTTCGCGGCGGGCACCTGGTCTTGAACCGGAGATGGCGTCGCAGGCCTGCACCAGCGGAGACACCATGGCGGTCATTTCTACCTCATCGTGGTGGGCTCCGATAGCGTTGCAAACATCCGGATGCTCCTTGTATTTCTTAGCCAGCTCCATACCGATAATAGCATGCGGCAGTTCCGGCTCATCCGGGGTTACCTTACCTATATCGTGTAGCAGACCGGCACGTTTCGCGTGTTTCACGTTCAAGCCTAGCTCAGCTGCCATGGTGGCGCACAGGTTGGCAACTTCACGGGAGTGCTGCAGCAGGTTCTGTCCATAAGACGAGCGGAAACGCATACGGCCCACCATCTTAATCAGCTCAGGGTGTAGTCCGTGTATGCCTAGGTCGATAGCGGTACGCTCACCGATCTCTACAATCTCTTCTTCAATGTTTTTGCGGGTCTTGGAAACAACCTCCTCAATGCGGGCCGGGTGAATACGGCCGTCTGCTACGAGGCGGTGCAACGAAAGACGGGCAATCTCGCGGCGAACCGGGTCAAAACCAGAGATAATGATAGCCTCAGGAGTATCGTCCACAATGATCTCTACGCCAGTGGCAGCCTCTAAAGCACGTATGTTACGGCCCTCACGACCGATGATTTTACCTTTGATGTCGTCGCTCTCGATATTGAACACCGACACGCAGTTCTCAATGGCATGCTCTGCAGCAGTACGCTGAATTGTTTCGATAACAATCTTCTTGGCTTCTTTTGTAGCCGTAAGCTTCGCTTGCGCCACAATGTCTTTAATGTGGGAAGAAGCCTGTGTCTGCGCTTCGCTCTTCAGCGCCTCTACCAGTTGCTCACGCGCCTCAGAGGCAGTAAGTCCTGCTATTTTCTCCAGCTGGCCTACAATCTCGTTGTGCTTCGCCTCTACTTCATCTTTGCGCTTTTTAAGCTGCTCCAGCTGTGTGTTCAGGTGCTCTTTCTCTTTGTCGAGCTGGGCATTCATCTGCGCTCTTTCCTTGTCCAACTGCCCTGCTACAACTTCACGCTCCTTTTCAAGCTCTGTTTCGAGTCGCTTAGTCTGCTCCAGTTGCTTTTGAGCCAGTTGCTCACGCTGCTTTACTTTGTTTTCGTTCTGGATGATGATGTTCTTTTTCTTGTTCATCTCCTCATCGAATTCAGACTTCAGCTTCAGGTATTTCTCCTTGGCCTCCAGGATACGGTCTTTCTTAATGCTCTCGGCATTAAGCTCGGCCTCACGGATGATGCTCTTCGCCTTCTGGCGTGCATCTTCCTCCTGCTGCCTATAGACCTTCTGCAGCATGGCGCGCCCTATGAATACGCCCACAGCGAGCGCAACAACGGCTGTTAATAAAATGTAAAGGATATCGGGCATAACTATTAAGCTTTTATAGTGAATAAAAACATATAGCAGTGCCTGCAAAGGGACAGGGTATGACTGTAGTCCTAACGAAATCGAAGCAGCTGGCCTAGATGGCTAAAGTACCTACTTCACATGTACTGATGATAAGAGTTCTTCCAGAACGCTGAGTTGTTGTCCGATGTCTGCCCCGTGGGAGTTTTTCTCCTCCTCCAGTTTCACCTTGTCTACCATCGTTTCAAAGGCAACCAATGCGAGCAGATCCTGCTTGTCCTGCAAGCCGAACTGATCTTTGAAAAAGCGCAGGCGCTCATTCAGAATCTTTCCGACAACTCTGATTCTTTCTTCTTCTTCCTCTTTTACCCGCATCGGATACTCGCGTTCAGCGATGCGAATCTTTATAGCTAATTCTCCCATCCGTTGCGTTTTAAGGGCTGTGCTTTCTCAGGTGCTTTCATAGCTTTGGGCCCTGTTGGTCCATTGCATGTTGGTGCTCAGTCCTGTAGATAAGCGATACACTTATCAATTTCTCTGATATATTCGTTCAGCTTGAGCTTTAACTCTGTCGAATTTGCAGGGTTTCCTGCTATCGTATTTACAATTTTAACAATATTCTCCTGATTTTGAAAATTTTTTATTTGTTGCTCCTTCTCGTCGACCAAACCTTCCAGAAATTTAATTTCTTCCTGGGCATTGTTTAGTTTCTGCTGCACCTCGGTGTAGCGGGTAACAAGTTTGCGCAACTTGTCTTCAATATGCTGGAGTTGCTGTAACTGCTTTTCCTTCGCCATAACACTATTTTCTGATAAAAGCTCCCAACTGTTTCTCAAATTGTTGCATCAGGCGATTCATGGTAGAATCTATCACCTTATCGGTCAGGGTTTGCTGTTTGTCCAGCAACGTGAAGCTGATAGCGTAGGCTTTCTTGCCTGCGGCTATCTTGTCTCCCTCGTATACATCGAACACGTTCACGTCCTGCAGCAGTTTGCGCTCTGTCCGGAAGGCGATGTGCCTGATCTGGTCGAAGGTAACGTTTCTGTCGAGTACGAGCGACAGGTCGCGGCGCACCTCCGGGAATTTAGGCAGCTCTTCGGCTACCAGGTTGTCTTTATACTTCTTCAGGAGGTAGTCCCAATTCAGCTCCGCATACCACACCTGCTCCTTCACTTCCATGTAGCGGGCCACACCCGCATCCAGCGGACCAAGCTCCGCTATTACAATACCGTTTTTCAAATAGGCAATGCCCTGGCGCATGTAGCTGTTCGGCTGCAGTGGCTGCACCTCAAAATCGCCGGCGTTTAGTTTGCGCAGCACATTCTGCACCACACCTGCCAAATCGTGGAAAATAGATTTGTTACTTGGCTGCTTCCAGCTTTCGGCAGCCACGTTGCCGGCCATGTACAGGGCCAACTTGCGGCTCTCTTTGGTACTACCATTCTCCAGCTTCTCGTATACCTTGCCTAGTTCAAACAACTTCAGGTCGCGCTGGCGGCGGTTGATGTTGCGGCGCAGCACTTCCAGGCCGGAGAACACCATGCTCTTGCGCAGCACGTCCAGGTCTTCGGAGTTATAGTTGATTACCCGCACCAGGCCTGCTACCTCTGCTTCTCCAGCCGGGCCATAGTAGTTAGAGTTGGTAATGGAGTTAGTGATGATCTCATGGAAACCATTATCTGCAATGTAGTTTGAGATGGCTTCCGTTACGTTCTCGGCGTATGGTTTCGGGAACTTGGCTAGGTAAGTCGTTGCCAGGTCCTCCGACATCTCGATGTTGTTGAAGCCGTAGATACGCAGAATTTCTTCCACTACATCGGCTTCCCGGGTCACATCTACCTTGAATGGCGGCACAGAAAACTGGATGAACTCTTCTGTTTCTCCGGTCACCTCCACGCCTAAATCGGTCATGATGGTTTTGATACGTTCTGCGCCTACGTGTTGCCCAATCAGCGTATGTGCACGCGCTATGCTAAGCGTGATGATCTTGTTCTCGATTGGCGCAGGGTATACATCCACAATGTCAGAAGACACCTCACCACCGGCTACCTCCTGCATCAGCAGCGCCGCGCGTTTCAAGGCATGCAGTACCATGTTCGGGTCTGTGCCACGCTCGAATCGGAAAGAAGCATCGGTCTTCAGACCATGGGTCATACCGGTGCGACGCACCCAATCCGGGGAGAAGTAGGCACTCTCAATGAAGATGTTGGTTGTTTCGTCTGACACACCGGACTCCACACCTCCGAATACGCCACCAATTGCCATCGGGCCTTCTGGGTCACAAATCATCAGGTCGGTTGCCTGTAGCTTGCGCTCCACACCATCCAGCGTTTTGAAGGTGGTGCCTTCGGCCACGGTTTTTACTACAATTTTATTTCCTTTTATTTTATCGGCATCGAAGGCATGCAGCGGCTGACCTAGCTCGTGCAGCACATAATTGGTCACGTCCACCACATTGTTTATTTGCGACAGGCCAATAGCCCGCAGACGTTTCTGCATCCACTCCGGGGATGGCCCAACCTTTAAGCCAGACACGGTTACACCAGCATAACGCGGGCAAGCCTCCGTATTCTCCACCTCCACTGCAACAGGGCGGGAGGTGTTGTTTACTTTGAAGTCTTCTACAGAAGGTAGTACAGCTTTGGCATCTGTTAATGCCTGCAGGTCGCGGGCTACACCGTAATGCGACGCAGCATCAGCACGGTTCGGCGTCAGTCCTATTTCAAATACCTTATCAGAACCCAGGCCGAAAAACTCAGCGGCTGGGGTACCGTTTGGCAAATCCGTATCCAGTACCATGATACCGGCATGTGAAGCACCAATTCCGATTTCATCTTCGGCACAGATCATTCCTTCTGAGGCAGCGCCACGAATCTTGGACTTCTTGATTTTGAAGGGTTCTCCTCCCGTCGGGTACAAGGTACTGTTGATAGTAGCCACCACCACGCGCTGTCCGGCAGCCACGTTTGGCGCACCGCACACAATCTGGCTCGGCGTGCCGTTGCCAATGTCTACCGTTGTAATGCGCAGACGGTCTGCATCCGGGTGAGGTTCACAGGTCAGCACCTCGCCCAGCACAATACCCTCCAGGCCTCCCTGCACCACGTCAAACGTTTCGATGCCCTCTACCTCTAAGCCTGCGCCTGTGAGCAAAGCACCTACCGCCTCCGCGTCTTTATCTATGTGAATCAGTTGTTTCAGCCAGTCGAATGAAATCAGCATGTTGTTTCTTTGTTACTTTTATTACTAAGCCCCGCACCGGAAGCCTATGTTCTTCAAAATTAAGAGATTTTTTTAGATGTTAGATGCTGGACGCAGGATGTTAGATTAGAGGATGATATTTTATACATACTGTGCAGCCCATGCCTTAACAGGATAACTATCCTGTTGAAGTAGAACTCAGTCCAGAGAACTTTTCATCTAACACCTGACGCCTGATTTCTACATCTGGCTTTTAATGCTCCCCTTCGTACGTCTTCTCTCCTGCCGGAATGGCAATGTCCAGGCGGTTATCCTTTGGCGGCACCGGGCATACATAATCTGGGTTATAGGCGCAGAAAGGGCTGTAGGCGCGGTTAAAGTCCAGCACCACTGTCTTTGCATCCTCTTCGAAAGGGATGTCCAGGTAGCGACCGCCGCCGTAGGTATCATAGCCGTTGGTTCTATCGGTGAAAGGCACAAACAGTTGCTCCTCCTCGTCTGCCGCTATGTTAGCCTTCTTAAACAGCGTCAGGCGCTGCTGCTGGCCCTCCACCTGGAAGGAGGCGATGGCATAACGGATGTAGGCTTCTTCGCTGCCGTCAGTCATAGGTATGAGCAGGGTATCCTGCTGCGGCAGTTGCTCTACCTCCGCCTTTATGCGGTACTCCGGGTCCGGCTCGTAATACACCAAGTTTTTGAAGGTGCGGCGGCCTTCGTCTGTGAAGGGGCTGTTGGAGCGGCTCCGGAACGACAGGTCTTTGTCTTCCCGTTCTTTTAACAGCGGCTTTGTGTAGTTGTCTTCGTTAAAGAAGGTTTGCTGTACAAAGTAAAAGAGCACCAACGCGATGCCAGCAAATATGATCAGCCTTAAGGGTCGTTTCATTAGGTTCAATAAGTGTTTTATACAAAGGTCGGAATTTTTTGGTGAGGGTGTAAAGGAAAATTATAGTAGCGGTTCCTATACACCAATAAGTGTAGAACCTGCTTAGTTTGATAATGGCAAAATATCCTGCCTTTGCTGTGTATTTACACCAGCAAGCAAAAAAGCAGCATAGTTATGGATTATTAGGAAACACCAAGAAGGATGAAATTACGTTGAAACGTCAGATAAAGGCACAACAAGAATGGTAGCAATATCAGACACAACCACATTAAAACTTTTACTCCTACGCTGGCAGTACCTTCTACCAACACTCCTTACAAACTCATACCTTTGCCCAAACTCCTACTCATAAACCATGAAAGACTTCAAGAAATACTACATCATACCCGCAGCTCCGGAAGAAGTATACCTCGCCCTCACGCACCCACTCACTATACAGGCCTGGACAAGCGACAAAGCAGAAATGTCAGCGGAACCGGGTACGGAGTTTTCGCTTTGGGACGGCAGCATAGTAGGCAAAAACCTGGAGTTTGAGGAGGGGAAGAAAATTGTGCAGCAGTGGTATTTCGGTGACCAGGAGGAGGCGTCTATCGTTACTATCAAGCTGCACCCGCACAAGTATGGTACTTCGGCAGAACTCCGGCATACCAACATTCCGGATGAAGCCTATGAAGACATGGTAGAAGGCTGGAACAACAGCTACTTTGGTGCTCTTATCGAATTTTACGAGGACGAAATGTAGTCCAGTTCTGTGGCCTGATACTTGTTTCTCTTAAAAAGACATTATCATTAACATGATGAATTCTATTCCCATAACCCTTACCTTCCTGCTTGTTGTTTCCTCTCTGCATGCTGCATCTGGCAGTGCAGCAAGTCCATCTGAAAAAAATGTAGCAACGGAGAAGATGAAAGTAACCACGCAGCAAGCAGTGAAAGTAGAAGTGCGAAAGGAAAACGGGGGCTACCAGCTTTACAGGGGAGGAAAGCCCTATTACATAAAAGGCGCGGGCGGCACCCGGTATTTAGATAAGCTGGCAGCATATGGCGGCAACTCTATCCGCACCTGGAGCACCGACAACGCTCAGGAGATTCTGGACGAGGCGCACAAGCATGGTTTAACCGTGACGATGGGATTGGAAGTTGGCCGCGAGCGCCACGGTTTCGATTACGATGATTCAGAGGCCGTAGCTCAGCAACTGGCGGAACTACGGAAAGAGGTAATGAAGTACAAAGACCACCCCGCTTTGCTGGTTTGGGGCATCGGTAATGAACTGAACCTGAACTACACAAATCCGCTGGTGTGGGATGCAGTGAATGACATTGCGAAGATGATTCATGAAGTAGACCCCAACCACCCGACTAGCACCATGCTGGCTGGCATCAACAAAATGGAGGTGGACTACATTAAAGAAAAAGTACCGGAGCTGGATATACTGGCGGTAAATGCCTACGGCGGTTTACCTGACGTACCGAAGCGGGTGCGCGAATACGGCTGGGAAGGACCTTATATGATTACAGAATGGGGACCAACAGGCCACTGGGAAGGCCCACAAACACCCTGGGGTGCATCGGTAGAGGAAACCAGCAGTCAGAAAGCCGAAGTGTACAAAAGCCGCTACGAAGCTTCTATGCTAGCCGATAAGGATAAAAATTTAGGCTCTTATGTATTTTTGTGGGGCCAGAAGCAGGAACGCACGCCCACCTGGTACGGCTTGTTTACAGAAGACGGCAAAGAGTCTGAAGTGATAGATGTGATGCACTACCTCTGGACAGGCAAATGGCCAGAGAACCGCGCTCCGCACCTGAGCGCATTTGAGATAGACGAGCAGAAAGCAACAGACAACATTTACCTGAAGCCTAACAAAAGCTACAAAGTAACCGCAGAAGTCAGTGACCCGGATGAGGATAAGCTGACGTACCGGTACGAGCTCCTGCACGAAAGTACTGATTTGAAAGAAGGCGGTGACCGTGAAAACAGGCCAGCTGCTATACCTAAACGTGTGTCTGAGTCGGGAGAAGGAAAGGCGAAGTTAAAAGCACCTGCAAAGGAAGGAGCTTACCGCTTGTTTGTGTATGTGTATGATGGCAACGACAATGTGGCTACCGCCAACATCCCTTTTTATGTAAAGAAATAAATCTGGAAACAGCCAGAACAAATCAGATACAAGACTAAAATGTGTCCGATTTGTTCTGGCTGTTTATATGCTGCAGCTTACACTCCTATTGTTGCAATTCCAACAACTCATCATTACTGAGTCTATCGAAATCTAACCAGGTATAGGAAAACAAAAGCTACTCAAAGTGTAGCTTAATAGTTCGTTGTTGTCTCAGAAAATAAATTTTAATTATCTCATTATAGAAATAAATATTTTAAGTTAATTTGATTTTGTAGCACAACCTAAGTATCAAATCCTCAGTTTGTAAGCCTATACAAAATCAATAGCAACATGCAGCAAGACGATAACCAGCTGGAAGAGCTGATAAACCAAATAGACTCCCTGCACGAAGAGGCAGTAGCATTAGAACAGAAATTCTCCCCTGCAGTAGAAAAAGTACATCCTAATTTCAGGAAAAGCGCCCAGAACCTGCTGCATTACCTCTCGTTGCGGAAGCACGATATGCGGAACCTGCAGGAGAACCTGTCTCAGTTGGGATTATCGTCGCTGGGGCGTGCGGAGGGGCATGTGCTGGCAAGCCTGCAGGCTGTGCGCAACCAACTATGCCACCTCACGGCCTGCACTCCTACCGAGAAGCACCTTGCGGTGTCCTTCCATGAAAACGGGGTGCTGCTCGATGCCAATACAGAGGCTTTGCTAGGGCCACACCCGGAAAAGCGCAGTACCCGCATTATGGTGACGCTGCCTAGTGAGGCGGCCGAAGATTACGATTTGCTGCTGCGCCTGCTAAAGGCGGGGATGAACTGTGCCCGCATTAACTGCGCCCATGATAATGAAAAGGTGTGGCTCCAAATGGTGCAGCTCATTCATAAGGCCTCCGAAGAAACCGGTATTGAGTGTAAGGTATTGATGGACCTGATGGGGCCAAAACTGCGCACGGGTCCTTTGAAGGAAGGCCCAAAACTTGTCACTATCCGCCCTATGCAAAATAATCTGGGCCAAACCACAGAGGCAGCTAACATTTGGCTAGCACCACCTGATGCCCCCCCGCCTGCAAACATGGACGCCTGGCTGCCAGTGCCGGCCGAGTGGATGGCACAGTTGCAGGAAAACGACAAGATATTCTTTACTGACACCCGTAGCCGCAAGCGTTCGTTTTCTGTCCTGAAGAAGCAGTCTAACGGCGTTATTGCGCACCTCTTCAAGAGCTCGTACATCACTACCGGTATGAAGCTGCGCATCAAAAATAAGTCAGTAGCAACACGCACAACAGAGGTGGGTGAACTTCCCCCTACTTTTGCACCTATCATCCTAAAAAAAGACAACCTGCTGGTACTTACGCGGGAGCTCATTCCTGGGGAGCCTGCGTTGTACGATGACCAGGGACACGTGGTGCAGCCGGCTCATATCTCCTGTACGCTGCCTGAAGTTTTCTCACAGGTAAAAGAAGGACAGCCTATCCTGTTTGACGACGGCAAGATTGAAGGGCAGATACAGGAAGTAAACAAGAATGCTATTGTGGTGAAGATTACGTATGCCAGCCCCACCGGCAGTAAACTGCGTGACGACAAAGGCATCAACCTGCCTGAAAGCAAAATCCGGCTAAACGGCATGACGGAGAAAGACAAGCAGGACCTGAAGTTTGTGGCCAGACACGCTGATATCGTTAACTTCTCGTTCGTGAACTATGTGGAAGATGTGGAGGCACTGCACCACGAGCTAGACGAACTGCAGGCAGATAACGTGAGCGTGATGCTGAAAATAGAGACAAAAGAGGGCTTCCGGAACTTGCCTCACCTGCTGCTGGCCTCCATGAAGCGTTACCCGGCAGGCATCATGATTGCCCGCGGCGATCTGGCGGTGGAATGTGGGTTCCTGCGGCTGGCAGAGGTTCAGGAAGAGATTCTGTGGCTCTGTGAAGCGGCGCATATACCAGTGGTGTGGGCGACGCAGGTGCTGGAAACACTCGCCAAGAAAGGCCGCCCGTCTCGGGCTGAGATAACGGATGCTGCCATGGCCCAGCGTGCCGACTGCGTGATGCTCAATAAGGGGCCACATGTAGTACAGGCTGTTGAGCTGCTGCACGACATTATGGTGCGCATGCAGGAGCATCAGCACAAAAAGACATCCATGCTGCGCAGCCTGCACGTGTCTGACCTGGAAGCGCTACAGGAGTAAATTTACAGGCTGCTGTAGCTGGCACCAGCTACAGCAGCCACTTCATCTAACTGAATTCCAACGCGATAAACTGTACTTTCTACAGCATTTTACCTACCTTGCTTCAGGCAACGCGCCTGCAGGCATGGCGTGGGGTGTTGCCTATCAGCTATATACTAAACATAAAATACTATGGAAAGCACAAAGAAAATCCTGTTTCTGACAGGTGATTTTGCCGAAGATTACGAAACAATGGTGCCTTTTCAGATGCTCCTGATGGTGGGCTATGAGGTACATGCTGTATGCCCCAACAAAAAGAAAGGCGACTTCATCAAAACAGCCATTCACGATTTTGAAGGCGATCAGACGTATACTGAGAAGCCTGGCCATAACTTCCAACTCACTTACTCTTTCTCAGACATAAACCCTGCCGACTATGAGGGATTGGTGATTGCCGGAGGCCGTGCCCCGGAGTACCTCCGCCTGAACCAGCAGGTGCTTGACCTAGTGAAATACTTTGCTGAGCATAACAAACCCTTAGCCGCTGTTTGCCACGCCATCCAGATACTGACGGCTGCCCGTGTGGTAGAAGGTCGCCGGCTGACGGCTTATCCTGCTGTTGGCCCTGAAATAGGACTGGCAGGTGGCACATATGTGCCAGTGGAGGCGACGGAGGCAGTAGTAGATGAAAACCTTGTCACCTCTCCTGCCTGGCCCGGGCACCCTAAATTCATTCGTGCCTTTTTAGACGTGCTGGGTGCAAAAATCGAGTTAGGGCAACCTGCCACACTGGCACCAGTATAATCTTTTCCATAGATTACTTAAATTTTTCACTATACTTTGTGCCTTAGCTACAGTGCTGGGCACAAAGTATAGTGCTGTTGTTTAACTAAACATTGGGTTGATGAAAGACAGACACGTTGAGAAGCTGCTTTATAAGATTGCCGCCGTTTTGGTAGTATGCGGAGCCGTGGTGCGTATTTTAGGCCTTTCCGACAATTATTTAGGGCTGCACCTAATACTATCGGGGCTCATAACAGGCGTCATAGCCATCTTCCTGTACATAAAGTATGAGAACGAACAAGAACAAAATAGAGCAGCTATGAAGGACGAGCAGCAACTAAAGAAACAGTAAACTTCACTTATGAAAACCCGTTTAGCCCTTACCCTCCTTTTGCTAACCTGCTGCCTCACCATACAGGCACAGGGATCAGAGCCTCAGTTTTTCCCACCAGCGTCACAAAATGTGCATGTCACTACTACAGTTGCACGCCCTTTGGTAGTGATAGACGCAAAGGAAACCACCATGGAAGCCCTGATTCTCGACAAGGAGGAAATTCAAAGTATAAAAGTTTACAAAGGAGATAAGGCAGTAGAAAAGTTTGGCAGGAAGGGCAAAGATGGAGTAGTTGTGATGGAATTGAAAGAGGCGGTGCCCCTGGCAAGGTTAGCGGAAGTCCTTAAACACTTCAACGTAACGGAGCAGGCAAAAAAGCTAACAATTGCTATAGACGGCAGGCATGTGCCTGATCCGGAACTGCTGCTGGCAGACCTCCGCCAGATAAGTAAAGTAGAGGTAACGGGTTATGATGTCACCTCCCCCTCCCGCTGGACGTTTGATGAAGAGTACCTCAACATTGTAACCGTTCAGTAACCAGCAGTTCTTTATGCACCTGAGATGTGTCTTGTACCTGTTGCTGCTCGCCCTACCATTATCCGGGAACGCTAAGAGCTACTACATCAGCAGTTCGGGCAAGGATGCCAACAGTGGCCTTAGCAAAGACCTGCCCTGGCGCAGCATCAGTAAAGTAAACAGCACGAAGTTTAGTGCCGGCGATACGGTTCTTTTTGAAGGAGGCGTTACTTTTACCGGTAACATCTACTTCCATATAGGAAATTTAGACACAACCGGCACATCTGCCACACCTATCGTTATTACCTCCTGGGGCGCAGGCAAAGCCGTGATAGCGGCAGATACCAGCTATGGCCTTTACGTCTATAATGTTGGTGGCGTGGAGATACAGCGCCTGGCCTTTACAGGCAGCGGCTATGCCACAAACAAAGACCACGGCATTCTTTTCTACAACGATCTTCCGGGAAATGTAAAGCTGCAGCATGTGTTCATCGATGATGTGGAGGTACAGGGTTTCAGGAAGGCGGGCATCTCCATCGGAAGCAATAACGGCAACAGTGGCTATCGCAATGTCCGGATTACACGCGCCATTGTACATGATATAGGCTCAGAGGGCATTAAGAGTTGGAGCCGCTTCGACCAGAAAAAGAAGGGCTATTCTCACCAGAACATTTATGTAGGCAACTGCCATGTATACCGGGTGTTTGGCCTGCCCCTTCCGGACACCCATAGCGGAAGCGGCATTGTACTCTCTGATGTGGACACCGCCACCGTTGAGCATTGCGTGGTGCATACTTCCGGCATGAACAACAAGCATTGTGGTGGCCCGGTTGGTATCTGGGCCTGGGATGCCAACAATGTGACCATTCAGTTTAACGAAGCCTATAACATGAGTGCCGGCAGCGGCTGCGACGGCGGCGGCTTTGACCTGGATGGCGGCGTAACAAACTCTGTGATGCAGTACAACTACTCCCACGACAACGATGGCCCCGGCTACCTGGTGGCGCAGTTTGAATGGGCCAGGCCTATGTTTAACAACGTGGTGCGGTATAATATATCAGAGAACGACGGCAGAAAAAACAACTACAAGGGAATCACATTATGGGTGGCTGGCGCAAACAACAATGGTGGGAATCAAAGCCTGTTGGTACACAACAACACCATCTACGCTGATAGAAAGGCGGTTCCTTCCGGAGGCGGGCTCCGTATTATGAGTGGCAACCACCGCAATATTTTCTTTTACAACAACATCTTTTACACTGTCAACGGAGCTATGCTCATAGAAGCCACTGACACGACGAACCAACTGGCGTTCAGCAACAACTTCTTCTACAGCCAGAACAGCGAACCTGTAATTCAGTGGGGTGACAAAGTGTTTACAAGCCTCGTTGCCTTCAAAGAAAGTTTTCAACTGATGCAAAACGAGGAGGAGATGCTTGTGCTGGAAGCAGACCCTGGCCTGAAGGCACCAGGCCAAGGCAAAACGCTTGGTTACCCACTGGACCTGTCGAAGCTGACAGCATACCGGCTGGAGGCGCATTCTCCTCTTATCAACAAAGGAGTAAACCTGCAGGAAGCAGTACCGGCACCACCTGCTACACACGATTTTTTCAGGAATCCTTTGGCTCAAACCCAACAGCCAGACATAGGTGCTGCAGAATACACCAAACCAGTCATTTACCCATCATTGCTATACTATACCTTGAAAATGGACGGAACAAAACGCTCAAACATCAAACCTGGCCTGCGCGTTAACATCGTGCTGAAAGAGGACCAGCGTACCGGAGACCTGACAGAAGGATATGTGGAGAAAATCCTCACCAACTCCCCCACGCATCCGCACGGCATAAAAGTAAGGCTGGAAACCGGCGAAGTAGGAAGAGTGAAAGAGATACTGGAGGAGTTGTGAGTTTGGGAGTTTAAGAATTAGAGAGTTTAGGAGTTATTTTTCTTAACAGATGACTTTCTGATAGTGGTGAGTATAGCTGTAATTTCATCGGCTTCCTGTTTCAGTCTTATCAGTAGCTCCGCTTTTATAATCTGAGACTCTTCCAGCATCTCTAGCCAGAAGAGCGCCTCGTCTGCCTCTTCCAGGGCAATACCAATTTTAGCGGTAAATTCCGCAGCAGATCTCGCACGGCAGGCCGCGCGATAATTTGCCGCAACGGATGTTGATGCGCGAAGCAACTGCTTTCCTAATATTTGCGCCTCCGCTTTAACTGGCAGCATCTGAAATAGCCTTATGACACGCAATGCAAAAGCCTTCGTCCGTATCTTAAACTCCACTCCAAAAGCAAAATTACTCAACCTCACCTCACTCATAAATGAAACTTTAAATTCTTAACTCCTAAACTCTCTAACTCCCAAACTTTCTAACTCACAAATCTCCCTCATCTGCAAAGCTATAGTAGTCGCTGTCGGTAAAGATGATATGGTCGAGGACAGGGAGATCGAGGAACTGGCCGGCTTCTTTCATCTTTTTGGTCAGGGAAATATCGGCAGCGCTGGGCTTGGTGTTGCCGCTGGGGTGGTTGTGCACCAAAATAATGGAACTGGCTAGTTGCTCCAGCGCTTTCTTGAAAATCATTTTTGGGTCTGCCACCGTGCCGGCTACACCGCCGGAAGAGATGCTCTCCTTCTTCATCACCACGTTAGCCCTGTTGAGCAGGATAATCCAGAACTCCTCGTGGGGCAGGTCAAGCAACTGCGGCTTCATGTAATTGTAGATATCAGTGGAGCAGGTAATACGGGTCCTGGCAGCAGTTGCGGTTTCCTTGCGGCGGCGGCCCAGCTCCAGCGCACTGACAATAGAGATGGCTTTGGCCTCCCCTATTCCCTTGTGCTTTGTCAAGTCCTTCACTGTCAGTTTGGCTAACTCGTTCAGGTCATTGCCTACAGCCGAAAGAATGAGTTTGGCTACGTCTACCGCCGTCAACTTCGCCGTGCCGGAACCAATTAAGATGGCAATTAGCTCCGCATCGCTGAGTGCGGCCTTGCCTTTAAGTAAAAGTTTCTCGCGGGGGCGATCTTCCTCTGCCCAGGTTTTGATGTTAAGCGGCTGTTGGTAAGGTGCTATGAAAACGCTTTCGGTTTCTTCCACTTGCGGTATAGATTTTGATAGTCAGGAGATGTCAGTGAAAGAACAATTTCCATAAATAAGTTCAGCACAGACTAATATTATATAAATCCTAATTGTTTTAATGTTAAACCGCGGCGGCGAGAGCCATAAAATGCGGTTTTCTTTCTATATGAGACGTATGATTTCTATTGGAATTGTAGTATTGCTCCTTTTCGTGGTGGACCTGTATGTGTTTCAGGCAATAAAAACTGTGACACAGAACCTTTCTCCCACGGCACAAAAGGTCATATACTTTTTGCACTGGGCTATTTTTGCCATAACGGCAGGCACCTTTGCACTGGCTTCTGCCACACGTGGAACTCCTCCTAACGCCATCAAGACTTACTTGGCAAGCACGCTTTTCATCATTTTTGCCTCCAAGCTGGTAGTGGTGCTGTTCCTGTTTGTGGATGACGCTGTGCGCATAGGCAAGATTGTGCTTAACAACGCCAACGGCACGACAGACTTCGACCCTTCGCGCAACAAGTTCCTGAACCAGTTGGGCCTTTTAGCAGCAGCTGTGCCTTTTACAGCTTTTATCTACGGCATGGTGAAAGGGGCCTATGATTACCAGGTGAAGCGCGTGACACTTCGTTTACCAAACCTGCCAAAAGCCTTTGACGGCTATAAGATGCTGCAGATATCGGATTTGCACACCGGCAGCTTTACTTCTACGGAGCCTTTGAAAGAGGCCGTGAAACTGATAAACCAGCAGGAGGCAGACTTGGTCTTCTTTACCGGGGACCTTGTGAACAACATAGCCGTGGAGGTGCAGCAGCACATAGATACGCTGAAAGAAATAAAGGCGAAGGCCGGAGTGTTCTCCGTATTGGGCAACCACGACTATGGCGATTATGTAGCCTGGCCAAGTGCTGAGGCGAAGCGGCAAAACCTTCAGAACCTCATTGAAAGCCATGGTAAAATGGGCTGGCAGATTCTCATGAACGAGAACCGCATTATAGAGAGAGGCGGGGAAAAAATAGCCGTATTAGGTGTGGAGAACTGGGGCAACCGCGCCGGCTTTCCAAAATATGGCCGACTGGAGCAGGCTTACAAAGGAACAGAGGATTCTCCGTTCAGGGTGCTTCTATCCCACGACCCTTCGCACTGGGATGGCGAGATTAACAAGAAGTATGATGACATTGACCTGACACTTGCAGGGCACACGCACGGCATGCAGTTCGGCGTAAATATTCCGGGCTGGAAGTGGAGCCCTGTGCAGTATGTGTACGAGCAATGGTCGGGCCTCTATAAAAAAGGCCGCCAGCACCTGTACGTGAATACGGGTCTTGGCTTCTTAGGCTATCCGGGCCGTGTCGGATTTTTACCGGAAATAACTGTTTTTGAACTAAGGACAGCTTAACAGATATAGAGATTAACAGCAACGGCAGCCTTGTTGGCTGCCGTTGCTGTTAACAGGCTGCTGAACTTCATGAAATTGTTAAAATGATGTGAAAAGCATAAACCGGCCTCTCCTGCACACGCCCTTGTAAAGCTTCCTGAAATATACTTCTGGCACTCAGAAAATGCATTACAGCGCCAAAGTCCTTAACCAGTTTAGGTGCGGTTCGTAAAACAAAGGGTACCTGGAAAGTGGTGCACGATTATTAATCTGACAAAAAGAAAAAATGAAGAAGATACTATATTCCATGTTTGCCTTGAGCACCATTCTATTTACCGCTACCTCCTGCACCGAAGACACTGGCACCACCACAGAAGTGGAGGATTCAAACGCCGATGAGAACGTGGATCCTTCTCACATCAGGGGGTATGGCGACAGAGAGCCTGGTGGAGTGCCACCTTCAAGCCCTGAAGCAGACCAAATGTACGGCTTTAGCGAAGAAGAATTAAACAATCAGCTCGTTACAGACTTAGGTGTCGACGCAAACCTGGCATCAGAGATTGTGCGGGTTTACTACGACCGCAGCGCCCAGCTCAGCGAAATGCAGCGCGCCCTGGAAGAAAAAGGACAAACCCAACTCAACGATACTGATCGCCAGCGCCTGGATACAGAAGCAGACGAACGCATCAGGAAAATACTGGACCAGGATCAGTACCGAAAGTATGAGCAGAACCGGTCAAAGTATAACCAGATGACACAAAGAAGGAACAACACGACTGGCTCTGAAATGTAAGCGACCCCCTTGCCGGTGAGCCAGTACCATAAGACAAAAGCCTGTAGCACCAGTTGCTGCAGGCTTTTGTTGAATTAGTGTTTTTGGTTTACTTTTATACGGCTGCAGCGTCTGCCGTTTTTTGATTTTATAAGGCTGGCATACTTTTTGGCCACCTCAGTCGTATTAATTAAACATCCAACCGCTGCTACGGTTTTAACACATTCATGCTCCGACACTCACTCCTTTTCATTTTTGCATTCCTGCTCTTGTGCTGCCTGCCCGCGCACGCGCAAAAGGCCATCAGGCTGAGCGGTACAGTGCTGGAGTCAGACCGTAAGACGCCTATACCAGGGGCTACCATCGTGAAGGTGAATACTAACCTGGGTGTGCTCTCAGATGATCAGGGGCAGTTTAAAATTGATGTGACGCAGAACGACACACTGATTATTCGCGCTGTTGGGTTCAAGCCGCTTTTGTACCTGCCCAGCAAGCTGCCGGTTTCGGAACTGCGCGTAAATATAGTGCTGCAGGAAGACAGTGTCATGTTAGGTGAAGTAGAGGTAACCAGCCGCCCTTCGCAGGAAATGATAGACAGGGCATTGCGCAATATGAAACGGGAGCAGGCCAGCCAAACCAAAAGGCCCGGGTATATACCAGGACTGGAGCCACCTCCCCCACCGCCAGCGCCTGCCCCTACCATTGCAAGCCCCATCGGCCTGATGTACGACATGTTCTCCAAGGAGGGCAAAGAGCGTCGCAAAGTAGAAGAGATGAAACAAAAGGAGGAGATGGAGCGAAAGAGAAAAGAAGAAGAGGATTACAACCGCTTTTTTAAAGACAACAGGGGATACGAATAACATGAAGCCTGCTATGATAGCAGGCTTTTTTATTTGTATTCATCATTTCTCCTGTACCAGATTTTATGGCATCTTCTAACTTTCAGAAAGATGATATGTATTGCTGGCGAAGCTACCGTAGCTACAGTTTATCCACTGGCAATTAACCTACTGTTTCATTTTATCTGTCTTAGCTCTCTAGGCCGAGAGGCCTCGTCTTGGGGGTAGGGGCTCAACCCAAAGACTGGAATCTGTTTCACTCCGTGCTGAGGCAGGGCCGTTTCATTTTACTTTTACTGGCACAATTTTTAAACTTTTGCTTAAAAATGATGTCGGGTTTTTAACCCTACTGGACCAGAGGCCCAATCATTCGTCACAGTTGTCTGAGGCGACTGAGGCCCGGGATAGAATGAAGCAGCCCTTCGTACTGAGGGGGTGCAACCCCGCATCCTGCACAAGGCACCCAAAGAGAAAGAGGAGGAGAAGCGTGAGAAGGAACCCCTGATACAGGAGCAAAAAGAACGGGCAGAAAAGGCAAGACGCAACTACAACCGGTTCTTTCAGGAGAACACCGGTTACCTTTAAGGGCAGCTAAACAAGCGCATGTTTCGTAGGTTATGTGTATAGCTAATCTACATTGCATGAAAATCGGATACCCCTGCGTAAATCAATCTCTTGACTGTACCTCCTCCCGCACCTTTCGACTTGCCTCCTACTCTGAGGAGCGCCTGATTGACATAGTGGAGCAGAACCTCGCCTGCCTGCACCGTATTCTGGAGTACAACGTGCAGCACGGCCTGTTCTTTTTCCGGCTCTCGTCTGACTTGGTACCCTTTGCCTCGCATGAGGTAAACCAGTATAACTGGCAGGAGCACTTCAAGATGACATTCCGGAGGCTGGGCAACTACATCAGAAACAACAATATGCGCATTTCGATGCACCCCGACCAGTTTGTGGTACTCAACTCGCCTAACGAACAGACGGTAAAGAATAGCGTGGCAGAGCTCGTGTACCAGGGGAGTATTCTGGATTTGATGGGCCTCGACTCAACAGCAAAACTACAGATACACGGTGGTGGTGCCTATGGCGACAAGCCTGCCGCTATACAGCGTTTTGCCGAGGTATACCATACACAGCTGCCGGAAGCAGTAAAGGTCCGCCTCTGCGTGGAGAATGACGACCGCACTTATTCGCTGCAGGACTGCCTGCAGCTGCACGAGGAAACAGGCATGCCTATTATTTTTGATAACTTTCACCACGAATGTATAAACAACGGGGAGCCAATGCGCGAGGCTGTGCAGATGGCCGCCAGCACCTGGCATTCGGAGCGGGACGGCATCCTGATGATGGATTACTCTTCGCAGGCACCAAACGAGCGCAAAGGCAAGCACGTGCAGAGCATACAGGAGCAGCTGTTCCACGACTTCTTAACTGAAACCGAAGGCTTGGATATGGACATTATGCTGGAAATAAAGGACAAGGAAGAAAGCGCCCTGAAAGCGATAGAGTTAGCCCGTTCGCTGGGCCGGGTGCTGGTTTAAAAAATCAGGTGATACAGCCACTCTACCAGTTCCCACATGGCCCAGAGAAGGAGCATCAGCACTATCACAATACCTACTATAGCACCTATCAGTATACCCTTGCCGCTGCCCTGGTACTTTCCTTCTTCATAGTGGCGGCGCAGTAGCCGTACATTACGTTCGTTCGCCTTGAAAGCAAAGTCAAAAATACTTCCCAGGATAGGGATACTACCTACTACGGTATCTATGGCAAGATTAATAAGCATGAGCACCACCAGCTTTCCGCTGGCTCCGTGGCGGGCCAGGGTCAGTATGATGGTGGCTGACATGGCAAAAGAAGCCAAATCACCGGCAACAGGCACTAAACCCAGAATAGGGTCTAGACCGAAGCGGAAATTGGTACCAGGAAACTTAAACTGATTGTCCATTAAACGCGCCATGTAATCCACCCATTTCAGCCGCTCCGTTTGCGGAGTGCGGGTATAGCGCATATTTTCTTTTGCCATATGCGCTTATACGGCAGCAGCAGCCGAAGGGTGCAATACAAGGCACCCCTGTACCTGAAACTAGCCACTGTAACTTTTACTGGCGGTGCAATCTGTATTAGTTTCTTCTTCTCTTTTTAAAAGATTTGTTTCTCTTTTTTTGCTGTTTGCCCAAACTCCTGGTGCTGTTCCACTTTTTAGTGTTGCCTTCTGCACGGCCATTGTCAAAGCGCATGCTTCGGCCATCATCATTTACTACTATTGCTTTTCTTCCTCTGAGGGGCGAGCAGGAAAAAGTTAACAACGCCACCACCAACACCATCAGGAACTGCTTAGAAATGTTCATAGATTCTATACTCTTTGTTTGTATGACTTTCAGAGAAACTGAACGCAAAACGAAAATAAAAGTATTAAATTTTATCAGGAAAAGCCAAATAATAACTCTTAACAAAGAAAAAGAGCACCAAAACCTGCGTTGCAGCCTTTGGTGCTCCCTTTAGATTTAAATGAAAATTACTTCTTTTTGCCTTTTGCAGGCTTACCTCCCTTAGCAGGCTTGCCTTTAGCTGCCTTTGTATGCCCGGGGTTTGTAGTGCGGGGATGATGGGGGTTGTTTGGATTCTTGTACCAGCCCTTGTGAAGACCATTGTCTTTCCCGGCCGCCTTGCCGTCCTGCAGAATGACAACTTTCCCTATTTTGGAGGGCTGCTTTTTAGAACTGGTGCAGGAAGCCATGAGTACAATGGCACAGAGCATGAGTAACCCTTTGGCTAAACTTAGTTTCATATAAAGATGCTTGATAGTGACGCAATATAGTCTAAAAAAGCATCCAATTTTAATTTCCCACCTACCTCCCTAAAAACATATATAAATATTAGGCTGTGGTCTAGAATGTATGATGTTGGAATAAGTATGGCAGCAAGGGTGTTAGTTGAAAGTTATGTGCGAGATAACTATCCAGGTAAACTGCCCCTACTGCCACAGTATGAAGGTAGT
>NZ_JBHUOX010000041.1:0-24398 GCF_042686245.1 Pontibacter toksunensis | reverse complement strand
GCAGCTCACCAGCTACGCTGGCTTCGATGTGGTGGAAAGAGAGTCCGGCACCAGCGTCAGGGGCAAGACCAGGATATCCAAGAAAGGCAACGGCAGGATAAGGACAGCCCTTTACTTCCCGGCCCTGGTGGCCAGCCGGCACAATGCTGCCCTGCGGGCTGTTTACCAGCGAATAAACGCCGGGAAAGAGAGCAAGATGGTGGGCGTGGTGAGCCTGCAGCGCAAACTGCTGCTGCTCATCTACTCGATGTGGAAAAGCGACATGCTCTTTGGGGACAGAGACCTAGCTTCCGGAGGTCAGGAGGGAAAGCCTCTCCTTCGTCACAAAGACGGAGTCTTTGAAAACAAAGTAGGCAGATCCGTGGACCTGCCTACACTGGATGAGCTTCCGTCCGATCTATCGAGTGGAGCTCTCCTTCGTCAATAAAATATACGGAAAATTTTCATGAAATGTGCTGGATTTTAACAAAGTACCTTTTTTGTTATTTCACTAATATAATATTTTTCTTTTTTATGCACAACCTCTCTACTTCATTTCTAACGTAAGCTTCAAAAAATCTAAGGCAGGCTCCAAACTTATTGCCTTGGCTGAAAGACACAACTAGCCAGGTAATATTAAAAATAATGCTACTCCTTCGTAAGGAACAGCCTAAAGGCGCTCAATCTAATGCCAAGTTAGTTGTTTATCGTGAACAAAGGAATTAAGCTAATATTCTGACAATGTTGAATCTTTACTATTGGTGGTCGAGATAAGTATAGGCGTTCAGGCAGAAAAATGTTTATCAAGGTTGAGCGGGTTATGGTGGGGGAGAGTAGGCAATGTCGCAGACTAAGAATTTAGGTTAAACATCGCTATACGCTTCTACCTGACCATTACCTCTTTGTTTACCAAGACATCCTTTCGTAGTCATTATTCTTTCTGTACTCACGTTACCGCAATGAAAGTATTCACAATCTTTAGGAGCTCAGTGAACTATGAAGGCAAAAAAAAGACCTCCAAAGCAAGCGCCCTGGAGGTCAAATACACTCAGTATGAAAAATCTTTCTTAAAACTAGCTACTTTTTGATGATTAAAATCTACTTCTTTTCGTTACCAGGCTTTGCTGACACTGTATATACTTTGTGTTTTTTATTACCTGCAGAAATTAAATAAGCCATCAAATCCTGTAGTTCTTCTGGGTTTAAACGGTTTATCAAATTTGCTACCATCGGCGAGACTTCAGATTGCTTGGTTCTCGTTACATCGCTCTTAGGGATTTCCCGGAGTATCTGTGGCGCAAATGGGTTCTGCGAAACAAAGTAAGTATTATCATTCTCATTTGTTAGCCTTCCTACTACAGAACTGCCGTCTTTTAGGTGGAATACTGTAGCCGCATACTGGTCTGAAATAACACTATCCGGATGAATAATAGCTTCCAGTATGTCTTTAGGTGTGAATCTGTTTCCTAATTGACTTAAATCCGGGCCAACAAATCCTCCTTCTCCTCCCATGCTATGGCATGATTTGCAAAGTGTAGCTGCATAAATCGCTTTTCCTTGCTCAAGGTTCCGCTGAGAAAGATTGTTCTCCACTAAAGGCAAAGCTTCTTCAACAGTCCATCTCCTGCCAGGACCTTGTGGTTGGTAGGAGTTTGCATTAGCTAACTCTAATCCGCCACCGCTAAGCAGAGAGTCTCCTGAAATGGTATTGTAATACGCAAACTGACTTTTTGGTACGTTGCTTAGAGCAGCTTTTCTTGCTTTGTCGACAAATCCAACATAGCTTCTGCCGCCCTTATAGTTAAAGGCATTGTACATCCATTTAAAGTACTCCTCACGAAGCTCTGGGGTCCAGCCTGTTTTGGCTGCGCTTAGAGCAGTAGCATAATAAGTTTGCTGGGCAGGAGGTACGCTTGCTAACATTCCGGCTATATCCAGTCCATATTGTGGATTCCGAAGAATCAGGTCGGATGATGCCGTAGCGGTTTCTGACTTGTCATCTTTTGCTTTATCAAGTAAGGCAATTGTTTTGGCGACTACCTGAGGTGCCTCTAAAGCGATAAGAATCTTACTAAGAGAACGATTCAGGTCATTTGTTCTGGCAGGATAGTGTGAGTCTAAATAGGCTATTACTTTTTTCTTCAGGGCAGGCTCCGGTGTGCCATGTCTGTACAGCACCAGTTCGAAAGCGCGTAGCAGGTTTAGCTGCTCCTGTTCTTGCAGTTGTGCATAGTCGATGTTAATAAGAGACTCGAGCATTTCATCGCTTAGGGCCTTGTTGCCGTGCCGGGCCAGTGCGATAATAGCCTGCGTCTTAATCTCAGGGTCTTGCTCCTTTAGAGCCCGCTCTTGCCATTGGCTTACCGGCTGATGCTCTACTGCAATGCGGGCGGCATACTGCACAAAGCGGTCCTTGTGATTTAGGTAAGGCCAAGCGAAATCAACTGCCCCTGCTCTTGCCCCTGTATGATACTTCTCCAACTGCTTCCTGATTCTTCGCTCCTCTGTTTCCTTAGGGGCAGACTTGTCAGCAGTAAGTTTCTGGTCTGTATTTTTATAGTCATCGTAGTACACCCGGTACAGGTCTGACTCTAGCCTGCGGCCCCCTGTAAGAAAGTAAAGGGCTCCGTCAGGGCCTACAACTCCATCGGTCAGAGGCAAGGGCGATCCTGAGATAAACTCTTCGGCTGTTGCGCTATAAGAAGAGCCCTCCGGTTGTAAATGGATGGCGTATATAATTCCGAAGCTCCAATCAAAGGCAAACAGAGAGTTACGGTACTTCTCCGGGAACCTTGCTTTTCCCCCGTGCACCAGGTTGGTAGGAGAACCCTGGCCTATGTTCAGGACCGGGGGCAGGTTGTCGGGGTAAACAGTAGACCATTTCCCATTTCCTGTGCGCCACCCATATTCGCTGCCGCTGGTTACGTGGGCAATCCGGGTAGGGCGGTACCATGGCATCCCAAAATCCCACTCCATGTCTGAGTCATAGGTAAATAATTCCCCTGCATCGTTAAAAGCCAGATCGAAAGAGTTTCTGTAGCCGGCACTTATTAATTCCCAATGTTGTCCAAGGGAGTCAATCCGGGCCACCCAGCCTCCAGGCGCACCGCGGTCGTTAGCATGCCCGCGGGGGTCTTTTATCTCCGGAAATAAATTGTCGTTCTGCCAGACTGGTGGGAGCCGGTAAGCGTCCATTTCCGGTAAGTCGGTGTGGTTGCCAGCAACAACGTAAAGAGATTTCTTATCAGGAGACAGCACCACACTGTGCGGGCCATGCTCGCCCTCTCCTTTGAGTTCCTTAAGTAAAGTTACCTTATCAAACTGATCATCCCCGTCTGTGTCCTGAAGGCGATACAAGCCACTGCCTTTAGAAAATTCCTCGTCGCTGTTATGGTTTACCATTACATAGAGGCTGTTAAAAGCCCAAAGCAAGCCCTGCGCATAGCCCATGCCCCCATGCGTTTTGGCAGAGTCAACTATGGCACCATCTCTAATTATCAGCTTTTCAACTTTGGGCTTTGCCGAATCAGAGCCGATAGGAGGCAATTCCAAGCGGTATAAGGCCCCATATTGGTCTGATGCTATCATTCTGCCTTTACCGTCAAAGGTCATGGAAACCCAAGAACCCTGCTCATTTTCTGAAGGACTATGTAAATGTTCTGCCTGAAAGCCATCTGGCAATTTAAGCTTCTCTACTTTAGGATCTACTGGTATAGCAGTCACTGATTCCTCCTTCTCTATCCGACTACAGGAAGAGCCAATAAGGGCAGATACAGAGAGGGCTAAGAAGAGCCTCATTATTAAAATATTGGGACGCATAATAAAGTTGAATTATGGGTTAGTTTAAGACTGTTAATTAAGTTAAAATAACTGCTGTAAGCTTGTAAAGCCCATTGTTTCTATCTTCCCGGACACATTAGTTTTATGAAATGTTACAAACAATTTTAAAACGAACTGAATTTAATAATCAATTTAAAACCTTAAAATGGGGTATCTGTCCTGAACTGTCCTGATTAGCGTTTTGAATTTCTTGTAATAACTTGGAGGGAAGGAATAATCTTTAAATCTCTTATGCCCATGGTGTCCTTAAGCCAATTACCATAGCCACTCGTGCTGATTGAACACCAAGTATGTTATACATGCTTTAGCGGTGTCTCTTTTAGAGTATTTTATGAAGATTCTTTAATAATATTTTAGTCCTCTATCAAGCTCATATGGATACCTAAGTGAACAAGGCTTTTGTACCATTCATGGGAACAATGAGTTTAAAGTCCATGCAGTTGTTATCTTTCTTGCCGTTCTCCGGGCAAAGTTGGATTGAAAGGTGTCAGTTTAATTCTTTATCAATACTATGGCTTGCATATAATCAAGTCTTAAACCTTATCTAGATCTGCCTGCAATCCCTCTTCAGTTAAAAGTGGCAAGTCCAGCCTTTCCTGTATCATCCTAACATTCTAAGCATGACAGTGCATGACAGTAAATAGCTATGGCTATATTATATTCAAGCTTTGTTACTCCCTGGACTACCTTTTTGCAAAAAATGTTAGACATTATTTTTGATTGTATAACAGGCTTTTTTACCGGAAGTGAAAAAGGGTGTAATCGGAAAAGCTGCTGGGCGTGCCTCTTGGTAGCTTACAAGAAATCCAGGGTCTCAACAACATTGTATAGGTGGTTATTCCTAGTGCCCTTTTGAGAAAACTTCCTCAAAGGGTTATAAGAGTAGCGATGGGGAATGGAAATGAGTGTCTAAAAGAACCTTTGCAACCATCGTATCAGATACTGTGGTCACAATTCACTCTGTAACCATAGGGAGGTACGGAAATTCAGGTATAAAGTACGCAACTTAAAATCATTGAAGCATATGTTAGAATCTACAACAAAGACAGAGTTTAAGCATGTAAGCTATCTGTGGAACGAGGAGGAAGCCGCCAAACTTGCAGGCGATGAAGTAGGGCTGTTGATTTATAGGTCAAACCTACTGGGGGCAGACCTGCGGCTGACTAACTACGGCGGGGGCAATACCTCCTGCAAAGTGATGGCTAAAGATCCGCTCACTGGCCAGGAGACAGAAGTGATGTGGGTAAAAGGCTCTGGCGGTGACTTGGGCACACTGAAGCGCAGCGGCCTTGCCGCCCTGTATGTAGATCGCCTAAGAAGCCTGAAGAGCGTATACCGTGGCATTGACCACGAAGATGAGATGGTGGAACTCTTTAACCACAGCATCTTCGATCTCAGCTCAAAGGCGCCATCCATCGATACGCCACTGCATGGCTTCCTACCCTTCAAACACATCGACCACCTGCATCCTGATGCGGCCATTGCGATTGCCGCCGCAAAAGACGGAAAGAAAATAACAGAAGAGTTGTTTGAAGGCACAATTGGATGGGTGGACTGGCAGCGCCCGGGCTTTGATCTGGGGCTTCAGCTGAGCCAGTGCCTGGATGAGAACCCGGACATCCGGGGCATCATGCTGGGCTCCCATGGCCTGTTTACTTGGGGAGACACAGCCTATAACAGCTATGTCAATACTTTGGAGGTGATTGAGCGCTGCGCCGAGTACCTGGAGCAGAACATCGGCAAGAAGGGTCTGGTGTTTGGTGGGGCTAAGATCCAGAGTTTGGAGGAAATGCAACGCAGAAAGCAGGCCGCCGCGCTGGCTCCTGTGCTGCGTGGCTTCTGCTCCAGTAAGCGCCACATGATAGGCCACTTCACGGACGATGCCCGGGTGCTGGAGTTCATCAACTCCAATGATTTGGACAGGCTGGCCCCGATGGGCACCAGCTGCCCGGACCATTTCCTGCGCACCAAAATCAGCCCGCTGGTACTGGACCTAAAGCCCGCCGAGGACCTCTCGGATGTGAAAGCGCTGAAGGAGCGGCTTGCCCCTGCTTTTGAGGAATACCGTCAGATGTACGCCGACTACTATGAAGATCACAAGCATCCTAACAGCCCAGCTATACGCGACAGGAACCCTGTTGTGATTCTTTACCCCGGAGTAGGCATGTTCACTTTCTCAAAGGACAAACAGACGACGCGTGTAGCCTCTGAATTCTACATCAACGCTATTAACGTAATGAAAGGGGCTGAGGCTATATCAGAATACACATCGCTGCCGCGTCAGGAAGCTTTTGACATTGAGTACTGGCTACTGGAGGAGGCGAAGCTGCAGCGAATGCCAAAGCCTAAAGCGCTCTCAGGGAAGATAGCCCTGATAACAGGCAGTGCGGGTGGTATCGGTAAAGCCATCGCTAAAAGGTTTGTGGAAGAAGGCGCTGTTGTCATCCTCAACGACATGAACGAGGAGCGCCTGCAGGAAGCAAGAGAAGAGTTCAAGGCAGCTTACGGTAAAGACAGTTATGCCACTGCTGTGCTTGATGTAACGAAGGGTGAACAGATACAGGAAGCGTTTGATAAAGCGGCACTTGCTTTCGGTGGCGTGGATATAGTAGTCAACAACGCCGGACTTTCCATCTCTAAGTCAATAGAAGAGCACACCGAGAAGGATTGGGACCTGCTGTATGATGTGCTAGTAAAGGGGCAGTTTATGGTCACGCAGGTAGGGGTAGAGGTGATGCGCAAGCAGGACATCGGCGGTGACGTGCTCAACATCGTGAGCAAGAATGCCTTGGTGTCAGGCCCGAACAACGCGGGTTACGGCTCGGCCAAGGCTGCGCAGCTGCACCTTAGCAGGTTGAATGCTGCTGAGCTTGGCGGCGATGGCATCCGTGTGAACGTGGTGAACCCGGATGCCGTCATCAGCGACAGTAATATCTGGGCCGGCGGCTGGGCCGAGGGCCGTGCGAAAGCCTATGGCGTGAAGGTAGAGGAACTGCCGGCATATTATGCCAAACGTACTCTTTTAAACGAAATCATACTGCCGGAAGACATTGCTAATGCCTGCTTTGCCTTTGTCGGAGGGCTGCTGCGTAAGTCTACCGGAAATGTGTTAAACGTGGACGGCGGTGTGGCGATGGCCTTCGTCAGGTAATATTCAATAGTTAAACCGGGGACAGTTACAGTTGCGCAGCAGCAAAGGGTGCTGCCAAGAGCCTCTGCAGAGGATTTTCTTGCAGAAGATCAATACTGTAGTTTAGGCTGAGGCAGGCTTTTGACTTTAAGCTGTCTGCGCCCGCTGCAACTGTTCCACGGGTGAAAAACGTGACAAAACTTAAAAGAACGCGGTCTAAAGACTGTTGCCACTGGATTATAAGATGCAGAAGATACCTGTCGCAGCCATTTTCGATGTTGGGAAGACAAATAAGAAACTGTTTCTCTTCGACGAGAACTATAAAATAGTGTATGAGAAATCGGCACGCTTTACAGAGACGGTGGATGAAGACGGGGAAGCCTGTGAAAATATAGAAAGCCTGAGGCTCTCCGTTCACGATTCCTTGCGGGATGTTCTCAGGTTTCAGGAGTACCAGGTGCAGGCCATTAACTTCTCGGCATATGGAGCGAGCGTTGTCTGCATCGATAGGGAGGGCGAACCAGTCTGCCCTTTGTACAGCTATCTGAAGCCCTATCCGGAGGAACTGAAAAAACAGTTTTATGACACTTATGGGGGCGAGGGGAGGTTTTCAAAAAAGACAGCTTCTCCTGTACTGGGCAGTTTAAACTCAGGAATGCAGATCTACCGCATCAAGTATGAGCGGCCAGAACTATATAGCCGAATCTCTTATGCGTTGCACCTGCCACAATACATAAGCTATCTGGTAACAGGGCAATGCTTTTCGGACATCACCAGCATTGGCTGCCACACAAATCTGTGGGACTTCCGGAAAAACGATTACCATGAGTGGGTCACGAAAGAGGGGGTGATTGATAAGTTTGCCCCTATTGCACCATCTGACGAAGTGGTGCCTGTATCCTTCCTAGGGAACAACTACAAAGCTGGCATCGGCCTACACGACAGCTCTGCTGCCCTGATTCCGTACCTGGTGAATTTCCAGGAGCCATTTGTACTGCTCTCCACCGGAACCTGGTGCATCAGCCTAAACCCTTTCAACACGACACCGCTGACGGAGGCTGAGCTGCAAAAGGACTGCCTGAGTTATATGCAGTATAAAGGAAAACCTGTGAAGGCGTCCAGGTTCTTCGGAGGGTATGAGCACGAGCAGCAGGTAAAACGTATAGCGGAGCATTTTAACCAGAATACCGCCCGCTATAAAACATTGCCGTTCGATCCCGAAATTATCAGTAAGCTACAGCGGGAGCAAGGCCCGGCACCCGGCGAACGACCCGGCATAAACCATTTGCAGGAGTCCGTGTTTGCGCAGCGGGAACTGTCCTCCTTCGCCTCCTACATGGAGGCCTATCACCAGTTTATCCTAGACCTGGTGACGCAGCAGGTTTCCTCCACGCAACTTGTTCTGGAAGGCGCTGATGTGAAGCGAATCTTCGTGGACGGGGGTTTTAGCAAGAACGCCATTTATATGAACCTGCTGGCCGCCGCCTATCCCGAAAAAGAAGTCTTCGCCGCCTCTATGGCACAGGCAACCGCCGTGGGCACTGCCCTGGCCATTCACCGGCACTGGAACACAAAGCCACTGCCAAACGACATTGTCGAATTAAAATACTATGCGGTAACGCATGACACCAAGCTATGACAGTAGGTCTTTTCATTCCTTGTTACGTAGATCAGTTTTATCCCAACGCCGCCATCGCCACGCTGGAGCTGCTTGAAAAGTTGAGCGTGAAGGTGGTGTACCCCTCCAGGCAAACATGCTGCGGCCAGCCTATGGCCAACTCAGGGTTTGAACACCTGACGAAACAGAGCAACAATCTTTTCATAGAGAACTTCAGAGATTTCGACTACATCGTGGCGCCCTCCGGCAGCTGCGTGCTGCACATGAAAGACCATCTGCACTCGGGCAAGTACCCGGATGAGTCAGAGGCTGTCCGGCAGAAAGTGTATGAGCTGACCGAATTCCTGACAGATGTGCTGAAGGTGAATTCGCTCAAGGCGCGCTTCCCGCACAGGGTTGGCCTGCACCAGAGCTGCCATGGCCAGAGAGGTTTGAAGCTTGCCCAGATGTCTGAGCTTGTTGCGCCTCCTTTCTCTAAGCCAGAGCAGCTGCTAAGCATGGTGGAGGGCCTGGAACTGATCGAGCTGACGCGCAAGGATGAGTGCTGCGGCTTCGGGGGCACTTTCTGCGTGGCAGAAGAGGCTGTGTCGGTGAAGATGGGCAAAGACCGGGTTATGGATCACCTGCAGCACGAGGCCGCCTATATTACAGGGGCCGACATGAGCTGCCTGATGCACATGGAGGGCATCCTGCGCAGGCAGAAAAGCAACGTAAAGGTCCTCCACATTGCGGAAATACTTAACGCGCAGGAGATATGAAGGAGACAAAAGATCATGCTGCCCTTGCCGAAGCATTTAATGCAGACGAGCCCCGGGTAAACTGGCACGATGAGACGCTGTGGTTTATCCGGCAGAAGCGTGACAAAGCCGCCTATACCATTCCGGACTGGGAGCTTCTACGCGAGACCGCCTCCCGCATTAAGCACAACGTACTCTCGAACCTGCACGACTACCTGCTGCAGTTTGAGGCCAATGCGAAAGCCAACGGAATTATCGTGCACTGGGCGGCTGATGCGAGGGAGCATAACCAAATCGTGCACGCCATCCTACAAAAGCACAAAGTGGACCGCATGGTAAAGAGCAAGTCCATGCTAACGGAGGAGTGCCACCTGAACGAGTACCTGGCCGAGAACGGTGTTGAGGTAATAGACACTGATTTGGGGGAGCGCATTGTGCAGCTTGCGAAAGAGCCGCCGAGTCATATCGTGCTGCCCTGTATCCATAAGAAGAAAGAGGAGATAGGGGAGCTTTTTCATGAGCACTTGGGCACTCCGGCTGGCATGGCTGACCCGCAGGTGCTGACGGAAGCGGCCCGGCAACATTTACGGGAAACCTTCCTGACCCGTCGCGCCGCCCTTACGGGTGTCAACTTTGCTGTAGCCGAGACCGGCGAGTTCGTTATCTGCACGAACGAGGGGAATGCTGATATGGGTGCGCACCTGGCGGATGTGCACATCGCCTGCATGGGCATCGAAAAGCTGGTACCGAAAAGAGAACATTTGGGTGTTTTTCTCCGGCTGCTGGCCAGAAGCGCCACAGGCCAGCCAATTACCACCTACTCCAGTCACTTCAAAAGACCACGGGAGGGACATGAGCTACACCTGGTGCTGGTGGACAACGGCCGAAGCATGCAGTTGGGCAGGGAAGACTTCCGCAATTCCCTTAAATGCATCCGCTGCGGGGCCTGCATGAACACCTGCCCTGTGTACAGGAGAAGCGGCGGCCACAGCTACCACACTGCTGTGGCGGGGCCTATAGGCGCCATCCTGGCTCCCAACCTCGACATAAAAAAGAACGCGGACCTGCCCTTTGCCTCTACCTTATGCGGTTCCTGCTCCAACGTCTGTCCTGTTAAAATTGATATCCACGATCAGCTCTACAAATGGCGGCAGGTGATCGTGAAAGAAGGCTATGCCGACACAAAGAAGACGCTGAGCATGAAAGCCATGACACAGGCCTTTGCCTCGCCCACTACGTTCCAGTTGGCCGGGAAGGCCGGCCGCTGGTTTATGCGCAACATGCCTTTTGCGGTAAATAACAAGCTCAACCCCTGGTACAAGCAGCGTGAAATGCCGGCGCCCCCGAAGGAGTCGTTTGGGGAGTGGTACCTAAAAAACAGGAAGAAGAAAAATGAGTAGCAGAGACAGCATCCTGGCCGCAGTTGCCAGAAACCAGCCAGCGCGCCTGCCATTGCCGGAAATGCCTGCCTTCTTTACAGGGGAGGTAAATCCGGTGGGAAAGTTTACCACGGTAGCCGTGAGCATCGGGAGCAAGGTATTCCGTGTACAAAACGTGGAGGAGGTAAAGCAGATTCTGCTGAAAGAGCACAGCGGAGCCAGCAGAATTGTGTCTGCTTTTCCAGAGTTCTCCGACGTTGCCGAAACCAATGTCGCAGCGGGTGCAGACCCGCATGCCCTGGCGGATGTGGACCTGGCCGTGTTGCCTGCGCAGCTTGGTGTGGCAGAGAACGGCGCCCTGTGGGTAACTGATGCGCAACTCCCGCTGCGGGTACTGCCGTTCATTTGCCAGCACCTGGCGCTGGTGGTGCCGCGGCAAAGGCTCGTCCCGCTCATGCAGCAGGCCTATGAGGTGATAGCGGCACAGGAGTACGGCTTCGGTACTTTTATCGCAGGTCCCTCCAAAACAGCCGACATCGAGCAGTCGCTGGTGCTTGGTGCCCATGGAGCCAGATCGCTTTCTGTATTTATTCTGGAGGAGGAATAGCCAGGGACGTACATCAGCTATGAAGAAGTAGAATGGTACGGGAAAAGAGAAACATATACTTGATTATGCAGCTACCTAATCTTCTCCAAACTGATAAATATGATTTCGACTTGACCCCCCTATGTGTGTCCGGAGAAAGGTGCTCTCAGATTTTTCCCACCCATAAAAAAATAAGAAAGCTCTAATCGCTATAACTTAAGCAACTCGTTTGATGAAAACTATTGTCACTCTTTCTGCTGCCATATTTGCAACTACCGCAGCCTTTTCTCAGACAGTAAAGCCAACGGAGAATAAGCTTCATGCAGGATTTGTTACCCCCTCCAATGCGGCTAAACCAAGAGTCTGGTGGCACTGGATGAACGGCAATATCACCAAAGAAGGTATACGGAAAGATCTGATGTGGATGCACCGCTCCGGTATTGGTGGCTTTCAGAATTTTGATGCTGGATTGACCACGCCGCAAATTGTTGACAAGCGACTCACTTACATGACACCGGAGTGGAAGGATGCCTTCCGGTTTGCCACTCTGCTAGCCGATTCCCTTAAACTGGAAATGGCTATTGCCGGTTCACCTGGCTGGAGCGAAAGTGGCGGCCCTTGGGTGCCAGCCAAAGATGGCATGAAAAAGCTTGTCTGGACCGAAACCCGGGTAAAAGGAGGAAAGCAATTTGCTGGTACCTTGCCGAAACCTCCTACTACAACCGGGGAATTTCAGAATTTACCGCTACCTGAGGAAGCCAGTATTTTCACGGCAAAGACAGCCCCTCCGCCGGAGTATTATGAAGATATTTCCGTTGTTGCCTATCGGTTACCGACAGCTGATGTTCCACTAAGTGAGCTGGCGCCCAAAATAACCTCCAGCGCCGGTAGCTTTACTCTTGCTCAGCTCACGGATGGAGATTTAGCTAACACTAGTCTTTTACCATCTGATTCAGAAGAGGGCTTTGCCTGGATACAATATGAATTTTCGAAACCCCAAACTATCAAAGCAGTTACCGTTGTGGGTGGCGGAAGCAGAAGGCCTTTTGGTGTTCCCGGTCCATCGGAAGAACGCAGTCTTGAAGTAAGTGACGATGGTGTGAATTTTCGCAGGATAGCGTATATCCCAGTCAGCACGGTAGCGCAGCGAACTATCGCCATTCCAGCAACAACAGCCAGATACTTTCGTGTAACGTTCAACAACCCTCCGGCTCCAATGAGCTTTGGCGCCATAACGGGTGGAGCAGCGCCGAAGCCACCGAAAGGCACCGAGGTTGGTGAAGTGGTGTTGCACCCGGCTGCCCGCATCAATCGCTTTGAAGAGAAAGCCGGTTATGGCGTAGCAATTGATGTCAACGAGCATCCCACACCTATCACAACCGACGTAATTGCCGAGGCGAATGTGATTGACCTAACTAACAAGATGAATAAGGATGGCACCCTTAACTGGACACCACCTGCCGGTAACTGGAAGATTGTGCGGTTTGGCTATTCCCTTACCGGTAAACAAAACCACCCTGCTTCACCGGAAGCCACCGGCTTAGAAGTGGACAAGCTGGATGACAGAGCGATAAAAGATTATTTTGAAAATTACCTGAACCAATACAAGGATGCTACGGGTGGCCTGATAGGCGACAAAGGGGGGCTACAATATATCATCACCGATAGTTATGAGTCAGGGCAGAATAACTGGACACCGAAAATGGCGGAGGAGTTTCAAAAGCGTCGGGGCTACAGCCTGTTGCCTTGGATGCCAGTGTTAACCGGGGCAGTTGTAAATAGCGCGGAAGAGAGCGAAAAGTTCTTATGGGACTATCGCAAAACCATTGGTGAGTTAATAGCCGAAAACCACTATGACCAACTGACAACCATTCTTGATAGCTATGGCATGAAGCGGTACAGTGAGTCGCATGAGAATGGTCGTGTGTTCATCATGGATGGCATGGATGTAAAAAGAACAGCGGCAGTGCCTATGTCGGCCATGTGGACAGCCGGAGGGTCCTCTACTGTCATGGCACAGGCAGACATAAGAGAATCGGCATCGGTGGCGCATATCTATGGGCAGAACCTAGTGGCTGCTGAATCTCTGACTGCTATTGGCTTTGGACCAAATGGTGCCTTTTCCTATTCACCTAAGACCTTAAAGCCAACGGCAGACCTGGAGTTGGCCAGCGGGCTGAATCGCTTTGTGATCCACACCTCGGTGCACCAGCCGGTGGATGAAAAGATTCCGGGCCTTGGCTTAGGCGCTTTTGGCCAGTGGTTTACCCGACATGAAACCTGGTCAGATCAAGCGAAGGCTTGGACTGATTATCTGGCGCGCAGCTCCTATATGCTGCAACAGGGCAAGTTCGTGGCCGACGTGGTGTACTACTACGGCGAGGACAACAATATCACGGGCTTGTTTGGCGCAAAACTGCCTGAGGTGCCGGAAGGCTATGCTTACGACTTCATCAATCCGCACGCCCTGCTAAACCTTCTTTCGGTAAAAGGCGGACGCCTGGTTACGCCAAGCGGAATGAGCTATGCTGTGCTGGCGCTGGATTCCAACAGCGTACGCATGAGCCTGCCTGTCGCCAGAAAGATCCGTGACCTTGCCAGAGCGGGGGCAGTGGTAGTGGGACCAAAGCCAATAGCCACGCCAAGCCTAATGGAAGACGAGGCGGAGTTTGAGGCCATTGTGCAGGAAGTATGGGGCGCTGGTAAAGGCGTGAACACAGTAGGCAAAGGGAAAGTGCACACAGAGCAGCCTCTTGAGCAAGTGCTGGCTAGCCTGCAGGTCGCACCAGACTTTGAGTACGCCAAACCGCAAGGCGACGGCGAACTGCTGTATGTGCACCGCAAGCTGCCCGGGCAGGACATCTACTGGGTGAACAACCGCAAGAAAGAGCAGCAGCAGGTGGAAGCGACCTTCAGGGTAGACGGTAAATTGCCGGAGCTCTGGCACCCGGAGACGGGCAGGATAGAGCCAGCATCCTATACCACAGCTGATGGCCGCACAAGCGTAAAGCTGAACCTGAGTCCGAATGATGCAGTATTTGTGGTATTCAAAGAGAATGCCAGCCAACCCACTGTAGCCCTGCCTGCTGTGAAAGAAACGCAACTGACCTCCTTAGACAACAGCTGGGCGGTTGCCTTCCAGCCAGACCGAGGTGCACCCGCTCAAATCAAAATGGATAAACTGGCCTCTTGGACGGAGAGTGATGACCCGGGCGTGAAGTACTTCTCCGGAGCGGCCACCTATACCCAAACCCTGAAAGCACCTAGGAAGTGGTTTGGCAAGGGAGAGCAGCTGTGGCTGGATCTGGGAGAGGTAGAGGAATTGGCGGAGGTGACCGTGAACGGCAAATCGCTGGGTGTGGTGTGGAAAGAGCCATACAGGGTAGATGTGACCAACGTCTTGAAGCCGGGCAAGAACACCATCGAGATTAAGGTGGTGAACCTGTGGGTAAACCGTTTGATCGGAGACCAGCAGCCGGGTGTAGAGGAAAAGATAACCTACACCACCATGCCATTCTATCAGGCTAACTCACCTTTGCTATCCTCTGGTTTGCTGGGGCCTGTGAAGATAATAGCTGAAAATAAAAAAGGGTTGTAACCAGCGAAGCTGTCAAAATGGCGCAATGTAAACCAGATAGCAAGAACAGTTAATAAGTAAAGAAGAACGTTTCATGATATCAGCACTTAAGGCTCCTTTACATGCTTTCTTCCTTACGGTTTATTGCTTTTGGGCAGATTACAGCTATTTTACAAATCGAATATAAAGTGATGGGTGATCTGCCAAAGGTGATATAAATTCTGAATAAAATTGCCTTCACATCCAGTAACTACGCCACATGAAAAGAAGAACATTTCTAAAAAACACCAGTGCTGCTGGCCTGCTCACCCTTATCACCCCGGCAGGTATATTCCAGACTTTGCGCCAAAGCGCAGCTTCGGGCTTAGAAGAGAGTTTTGTAACGCCACCAGCATTGGCCCGGCCGCATACCTGGTGGCACTGGATGAACGGCAACGTGACGAAGGAGGGCATTACCCTAGACCTGGAGGCTATGCAGCGCGTTGGTGTGGGAGGCTTTCAGAATTTTGATGCAGGCACCGGTATTCCGGAAGGGCCTATAAAATACCTAAGCCCGGAGTGGCTCGAGCTGAAAAAGCATGCTATCAGAGAAGCAGACCGGCTGGGCCTGGAATTCACCATGCACAACTGTCCTGGCTGGTCGTCGAGCGGAGGCCCTTGGATAACGCCTGAGTTAGCCATGCAGCAGGTTACCTGGAGCGAGACCAGTATCAGGGGTGGCAAAAGAGTTAAAATGACTTTGCCAAAACCTTTCACAAACCTGGAACACTACCGTGATGTGGCTGTAGTGGCTTATCCATCGCTGCAGGGAGAGGAGCCGCTGCAGAACCTCGTGAAAAGTATAACCTCCAGCAGCGGCTCTGTTGCTCTGAGGCAGCTGACGGGGGAGGAGCCGCAGGGAGTAACTGTTGCACCAGGGGCAGGTAGTGGGCCTGCTTATCTCCAATTCGAGTTCAGGGAACCTTACGAGGCGCGCTCCCTGACTTTTGTTGGTTCTCCGGTAGGCGCAGGCGGCTGGGGCGGTGGTCAGGGCGATAATTTAATTTTGGAAGCCTCCGACGATGGTGAGCAGTTCCGGAAAGTGTCGGACATCACTTCAGCTGCTGAAATGGGGCGCTCTGGTGAAGAGGCCCTGATGTTTGCTGAATTTCCCGCTACAAGAGCCAGGTATTTTAGACTTACATCACAGAAGGCAAGGCAGTATACGCAGGTGCGGTTTTCAGGTGCCCCCCGCCTGGAAGACTGGCTGAAGAAAGCCAACTACAAGTTTACCGGCGACGGCGTGGCTGATACGCCAGGTGGCAGAGAGAACACTACGGCTTCGTCCATTATTGATCTGGATCGCATGGTGGACATTACAAAGTACATGGACCAGAACGGCCAGTTGAAGTGGAAAGCGCCAAAGGGCAACTGGACCATTCTGCGCATGGGCTTCACCCCGATAGGTACCCAGAACCGTTCTGCCCCGGACACTGGCGTAGGACTGGAGTGTGACAAGTACAGTGCAGAGGCTATCACCTTTCACTTCAATAAGATGATGGAAGAGCTGTTGCCTTCGCTGCACCCACTGGCCACGAAGAGCAAGGTAGGCCTCCTGATTGACTCCTATGAAGTAGGCATGCAGAACTGGACACCACAGTTTGAGCAGGAGTTCAGCAGACGCATGGGCTATGATCTGCTGAAATACCTTCCGGCCATGACAGGCCGCGTAGTAGGCAGCGAAGAGATAACAAATCGTTTCCTGTGGGACCTGCGCCGCTCGCAGGCAGACTTGATGGCCGATAATTACTATGGCAAGTTTACGGATCTGTGCCACCAGCACGGCATTATTTCCTACACGCAGCCTTACGACCGTGGACCAATGGAAGAGATGCAGATAGGCTCCAGGATTGACATAAACGTTGGAGAGTTCTGGAACAGCCTTTCCACCATATTTCAGAATAACTGGACCATGCGCAGAACCATGAAGCTATCTTCTTCTATTGCGCATGTAAACGGGCAGAAGGTGGTGGGGGCAGAGTCCTTCACCGGAGAGCCAGAATCGGCCCGTTGGCAGGAATATCCGTTTGCCCTAAAGGCTTTGGGCGATAAAAAGTTTACAGAGGGCTTAAACCGAGTAGTCTTTCATCGTTTTGCGCACCAGCCGCACCCTACAGCCAAGCCCGGTATGACCATGGGGCCCTGGGGCATTCACTTCGACCGCACCAACACGTGGTGGGATCCCGGCAAAGCATGGATGAGCTACCTGACGCGCTGCCAAAGCCTGCTGCAGCAAGGCCTTTTTGTAGCGGACCTGGCTTACTTTAC
The DNA here is from genome assembly GCF_042686245.1 of Pontibacter toksunensis. Lineage (NCBI taxonomy): Bacteria > Pseudomonadati > Bacteroidota > Cytophagia > Cytophagales > Hymenobacteraceae > Pontibacter > Pontibacter toksunensis. The sequence goes on along the minus strand of NZ_JBHUOX010000041.1, from coordinate 7,245 downwards.
CGGCGAGAGCCCGGGAGGCTATACCGTAGTAGACAGGGATTTGCTTGTTCCGCCACCTCCGGCAGGGTACGATTACGACCTGATGAATGCCGAGGTGCTCATGACGCGTGTAAAGATTGAGAATGGCCGCATTACATTGCCTGATGGCATGAGTTACCGGGCGTTGGTGCTCCAGGAGCCAAAAGGACTAACGTTAGGGCTGCTGCGCAAGCTTCAGGCATTGGTAAAGGAAGGTATGATACTCATAGGCTCGAAGCCGGAGCACATGCTGGGGCTGCAGAGTTATCCGCAAGAGCGCAATGCTTTTGTGCAAATCACTGATGAAGTATGGGGAAGTAACACCAGCACTACGGGAGCAAACGTGGTAGGAAAAGGCCGCGTGTACACGGGCCAGTCAATACAGGCTGTACTGGACGCACTAGGTTTGAAACCAGATTTCCAGGTATCCTCCCGCTCCGGTGATGCCCCCATCACATACATACACCGCCGCATCGATGAAACAGATGTATACTTTCTCGCTAACCAGCGAAGAAAGCTGGAGGAGCTGGTGTGTACTTTCCGTGTTCAGGGCATGCAGCCGGAGTTGTGGGATGCGGATAGTGGCCAGATGACACCAGTGGGCATTTACGAGCAGGCAGGGGATTTGGTACGCGTGCCGGTGCAGTTGGAGCCTTCGGGCTCTGTGTTTGTAGTATTTCGTTCGCCGGCCCCGGCGCAACATGTGCAGGCCGTGGTAAAGGACAATAGCACTCTGCTTGGTACCGGTCTTTATCCGGAGGAGCCTCGCAAGCTTTACAAAGAAGTATCAGGAAACTTTACCATCAGCTTCTGGGCCAAGCCTGAGTTTAACGTAATGCTCAGCACCCAGAATTTCATGGATAATATAAAAGACCCCTGGACAGACTACTTCACTTTGTATCCTACCTCAGGTGAAAAACTGTATGGCTCAGGACGTGCCACGGCTGGACTAGCAGTAGGCCGCAACGGGATAGGCGTGTGGGAGCATGGGGCGGGTAAGCCGGCACTGGTCTTAGCTGCGCCGGTCTTTATTTCAGGGTGGAGCCACATTGCACTGGTTTACCAGGACAATGTTCCCGCTGTTTATGTAAACGGGAAGCTGGTGGAGAAGGGAAAAAGAAGCGGAGATGTAGTGCACCCCGGGTTAGGGCCAGCCTTGCTGGAGGAAGGAGCCTCCTATTACAATGGCGACATGACAGAGCCGGAGCTGCTAAAAGAGGCTGTAGGCGAAGAGCGCATCCGGGAGCTGGCCATCAAAAACATGCCCATACGGCAGGAGCTGCCTGTAGTGGAAATGTTCGGCAAGGGTAAGTCTGGGCTGCTCTTCTGGCAGGACGGCCGCTATACCCTCCGTGACAGCGCAGGACGGAATACTCCTTTGCAGGTATCGGGTCTTGGCAAGCCGCAGGAACTGGCCGGAACATGGCAGGTGAGTTTCCCTCCAGGCTTGGGCGCACCTGCGAAGATTGCCTTACCAAAACTTATTTCCCTGCACAAACACGAGCAGGATGGCGTAAAGTATTTCTCCGGCACTGCCACCTATCAAAAGAGCTTTGAGGTACCCGCCCGGACTGTTGCAGGTATGAAGAATGGTAACCGGCGCCTTTTCCTGGACCTGGGCCAGGTGGAAGTTTTGGCGCAGGTACTGGTGAATGGAAAAGACCTGGGGATTTTGTGGAAACGTCCTTATCTTGTGGATGTAACGGAAGCGATAAGAGCAGGAACAAACAACCTGGAAGTCCGGGTGACGAACCAGTGGCCGAATCGCCTGATAGGTGATGCGCAATTGCCGGATGTGTACGATTACACGCCAGGAGCAGGTGGCAGTGGCTTTGCCAGCCTGAGCGGCGGCGCCATACAGGCTTTGCCGGAATGGTACAGGGAGGGCAAACCGAAGCCAGACAACGGGAGAATCGCCTTTACTACCTGGAAGCATTATACCAAGGATTCTCCCTTGCTGGAATCCGGGTTGGCAGGGCCGGTCGTGCTGCGCACTGCATACCATAAGACATTAGCTGAATACTTATCGAAGAGCTAAAGCGTCGGGATTACAAAGCCCTCTTGCACACGCTGTAGGAGGGCTTTTTCTTATCCAGAACCTCTCCGGCAGCAGCGGAATAGCGTAGAAGCGTTGATATGCATCTGAGAAATTTACAGGCATCGTTTATCAGAATTAACAAAAAGTCTTTTTATTTTGAAATATGCACAAGGCCCGGAGGCAGAAAAGCATCGCTGTTTTAATGATACAGAGAACTTAAGTTCAGAAACACTGAATCGTACTCCCTGACCAGTTGTAAAAACTGAATGATGATGCTGTACCTGATGCCTTGTCAAAATTTGAAACCATACCCTCTATGCTTCACAACGCACCACGCCTTTTGCTCCAGATAACCTTGCTGTTCCTGCTGCTTGCAAGCTTTGTAGGATGCCAGGAAAGCACGACCACCCAGACAAGTGACCCAACTGATACTGCCGGCGCAGCGTTATGGCTGACCACACCAGACAAGTCTGCTTTATTTGAAAAGCAAAGCAATCTGCTTCGTTTTAGCGAGAGCACCAATCAATACCCGACCATTAACATGGATGAAGCGCAGCAGTATCAGACCATGAAGGGCTTTGGCTATACTTTGACCGGTGGCAGCGCTATGCTCCTTTACCAGATGGAGTCGGCGGCCCGTGCAGCTTTGCTGGAGGAACTGTTCCGTACCGACGAAGATAACATTGGCGTGAGCTACCTGAGAATAAGTATAGGCGCCTCCGACCTTGATGACAGGGTGTTTTCTTACAGTGACCTGCCTGCCGGCGAAACAGACCCGGACATGGAACAATTTAGCCTGGAACCTGACAGGGCGCATCTTATTCCGGTGCTGAAAGAGATTCTGGCTATCAACCCCAAAATAAAAATAATGAGTTCGCCCTGGTCGCCACCTACCTGGATGAAAACCAACAACAACTCTAAAGGTGGTAGCCTGAAGCCGGAATACCACGATGCCTACGCACAATACTTCGTGAAGTATATCAAAGGTATGGCCGATGAAGGTATTCCCATAGATGCCATCACCATCCAGAACGAGCCGCTGCACCCGGGCAATAACCCCAGCCTGCTGATGCTGCCGGAGCAACAGGCTGAGTTTATCAAAAGCTCATTAGGGCCTGCCTTTAAAACAGCGAACATCGACACGAAAATCATCTTATACGACCATAATGCCGACCGCCCTGATTACTCGATAACTGTACTAAATGATCCGGAAGCCAGGAAATATGTGGATGGTTCTGCTTTCCATTTGTACGGCGGAGAGATAGAGGCACTAAGTCAGGTGCACGAGGCGCACCCCGATAAGCACCTGTACTTTACAGAGCAGTGGATAGGTGCACCCGGCAACTTTCCGGCTGATTTAGGCTGGCACGTAAAGAACCTGGTTATTGGCGCACCCCGTAACTGGGCACGAAACGTGCTGGAATGGAACCTGGCCGCCGATCCGGATCAGAACCCGCATACAGAAGGCGGCTGTACGGAGTGCCTGGGAGCCCTAACCATCGACGGCAATACAGTGACCCGCAATACGGCATATTATGTGATAGCGCATGCTTCCAAATTTGTTCGACCGGGCTCCGTTCGCATCGCCAGCAACATGCCGGAGGCATTGCCAAATGTGGCGTACCAGACACCTGCCGGGCAAAAAGTCGTAGTTGTGTTCAACGACGGCAAGGAGGAGCAAACCTTTAACATCTGCCATAAGAAGCAGCAGCAGCAGATAACCAGTTCTTTGTCTGCCGGTGCGGTGGGTACGTATGTCTGGTAGATAAAATAACGTATCTTACTTCTCCATTATATGCTTGTGTCGCTTTACCTGTATCAGTTCAGCAATGAAAAAGACTCTGTTCTCTCGTGTTAACCCAAGTATCATGTATCATTACGCAACGCTGTTCTGCATTGTCTTGCTTGTTATGTCTTGTGGTTCTAAAGCACAGGAGCCTGCTCCGGCAGTAACTGTAGCCAAACCTGTGGTTCCGGAGGATAAAAACTGGTCGTTTAAAAGCGAACCTGTCTGGGCTGATGAGTTCGAATACAACGGGCAGCCGGACCCCGCTAAATGGGGATATGATACAGGTGGCAATGGCTGGGGAAACAATGAACTACAGTACTATACCGACAGCAGGAGCAACTCTAATGTTGCCGATGGTGTCTTGTCCATTATAGCTCGCAAAGAAGACGTACAGGGCAAGGAGTACTCCTCCGCAAGGCTGGTCTCTAAAAACAAAGGCGATTTCCTTTACGGCAGGTTCGAGGTTAAAGCAAAACTACCTACCGGCAAAGGCACCTGGCCTGCCATCTGGATGCTGCCCACCGACTGGAACTATGGCGGATGGCCGAAGTCCGGGGAGATTGACATAATGGAACATGTCGGCTTTGATCAGAACAGGGTGCATGTTACCGTGCATACAGAAGCTTACAACCATAGCAAGGGCACCCAGAAAGGGCAGAATAAAGTTATTGACACAGCAAGCTCTGAGTATCACCTCTACCGCGTCGACTGGACACCATACGCTATCAGAGGGTATATCGACGATCAGCAGGTTTTCGAGTTTATAAACGAAGGCAAAGGCTCCAGCGTTTGGCCATTCGATAAACGGTTCCACCTCCTGATGAATATTGCCGTTGGAGGCAACTGGGGTGGCGCACAGGGCGTCGATCCTGCTGTATTCCCGCAGGCTATGGAGGTAGACTATATGCGGGTGTATGAGATGGTGGAGAAGTAATACGAGTGGAAAAGCACACATGCATCATCCCGAACTTGATGAACTTACCTGGGCGAGGCATGTATGAAACTGTTTAGCCAGCGCCTATCGGATACTTTAAATATAGGCAGGTATAAGAACCTCCTGCTTTTGATGGTATGTTGACTATACCACTGAAACAGTAGGCTTTTCTTTGTCATCCCATACCTAAACTCCGGGATTCATGTTTTCAGGAACAACAGTTTACTCTCAGCCAGGTTGTCTCAATATGACCCATTGCTTCTGACTCCAGGAAAATGAGTTGGTACTTTGCTATTACTGGCACGGGTAAGTACATTGATTTTGTCAGCTCTTGTGGTTACTGCATAAAGTAGAGGCTTTAGTGCTGTGGCACAAAGGATGGGATGCTGGCTGGTAAAGGAGATGGTTCAGGATACAATATCGGATAGCCTAATCAGGGAAAGATAAGGTTCCAGTGCGACGCTGTCTTTCAGGCCGCGAACAAGTACGAAGTCATGTCGTCTCGGCTCATACCACATTTCAGCAAAGAACTGGTTGATGTGGTACAAACTGATGATATACTGCGACCTATGCCGGATTGCCAGGAAAGTGCCATGCTTCATCACGATGCTTGCCCGCTGCTCCAGAGTTCTCCTGTTAAACTGGTATAAATCCATGATAGCTACGCAACTTAAATCCCAGAGTATAACGTTTAACCTTGTGTAAAAATTGGCTGTAGCACGTTTTTAATTACTCTCTTTCAGCATACTTATGCTAGTATAATCGCAATAACGTAAACTGAGATCCGAAGCTGAAACATCTTTATGTATGGGCATGCTGCCTGAAACCTGCATCAGGTGGAGCAGCTGTAAAGGGAGAAGCCGGAAGTAACCTAGGGGATTACTGAAAGGCAAGGGGGCTGTCCTATACAAATAAAAAAAATTGTTTTTTACTAATTATCTAAACCTTTCTATATAGATAGCAGTATATGGCTGAAGAATGTCTGATTAATTTAGATAATAAGGTTGATTGGAAGGCCCGTGGAGTGAACGCTGCGGGCTTTTTCATTTTAGTGCTCCTCCGGGTTCCTTCTCCAAATACCTTCTTACGGTGCCGCATACGTCCATATTGCACGTAAACGGCACGCCCTTTTAAAACAATACAACCGGAAAATTGTCTATTCGTTAAGAAGCAGCAGGCACAGGGCTATTTTAGGGTCTGCAAGGCGTTCTTTCGTCCTTCTGCTTTCACGGTCAATCAAACTTAAATATAAACGATGCAAGAGGCTAACGATTTTGATATTGCCAACGGTACCTCCGGAGTGATGAAGGTTGTAAATGAATACTGGGAGAAGTTTTTGTTTCTCCTGCCAAATATTCTTGTTGCCATTCTGATTTTTTTTGTCGCGCTGTGGATTGCTGGCAAGGTTAAAGCCTGGCTCGATGGACGGCTGACAAACAAAGCCCACGACCAGATAACCGGGAAGTACATTGCGCTGGTGTCAAAGTGGGCCGTTATTATTGTAGGTCTTCTGCTTGTTCTGCAGACGTTGGGTCTGAGCGGAGTTGCCGGAGGTTTGTTAGCTAGTGCTGGTTTGTCGGCGGTAGTCATAGGTTTTGCATTTAAAGACATTGCCGAAAATTTTCTGGCCGGCCTTATACTGGCCTTCAACCGCCCTTTTGAGATAAATGATACCATTGAAGTGGAGGACACCATCGGTAAAGTAAAAGCACTGCACCTGAGAACCACCCATCTCCGCACGTTTGACAGCAAAGACGTCTTCATCCCAAACGGCACCATCCTGACGTCCAAGGTGACTAACCTAACCCAGAATGGCTTGATTCGCATGGATTTTATAGTGGGCATTGACTACAACGATAATATACAGGACGCCATCGATTTGATTGAGGAAACAGCTTTGGGTGTAGAGGGTGTTCTTCGGGAAGACCCCCCGTATGCTACTGTGGATGAACTAGCCACCAGTACGGTTAACATTAAAGTGTTTTTCTGGGCTGAGACAGATGACTATAAAAAAGGGGTGGTGCTGCTGAAAGGAAACATCATGCAGGCCGTCACAAAAGCACTTCTGGAGAATGGTTACGGTTTGCCTGCCGACATACAGGAACTAAAACTATACGACTACCAGAAGGACATCCCGGTGCGAATGGTGGGAGGAGACGAAAAGACAGAGAAAGCGCCGGCTGTATAAGTTTTCAGAGATTGCCTGAGTGCGGTATGCGTAGAATAAATAGTATAATTCAAAGATTTAATTTGTGTATAACTCTTATGTCAGATTCTCTTTTTTGAGCAAAGAAAGGGATGTAGTGGGGAGTTGTTAGCACCTGTTCATAACTAAATAAAATATTTGGTTGTGGTCTAGAATGTATGATGGTTTCGGTAATAGAAAATTAGCTTCATTGCATTGTCATGATTCTGCTCTTTTTTCGAGAAGCAGGCTGTTTTTCTGACTATCCTCCTGTTCCTGGT
>NZ_JBHUOX010000040.1:14202-25731 GCF_042686245.1 Pontibacter toksunensis | reverse complement strand
CCTGAGGACCAGGAACAGGAGGATAGTCAGAAAAACAGCCTGCTTCTCGAAAAAAGAGCAGAATCATGACAATGCAATGAAGCTAATTTTCTATTACCGAAACCATCATACATTCTAGACCACAACCTAAAATTTATCAGAGGAATAGCCAGCGGTTTTGCAACTATTCACTCATTTAAAACTCAATTATTCAAAATATTTTAGTCCCAATCGGGTGCGAAACCAGGGTCGATGAGGCGGTTGTTTGCCTGTGTCAGCTGGGTTATTTGCTGTACTTCGTCTTGTGTCAGCTCAAAATCAAAGACGTTAAAGTTGGACTGCATGTGGTTTTCCTTTGATGATCTTGGAATGGCTAGCACACCATCCTGCTGTATAAGCCAGCGAAGCGTAATCTGCACCTCATTCTTGTTGTACTTCTCGCCAATCTGCTTTAGGGTCTCGTTGCCCATCACTTTACCATGTGCAATCGGACTGTAAGCGGTGAGTGCAAGATCGTGGTTGCGGAGGTAGTTGTACAGCTTGTCCTGGTTCAGGAAAGGGTGGTACTCTACCTGGTTGGTGACAATGTTAGCGCCTGTCGCCAATACTTTGTCCAGCAGGGCGGTGGTGTGGTTACTGACACCAATGTGTTTCGTGTAGCCCTTCTCCTGCGCCTTCACCAACTCTCCAATATATTCCTCCACCGGTACCTCCGGGTTGGGCCAGTGAATCAGCAGCAGGTCTACAGCATCTGTTTGCAGCTTCCGCAGGCTTTGCTCCACAGAAGGTAAAAAGTCTTTGCTGGCCAGGTTAGAGGGCAGCACTTTTGTAGTCAGGAATACCTCCTGGCGGCTTACTCCCGATGTTTTGATGCCGCTACCTACAGCTTCTTCATTTTCATACATCTGGGCCGTGTCGATGTGGCGGTATCCTGTATTCAGAGCAGCTCCTACCAGCCTGCGTGCAGTGTCACCGGTTAGCTGGTAGGTGCCAAACCCAAGTGCTGGTATGGTTGCGTCTTTTATTTTTAAGTCTTTCATAGTTGGTTTTTCAAGTTTGTACATTACTTGTATATACAAATTTAAAGGTAAAAAAATACGCTATCCGCGTAGCTTATCTAAAAGGTTGCTTACTAAAACGGCTTCTTCCTGCGTCAGGTTATGCAGCTTCGCAAACAGGTTGGGGAAATTCTCATCCACCTGCTGCAGTTTTCGCAGCCCTGGCTCGGTAATGCGCACCTCAATCATTCTTCGGTTAGCCTGGCAGATGTCTCGGGTTACATATCCTTTCTCAATGAGTTTGTCGATGAGGCGCGTTACGTTAGAATTACGGTCCACCATCCGGTTCTGAATATCACCAAAGCACACCGGGTCTGGCTGCTGCCCACGCAGAATAGCCAGCACGTTGTGCTGCTGCAGGGTAAGTCCCAAATCCTTAAAGAAGGGCATCAACTGCTGGTTCAGCCAGTTGTTCGTGAACAACAGGTTAGCCAACAGACGACGGTAGTCGTCCTTGAAGTTCTTCTGGTGTAATTCGTCTTCTATGCGCATATCTCCCTCAGAGAATACAAAGTTAAGAATGATATTTGTATATACAAAGTTTGTAAGTGTAAGGTTTCACTACAGAAAATAATGAAGGAGGAAAAGCAACTAAATACAGAGATGGAAATTAATTGTTGATTTTTATAAATGTAATTTATACATTTATTATAGAGAGTCGTAAACAATGATTTTTCTGAAAGTATATGTTCTCAAAAATAGAAGATGGGAAACGGAGAACCTGTATTGGTAAAACATAATTACTGTATCATCACTTAAACAACCAATCATAAACTGTTATATATGGCTAATTCTAATTTCAACCTCAGGCTACTCCTTCCCATAATCCTGATGCTGCTTGTGGGAAACACAATAACCTTGGCGCAATCCCGTGATGTTGTGGTGCATGATCCGGTGATGATCAAGCAGAATGACACTTATTATGTCTTCCATACAGGGGAAGGTATCCATGTGAAGTCATCGAAGGACATGAAAAACTGGAAAGCAGAGAAACCGGTTTTCGCAAGCACGCCGGAATGGGTTACGAAGATGATCCCGAAATTCGACGGCAACATCTGGGCACCCGACATCATTCACCACAACGGCACCTATTACCTGTATTATTCTGTGTCCTCTTTTGGCCGTAATAATTCGGCCATAGCCGTGGCCACTAATAAAACACTAAATCCAAAGGACCCTAATTTCAAGTGGGTAGACAAAGGCATCGTTATCCAGTCTGTGCCTGGCCGCGACATGTGGAATGCCATTGATGCCAATGTGATTTTTGATGACAAAGGAACGCCCTGGATGACCTTTGGCTCGTTCTGGCAAGGCATTAAGCTGGTGAAGTTGAACCCGGACATGATGTCTGTTGCCACTGGTCCTGACCAGAGTTGGCAAACCATTGCAGCCAGAGAACGAAACTGGCTGCTGGATGAGCGGGATGCAGGCGATGCTGCCAATCCGGAGCTGGACTATGAGAAGCTGTATACGCCGGAGATGCTGGAGCAGGCCAAGAACATGAAAAACGGTTCCATCGAAGCGCCATTCTTATTCAAGAAAAACGGGTACTACTACCTATTTATGTCCTGGGACCGCTGCTGCCGTGGCTTGGAAAGTACGTATAAAGTTTTAGTAGGCCGGTCAAAAGACATTACCGGCCCGTACCTTGACAAGGAAGGCAAGAAACTGGCGCAGGGCGGAGGAACATTAGTAGCACAGGGCAACGAGGAGTGGGCCGCTGCAGGGCACCCGGCTGCTTATACCTTTGATGGGAAAGACTATTTGATTTTTCATGCTTATGACAAGAAGGATGAAGGCAAGCCGAAACTGAGAATAAAAGAAATAAAGTGGGGAAAAGACAACTGGCCCACCATTACAATGAAAGAGTAAGTTCTTGATAAAGTAAAAGGAAAGGCTGTCATGTTTATGACAGCCTTTCCTTTTATATAGAGTTTTGTTGCCAAGGACTAAGCCTCTTCAGCAACAGGTTCTTCTACCTTTTTCTTCTCTGCTTTGTACAGTAGCGTAGAGCAGTTGTTCGGGTCAAGTACCTGTTTGGCGCAGCGAAGGATATCCTGAGGCGTAACAGCCTGCACTTTTTCACCTTCCTGGTTAATCAGATTTGCATCGCCCAGCAGTTTGCTGTAAGCCAGGTTCATCGCGCGGTTCAGCAACTCGATCTCAGAGAATACAATAGAGGTCTCTGCCTGGTTCTTTACCTTGTTCAGTTCTTCCTCATCTACCAGTTGCTGCATCAGTTCCTGGTTGATGGCCTCGATGGCGGCATTTGCCTCCTGCAGGTCTACGCCCTCGTTCAGCTTGCCCTGTATTATCAGCAGCCCTTGCTCCACAGAGCCTGAAACCGAAGCAGCAATGGAATTGAACAGCTTCTGCTCTTTCACCAGTCTGTCATACAGCCTGCTTGATTTGCCACGGCCCAATATATCGCTAATCAGGTCCACGGCATGGTAGTCGTCTTCTGTGCGGGCAGGCATGTGGTAGGCTTTATAGATGGCGCTTAGCGGTACGTCGGAAGTTGTCTCCAGCACACGCGGCTCCGTTTGCTTCGGCTCCTTCGGGTTGCTGCGGACATACTTTTCTCCGGCAGGTATTGGCCCAAACCATTTTTCTGTCAGCTCTTTTGCCCGCTCGAACGTTACATTACCGGCCACTACGAGTATGGCATTGCTTGGGGAGTAATGTTTCCGGAAGAACGCCTTCACAATATTCATCGTGGCCTCTTCTATATGCGAGATCTCCTTGCCAATGGTCGCCCATTTATAAGGGTGCTCTTTATAAGCCAGCGGGCGAAGTTTCAGCCAAACATCGCCGTAAGGCTGGTTCAGGTAGTTTTGTTTAAACTCTTCAACCACCACCTTGCGCTGCACCTCCAGCCCATTCTCACTAAAGGCAAGTTCAAGCATGCGGTCCGACTCCAGCCAAAATCCGGTTTCGATATTCTGCGCCGGAAGTGACAGGTAGTAATTGGTGATGTCGGGGCTGGTGAAGGCGTTGTTCTCGCCACCTACACGCTGCAGGGGCTCATCGTAAACAGGTATGTTTTTCGAGCCGCTGAACATCAGGTGCTCGAAAAGATGTGCAAACCCGGTATGGGCCTCTTCTTCATCTCTGGAGCCTACATCGTACAACACGTTCAGCACTGCCATCGGGCTGGTGTGGTCCTCATGTACAATCACACGCAGGCCATTATCAAGTGTAAATTCTTTGAATTCTATCATATCTTTTTGAAGGGATATAAGACACAAATATCAAGATACAAGACTTTATTGAAGTAGAAAATATTACCTCTTGGACATAGCGCATGCTGCGCTTGCAGCACCTTCGGGATTTCTGTACCTTTTGTACATCAAGATTAAAGTCTTGTGTCCTGAGTTTTGATACTTGAGTCTCGTTTAAGCAAAATTAAAAAATAGTGGCATAAATTTCAGGTCAACTGCCAATACATTAACTTGCCACCATATAACAAGGTTTCCTTTTAGAGATGAACTACAACATAAAAGACTATACTGAAGACGAACTGATCCGCCTGTACCGTGCTATTCTGAAGCCGCGGATGATCGAGGAGCGCATGCTGGTGCTGTTGCGGCAGGGAAAGGTGAGCAAGTGGTTCTCTGGTATCGGGCAGGAAGCTATATCAGTAGGGTCAGCCCTGGCTTTGGATGAGGACGAGTATATTCTGCCCCTGCACCGCAACCTGGGCGTGTTCACGAGCCGCGAGGTGCCTTTAGATAGATTGTTCGCCCAATTCCAGGGTAAAACCACCGGCTTCACCAAAGGCCGCGACCGTTCTTTCCACTTCGGGAGCAACGAGCACCACATTGTGGGTATGATTTCGCACCTGGGGCCACAATTGGCGGTGGCAGACGGCATCGCCCTGGCCGATTTGCTGGAGAAGAAAGAAAAAGTGACGCTGGTGTTCAGTGGCGATGGCGGTGCTTCAGAGGGAGATTTCCATGAGGCGCTGAATGTAGCGGCTGTTTGGGGTTTGCCTGTCATCTTCATGATTGAGAACAACGGCTACGGCTTGTCTACACCCAACGAGGAGCAGTTCAAGTTCAGGCATTTTATAGACAAAGGTCCGGCGTATGGCATAGATGCGCTGCAAATTGATGGCAACAACGTGCTGGAGGTGTATGACACGGTGCGGCAGGCAGCCTCCAGCATCCGCAAGAACCCGCGCCCGATGCTGATTGAAGCCATCACCTTCCGGATGCGTGGCCATGAAGAGGCCAGCGGAACAAAGTATGTGCCGCAGGAACTGTTTGAGAAGTGGTCGAAGAAAGACCCTGTGGAAAACTATGAGAAATTCCTGCTGGAAGAACTCATCCTGACCCACAAGGCCATGGAAAGTATAAGAGGGGAGATAGCAGCAGAAATAGAAGCAGGACTCCAGGCGGCTTTCTCAACCCCGATGCCGGAGGCTAACAGAGATGAGGAACTGGCGGATATGTACAGGCCCTTCAATCAGGAGGTGATAAAGCCAACCTCAGAAGGGAAAACAGAGCGCCGTTATGTAGATGCCATTTCAGATGCCCTCCGGCAGAGTATGGAGCGCTACCCGGAATTGGTGCTGATGGGGCAGGACGTAGCAGAATATGGCGGAGTATTTAAAGTGACGGAGGGTTTTGTGGAGAAGTTTGGCAAAGACCGTATCCGCAACACACCATTGTGTGAGTCTGCTATTTTGGGCGTAGGCCTGGGCATGTCGGTGCGCGGCAAAAAGAGCATTGTGGAAATGCAGTTCGCTGATTTTGTAAGTGCCGGCTTCAGCCAGATTGTGAATAACCTTGCTAAAAGCCACTACCGCTGGGGGCAGCATGCCGATGTGGTGGTGCGTATGCCTACCGGAGCAGGTGCAGCGGCAGGGCCATTCCACTCGCAAAGCAATGAGGCCTGGTTTTTCCATACGCCCGGCCTGAAGATTGTTTACCCTTCCACGCCATACGATGCCAAAGGCTTGCTGAATGCGGCCATTGAAGACCCGAACCCGGTGATGTACTTTGAGCACAAGCTGCTCTACCGCTCTATTTCCCAGGAGATTGCGGAAGATTACTACACCGTGGAAATAGGCAAAGCCAGAACAGTGGCAGAAGGCACCGACCTGACCATTATCACCTATGGTATGGGCGTTCACTGGGCGAGCCAACTGCAGCAGGAGCTAACGGATGCGAGCCTGGAGATACTGGACCTGCGCTCACTGCTGCCCTGGGATAAAGAAGCCGTGCAGCAGGCTGTTGCTAAAACAGGCCGTGTGCTTATTTTGCATGAAGACACCATGACGGGCGGTATTGGCGGGGAAATTGCTGCCTGGATTGGGGAACACTGTTTCGAACAGTTAGATGCACCGGTAGCCCGTGTTGCCAGCTTGGATACTGCGGTACCTTTTGCGCCGCCGCTGGAGCAGGAGTTCCTGCCAAAGCAGCGCCTTCGCCAGAAAGTGGAGGCAATGTTGCAGTATTAAACTATATTTGCTAAATACTATTCTAATTCTGGAACACAAGCTTTAAATTTCGCTTATGCGCATCCTTCGTTCATTTCTTTTGGCCTTACTTTGCATGGGGCTGCTGCTGGGCACCGGCTGCCAGCGCAAAGGCATTCCATGCCCTAAGCCAACAGGTAAGAAAAACCGTGTAAAAATGACCACGCAGGCAGGGCAGGGGTTTGAGGCAATTAAAGTGCCTAAGGATAAGAACGGGAAAGTGAAGAAGGGGGGCTGGAGCATATGGTAAGCAAAGGAAACTACTTTTTTATAGATCAGTATAATCTCCTGTAAAGATGGACGTGACGATGGTAAGCATAGCATTTAAAAAAACCGTGATAGTTGTACTGCCCCTGGTGCTGTTAATCCTTTTAGTAGCAATGCCAGGCTATGGGCAGATAAGCTTTAACGCCCAGGAAAAGCATGGGCGGGAGGTGCGTAAGTCGCTGAGAGATGCTGCTAAGGCTGATATCGCTTACAAGGAAACCCATCTGAACACCAATGCCTATACCTTTAAGAAGGGAACTGCTGCACGCAAGCGCATCAGGAAAGACGAACTTGCCAGTTACCATTTTAATGAGAGAGGCAAACCCATCAGATGGTATCATTTCCTGAAGAAGAAAAGGAAGCAGGAGCAAAAGAAAGACTAGTTTAACTAAAGAAAGACAAGGAGAGACCGATATGAATTGGCACCCGCTAACAAGCCCGGAGCAACTGGATGAGGTAATACAGGAATCAAAAGAGACACCGGTGGTGATTTTTAAACACAGCACTACCTGCTCCATCAGTGCCACCGCTAAAAGCCGTATTGAGCGGCAGTGGCAGGGCGCTGGCTTAGACCATGTGAAAACATACTACTTGGATTTGCTGCGTTACCGGCCTGTATCGAAAGAGGTGGCCGAGGTACTGCACGTGGAGCACCAGTCGCCGCAACTGTTGCTGGTGCAGGACGGCGTTTGCACGTACGATGCCTCCCACATGAGCATAGGTGTAGATGCCCTGAAGAAAAAAGTAACGGCGTAGCAAAATTATAAGGCTGCTACGCCGTTACTTTTTTAGTACTTGAAAGTGATTGTTTGCTTTACATCTGGGTGCAGGCTGAGTGCTACCGGGCAGGTACGGGCCGCATTTTCCAGCATCGCCTTCTCTTTATCAGAGTAGGATTTACCGGCAGGCATTGTAAAAGTCAGTACCACCTCTGAAATACGGCGTGGCTCAGCAGCCATAATCTTCTGGGTTTCTACCTCTATGCCAACAATGTCTATGTCGGCGCGGTTAGCCACAATGCCCATGATAGTCATCATGCAGGAGCCAAGTGCCGCCGCAACAAGGTCAGTTGGCGAGAAGGCCTCTCCTTTGCCGTTGTTATCCACTGGGGCGTCGGTGATGATGGTGTTGCCGGAGGCAAGGTGTTGAGCTGTAGTGCGCAAACCTCCTTTGTAAGTGCTGCTTATGGTTGCCATAGGGTTAAACTCAGTTTTGAAATCAGCGTAAAGATACTTACTTTTATACAATTTAAAACTCATAAATTACTTGGCAAGATCCCTTATACTCCTGCTTGCTTTTGCGCTGTTGTTAGCCGCTCCGGCTAAGGCTCAGTCCGAGGAAGATGAAAGCTTTCAGAATGAATTGAGCTATGGCGTTAACTTTAACTCCAATGGCGGACTGATAGGAGGTGCTTTTATCCGTTCTACTTATTTTATGAACGAGAACATGTACCAGTTCGGGGGCCTGGAGATAGTAGAGGTAAAGCACCCGAAAGAAAACCGCTACTTCAGCCCTATTTCCGGTGAATCCTTTGTAGATGGCAAGCAAAATTACCTTTTCGTAGTGCGTCCGCATTATGGCCGTGAAGTGGTGCTTTTCCGAAAAGCCCCTGAATCGGGAGTGCAGGTAAATGCCCTTGCAGCTGCAGGGCCGTCGCTTGGTTTACTGGTGCCTTATTATATAGACTACAATTATGGGGGCCAGGGCACCGATATCCGTACAGAACAGTATGACCCGAACCGCCACCTCGACAGAGACTACATCCTCGGCAGCGACAGTGTATTCCGGGGGATTGGCGAAGCAAAGCTGAACCCGGGGGTGCACTTAAAGGCCGGGCTTACCTTTGAGTATGGCCGCTACCGCGAGAGCATTGCCGGAATAGAAGTCGGTTTTCTGGTAGAGCGTTTCCTCAATACGCCCATCATCATTCCGGATGCCGATAACCACAAGACATTCACTTCTGTTTACCTGAACCTGTACTACGGCAGCCGCAATTAATTCGCTCCCCGAACAATTATAGCGCATCCTGTGTTAAAGAGGCAGCACCTGCCAGGGTTACATTTTTAGCCCAAGGTTAACCTCTTATCTCATAACTTCCTATCTTTGTGCCATGGATGAATTAATGACACTTCCGGTTATACAGCCGAATGCGCAGCCCGAGGGGCTGAACGCACTGGGCCAGCCACGTAAGCCTAACTGGCTGCGTGTAAAGCTGCCGGTTGGGAAGGAGTACGCCAAAGTAAGAAGCATTGTAGACGAATATAAACTGCACACCATTTGCGAAAGCGGCAACTGCCCCAACATGGGTGAGTGCTGGGGTGCAGGTACCGCCACCTTCATGATCTTAGGCAATGTGTGTACCCGCAGCTGCTCTTTCTGCGCTGTGGCTACCGGCCGCCCAAACGAATACGACGAAGATGAGCCGCGCCGTGTGGCAGAGGCCATTAAGTTAATGGGAGTAAAGCACGCTGTGCTTACTTCTGTAAACAGAGACGAACTCAAAGACCGTGGCGCCGCCATCTGGCACGAAACGGTAAAACAGGTAAAGCTCATGTCTCCGTCCACTACCATCGAAACCTTGATTCCGGATGTGAAAGCAAGCTGGGATGCTCTGATAACGATGATTTCTCCCGGGCAGGAGGTGGTGTCGCATAACATGGAAACAGTGAAAGAACTGTACCGCCGTGTACGGCCGCAGGCTAAGTACGACCGCAGCCTGGAGCAGATCCGCCGCACGAAAGAGTATGGCAAGCGCACCAAAACCGGCATCATGCTGGGTCTCGGCGAAACACGGGAGCAAGTATACCAGGCTATGGACGATCTGGCTGCCAACGGCTGCGACATCTTAACCTTAGGCCAGTACCTGCAGCCAACCAAGATGCACCTGGAGGTAGCAGAGTTTATTCACCCCGACCTGTTCGACCACTACAGAGAAGAAGGATTGAACAGAGGAATCAAGTATGTTGAGTCTGGTCCTTTAGTTCGGTCTTCTTACCACGCAGAGCGGCACGTAAACGTTTAGCACAAGTTTTCTTTTAAAATTCGATAAAAAGCCCGGCTACAGCAGATGTAGCCGGGCTTTTTATGTTGCACAACTTTCTAAAGCACTTTCTGATAAGGGGGTGAGCAAACTGCTGTTCTTTACGCTATTAGAAGAGTTAAACAATTATTTATTTGACTCTTTATATATTAGAAGATATAGTTTTATTATTTATAAATATCATTACTTTTGCTTTCCTTAAATAACATGTTACTATCATTTAACTTTCAAAAGGGCTGTTGAGCATTGGCTTTTTGGCCCCTTCTGTATAAATTAATCTTAATATAAATATATATTAATATATTTATTGCAAAATTTTCTTAGTTATGGAAACATAATAAAGAAAAGTAAGTATATATGATGGATATTATATATTTGTACTTATATCTATTTATAATTGAATTAATCTAAACAATAGGACAAACAATTGCTTTACTGATACCCTATGATCCGAGCTTTACTCCTAACCTATTTTTTCATGACTGTGGGGATTTCCCTTAGCCTTGCACAGTCGGACCCGTCTCTTGGACAGGCAAGTAGCTTTGTCGTGCTGGCAAAGACACAAATCATCAACAACGGCGAAACCGGCCTAATGGGTAATGTCGGTGTATCTCCAGCGGGAAGTATTTCCGGCGAGGAACTCATTGACCTGACAGGGGGACGGTTTGAAGTAAACACTGCTGCATCGGCCAGTGCCCTGGAAGATGCAAATACTGCTTATAACCATCTCTCAGCCTTGGCACCCGATGAAATTCTGCCGCTTCCGATAATCGGAGGAAGGAGTCTTACCCCGGGTACTTACAGAATAGGCGGCAATGCTACTTTAAAAGGCACCTTAACATTGGATGGCCTGGACCAGTCAAATGCTCTGTTCGTCATTCAAATAGACGGGAGTCTATATTCCGACCCAATCAGCTCTAATATCCGATTGATCAATGGAGCGCAGGCAAAAAACGTTTTTTGGGTTATGACGGGTGGAGTAGAATTGCAATCAAACACTCTCTTTCAAGGTACCATGTTGGCAAAAGGCGATATCATCTTACATACAAGTGTGAACGGTGCCGGTCGTGCTATTTCTTTAGAAGGAAAAGTAGTACTTAACGCAAACAACGTGGTGGTGCCTAGTGACGTGCTTCCAGATTTAAGTATTTCGAAAACAGCTCCTGACAAAAGCTACCAGGTTAGCGACAGGATTACTTATACTATAGTTATTCGAAATACCGGTGTGGGTACTGCTTTCGGCGTTAAAGTTACAGAAAATTTTCCGGCAGCTCTTCGCTACGTTCCAGGCTCCGCTGTTTATACTGAAGGAGAGTTCAATGAAAGTAATTTTACCTGGGAGTTAAGCTTTCTGCAGTTCGGTGAAAGTAGGGAGATACAGTTGACATTTGACATTATAAGTGCAGGTGAAACTGCAAATTCTGTTACTGTTGAGAGCAATGAGAGGGATCTCAATCCAGAAGACAATAACGATGATGTAACTATTGACGTGCCGCTGCCGCCAGCCAACATGAGCGTTGAGAAGGTGGCGCTGCCAGGGCCTTACGCCGTTGGCGGCAGAGTGAGCTACACTGTTACCGCCCGCAACGCGGGGCCAGGCGCCGCCGAGGGCGTGGTGGTGACGGAGAACATCCCGGACGGCCTGACGCTGGTGAGCGCGGTGACGCTGAAGGGCACCTACGACCAGTCCGCCAATAAGTGGG
>NZ_JBHUOX010000040.1:0-14103 GCF_042686245.1 Pontibacter toksunensis | reverse complement strand
GCGGTGACGCTGAAGGGCACCTACGACCAGTCCACCAGCAAATGGGCGGTGGGGGCGCTGGCCAACAACGAGAGCGCCGTGCTCACGCTGGTGTTCACCATCACCAAGCCGGGCACGCTGGTGAACGGTGTGACAGTGGTGGCCGACAACACAGACCCTGTGCCGGGCGACAACAGCAGTGAGGCCCCTATCGACGTGCCATGTGCAGCCTTTAACGTTGCTGTAACAGGTAATGCTACTGTCTGCGCCGGCGAAGAGAAAACATATACTACTCCGGTAAACCCGACAGCCTCTGCTTACAACTGGTCTCTTCCTGCTGGTTGGGAAATCCTGAGCGGAAAAGGTACAAACTCCATTACTGTGCGGGTTGGAGCGACTACCGGAGATGTAGCAGTAACTGTTGTTAACTTGTGTGGTAACAGTAAGTCCGCAAGCTTAGCTGTAACAGTAAACGACAAACTGGCTGCCCCTGCCATTACAGGAACAGCGGGTGCCTGTATCGGAGAAAGACTAACCTATACCATTCCTGCTGTAACAGGGGCTACCGGTTATACCTGGACAGTGCCTGCTACCTGGAGACTGGTAAGTGGCCAGAATACGACAAGCATTACAGTAGAAGTTGGTGCTGAGGCAGGACAGGTAACATTAGGCGTGGTAAACGGTTGCGGTACAGGTACTGCAGCTACTCTGAATGTGGCACCAGTGCTTGCTCCTACTGAGACAAACTCCATTGAGGGTAACGCCGCTGTTTGTGAGTATGGCGAAACAGTAACCTACAAGATGGCTACAATAGAAGAGGGCGTTACATACACCTGGTCTGTACCTGCTGACTGGACAATTGTGGCCGGTCAGGGTACGGGCACCATCACCGTCAATTCAACAGCAACTGCAGGAAGTATCTCCGTGGTGGCAACCAATGTATGCGGCACTGCTGAGAGGGTCTCTAAAGATATTCAGGTTACTGTGCCACTGGTTGCAGTAGGTGCCATCTCAGACAACAGCAGTGTATGCGACGGACTGACTTACTCCATCATGGCGCTGCAGGGAGCATCAAGCTACCTCTGGACAGTTCCGGAAGGCTTCACTATCACCTCAGGCCAGGGAACAATCGCTATTAAAATAAAAGCAGACAAGCCAACAGCATCTGGAGAGGTAACAGTAGCTGCGCTGAACGGCATTAACAGTGCCTGTGTGGGTGTAGTTACGAGTGCCGTGATAGATGCCTCGCTGGCCGACGGGCAGCTGAACTTCCCGAAAGCCTTCAGCCCGAACGGGGACGGTAAAAACGACACATGGACAATAGGAAACCTGGAGAAGTTCACCGAAAATGAGGTGGTCATCTTTAACCGCTGGGGCTCTGAAGTATATAAAGTAAGAAACTATCAGAACGACTGGAGTGCAAGTAAACTGGAGCAAGGTACTTACTTCTATAAGGTAAGGGTAACAGTATGTGATGGTGTTGTGAAAGAGTTCACTGGTTATACAACCCTTTTCCGATAAGCAGTGGTTATGAAATCTGAAACTTCAATGAAAATGAGAATAGTCTATTTAATGTTGGCGCTGCTGCTCACTACAGCAGCCAGCGCACAGCAGAACCCGCAGTACTCCCAGTACATCTTCAACAGTTTATCTATCAACCCGGCTTACACGGGAAGCAAGAATGTGCTGAACATGAACGCCTTCCACCGCTCGCAGTGGACAGGAATGGAGGGAGCCCCCACTACACAGTCGCTGGCTGTGGATGGCGTGGTGGCCAACGACCGACTGGGCGTCGGCGTGAACCTGACACGCGATGAGATTGGCGCACAAAGCACGCTCAGCGCCTATGCCAACATTGCCGTGAAGCTACAGCTTAGCGAAAACTCTGTTATCAGCCTTGGTGTAGCGCCTGGTGTGGTGCAGAACATGATAGATGGTACTAAGCTTGGTATCGAAAATGATGAAGCGATTCCCTCTGGCAAGGAGGTCTTTATTAAGCCGGATGTGAAAATCGGAGCTTACTTTCACACACCCCGCTTTTATGCTGGACTTTCTGCTTCTGACCTGATACAGTACAAGGACCTGAACCAGATAGAGCCTGAGCGCCACTACTACTTCACGACAGGGTATGTGTTTGATGTGAGCCCTTTTGTGAAAGTGAAGCCAAGTATCCTCATCAAAGAAGATTTTAACGCGCCGGCTAACATCGACCTGAATGGCTTTGTGCTACTGGGCGACCGTTTGTGGCTGGGCAGCTCTTACCGTACCAGCATGAACCTGATGGGCGAAGCGGAAGGTGAGGGGTTGAGCAGACCTACAGCGGTGGCGCTTATAGGAGAACTACAGGTGCTTAAGACACTCCGCCTGGGTTACTCTTACGACAAGATGCTGAACGGCCTGAGTGGCTACAACACCCATGAGGTATCGGTTGGATACTACTTCTTCAAGAAGAAGAAAGAGACGAAAATGCTCACCCCACAGTACTTTTAACTTTAAGCGCTTACACCTATGAAATATAAATACACACCCTTATGTTTAATTGTGGCGGCAATGTTCTGTTTAGGATCTGTGGCAAATGGCCAGTCGTCTCTACGCAAGGCAAACAACCATTACGAGAACTATGAGTTTGCCCTGGCACTGCAAAATTACGAAGAGGCCATCCAGAAGCGCACGCCTGATCTGGTGACAGCAAAGCGCATCGCAGACTCTTACCGCCTGACGCGCCAGACACAACAGGCAGAGAACTGGTATAGCAAAGTAGTGAAGATGACGGGCCGCGAACCAATGAACCTGTACTATTTTGCGGAGGCCCTGCGCAGCAATGGCAAGTATGCAGAAGCAAAAGAGCAGTTTATGCTGTGGGGCGAGGAGATGCCGGAAAAAGCGGAGCAGGCCCAGGATCTGATAGAGGCAACAGAAATGGCAATCAGGTGGATGAACCACCCTGCTGTGGCCAAGGTGGAGCCGTTGCAAGTGCTTAACAACGCCAACTACTCCGACTTCAGCCCGATGCAGTACGGTAACAAGGGTATCATTTTTACATCAGACAGGGGAGTAAAACCTACCGGGAATAAAAAGAAAGACCAGGCACAGGTATACGGCTGGACAGGCCGCCCTTACCTGCAGTTGTTTACTGTGGAGCAGGACGCGCAGGGCAAATGGGGTAGCCCGGTAGCACTGCAGGATGTTATTAACTCCGACTACCATAACGCAACAGCTTCTGCTGCCGAGGACGGTAAAACACTGTACTTTACCCGCACACATGTTATACAGAAAAAGTCTCACGTAAACCCGGACCCGACCAGTTGGGTTAAAGAAGCTGGCTCAGAGGAGCAGGACCACATGAACCGCCTGGAAATTTATACTGCTGAGAAGCAGGGCACGAACTGGAGCAACATTCAGCCTTTTGCCTATAACAAGGTAAAGGAATATTCAGTAGGTCACCCGGCGCTGTCACCAGACGGCAAGGTGCTCTACTTTGTCTCTGATATGCCGGGAGGTAAGGGTGATACAGATGTTTACTACTCGCTTCGTAAGGCTGACGGCAGTTGGGGCGAGCCGGTAAATGCAGGCAGTGTTATCAACACGCCGGGCCGCGAGAGCTTTCCTTATGTAGATGCCACAGGCAAACTATTCTTTTCTTCTGATGGTCATGTAGGGATGGGTGGTCTCGATATTTTTTCTGCCGAGGGCGCGCAGGGCAACTGGCGCAGGGTTAAAAACATGGGTTACCCGATTAATACGCCAAAGAACGACTATGGTATCATGTTCACAGAGCCAGGCAAAAAAGGACTGCTTTCGTCTAACCGCGATGCAGGCAATGGCACTGATGACATTTATACTTTCGATATTCTGAACAAGCCGGTGGTGCTTGCCATCACTACGCTCGAGCGCAAGCAAAACGCGCAGAAGCGCACGGTGCAGGAGCCGCTTCCGGAGACCAGGATAACAGTGGCCCAGAAGAGTATAAAAGATTCTACGGTATTTGTGACAGACGAGAAGGGTAAGTACTTCATGGACGGCCGCGTTGGGGATGATTATACTTTTATGGGCGCCAGACACGGTTACCTGAAAATGCAGAACACAGCACAAGTGCCTGCTACAGCGCCTGATACTATCGAAGTAGCTTTGCTTTTTGATAAAAATGAACTGGAGAAAGCCATTGTACTGGAAAACATCTACTACGACCTGGACAAGTCGGATATTCGAATAGATGCTGCAACAGAATTGAACAAGCTAGCTACATTGCTGGAGAACAACCCGCAGATTGACATTGAACTGAGCGCCCACACAGACAGCCGCGAGAGTCAGGACTATAACCAGGCACTTTCAGAGCGCAGGGCACAGGCTGCCGTGGATTACCTGGTATCCAAAGGCATAGATAGAAGCAGGCTGACTGCCAAAGGCTATGGAAAAACGAAGCTGGTGAATGGTTGCGGCGATGGCGTGACTTGCTCTGAGGAAGATCATCAGAAGAACCGCCGTACAGAGTTCATCATCAAGAAAAACTAATAAAAGAACTCCAGCTTATACATCAAAAAAGAGGCTGTCAGAGAAGGGCAGCCTCTTTTTGCTTAAGGAATAATGCCTGAGCGCATTTTAAACAACACGAAACTGTTGCACCCGCTTTAGTAAAAGAATGGTTCTGAAGCTTATTTGCTTTTTGCTACACGGTAAATAACGCCGTTCGCATCGTCAGCAATCAAGAGAGAGCCGTCTTTATGGTATGCTAAGCCAACAGGGCGCCCAAACTGAGATTTGCCTCCATCCACTAAGAATCCGGTCACGAAATCTTCTATCCTTTTCGGCTGGCCATTATCAAATCGCACCCGCACAACCTTGTAACCGGCAGGTTCGCTTCGGTTCCAGGAACCGTGCATGGTTGCGATAGCATCTCCCTTGTACTCCTGCGGAAACTGTGAGCCGTTGTAAAACAGGAAGTCCATGGGCGCAGCGTGCGCATCATAAGTCAGGACAGGGAATACTGTTTTCTTAGCATACTCTTCCCACGTCATACCCTGTGGCGGCTCATCTGCAAGGTTAGGCTTGCCATTCTCAAATACATAGGGCCAGCCGTAGTTCCCACCATCAACTATCTTGTTGAGTTCCTCTTTCTGTGTAGTGTCTCCTAACCAGTCGATACCATGGTCGAAGCCGTAGAGTTCTTTTGTCTGTGGGTGCCAATCAAAGCCAATGAAGTTGCGTAAGCCTTTGGCATAGACGCGGCGGCCAGAGCCATCCGGCTTCATTTGTACCAGCGTGGCATTCTCTTCATGTGTCTCCTCACAGGCGTTACAGGTACTGCCCACCTGAATATACAACATGCCATCAGGCCCAAACTCCAGGGTACGGTCTGCGTGCTGGCCCGCTTCCGGGAAACCCTTTGCTATCTCCTTTAGCTCCCCAAGGCTGCCGTCTTTGTTGATAGGCGCAGTGTAGATGGAGTTCACCGTCATCAGGTATGCTTTGCCATCGCGCAAGGCAATCCCATGCATGTCTTTTTTTGTTGCCACCACCTTCTGCTGATCGGCTTTCCCATCGTTGTTCGTGTCGCGTATCATCGTTACCGTACCTTTGTCCCGATCAGTGGCATATATGGTGCCGTCGGTGTTTACCGCCAGCATGCGGGGCTTGTTCAGGTTCTCGGCAAACTTGGTTATCGTGAAGCCAGTCGGCACTTTTAGCTGGCGCACCCGCTCGTCGGTGGCAGGTACTTTAACTGGTTTAAAGATGTGTCCCTCCATGGAGGCCGTAATAGGCTGGCCACTATTTTGTGCCGTGGCAGCCGAAAACGCAAAGGCTAACCCAATAGCCAATGCAGTGTTTGATGTTTTCATCTTTTTATTTTGTTTCTCGTGCGGTAGTAACATCCCGGAACAGGATGCCATCTTCTTAGTTTTTACTTTAACCTAAAGGGCTGCGGATTGTTACAAACTGGTGCAAAGAATACTTTTGCTGAAGGATTGCAAAATAGTGTTCCAACCTTGAGCAGCCTCTTCCGTTTTCAGATTATTACTACCCAGATTCTAATGAAGATTTTCCTACATACAAATTCTTTTTTACTGTTTCTTTTGATGGTTTTTCTGCCGCAGGCGCTGTTGGCCCAGCGGCTTGTGGGCGGCCAGGTGCTGGATGCACGGAGCGAATTGCCTTTGGAGGGAGTGACCATTACAGCCAGTACAGGAGAGCAGGCTGTAACAAATGAGTTAGGTGATTTTAGTTTGTCAGTGCCGGAGTCAGCAAGAAGGCTTGTGTTTAGCTACCTTGGGTACGAAACGCAGCGGGAAGCTATTCCGCCAGCAGGGCAGGAACTGCGCGTGCTCCTTCAACCAGGTGAAGCTAACCTGCAGGAAGTGGTAATTACGGGTTATGAAAGTAACCGGCCTTTGCTGCAAACAGCAGGCGCTGTGAGTTTAATCGACCGGGAGGTGATAGCGCGCTTCGATGAAAGTTCTATTGTAAGAGCCGTGAACACAGTGCCGGGTGTGCGGATGGAAGAGCGTGCTCCCGCCAGTTACCGCCTTTCTATCCGGGGAAGCACCCTGCGTTCTCCCTATGGCATCCGGAATGTGAAGCTATACTACGGCGGGATTCCTTTCACAGAAGCAAACGGCACAACTGCCCTGAACCTGATGGATGCGTCAAATATCGGAAGCATTGAAGTGTTGAAAGGCCCTGCAGGCAGTATTTATGGCGCCGGTACAGGAGGCACTGTTTTGCTCGAGCCACGGCGCGCAGCTATCGGAGAAAGTGCGCTGCAGGTGGGTGCTACCTTAGGTTCTTATGGCTTCAGACGCTACACAGCCATCGCTGGGTTTGGCACAGAGAAAGCTAATGTGCTGGTGCAGTATGCCAAGCAGCAGTACGACGGCTATCGCCCGCAATCAGCCATAGACCGTGATGTGCTGCTGATTACGTCTGAGTTTTATCCTTCCGAGAAACGGACGGTAGGGGCGAACATCATCTATTCTAACCTCTACTATGAGTTGCCTGGTGGCTTAACACTGGAGCAGTATGAGGAGAACCCACGGCAGGCGCGCGGCGGTATGTTTGGCAGCGTGACCCAGAATGCCTCCATGAACCAGGAAGGTATCAATGTTGGGGTGAAGCAGGAGTATCGGTTTACGGAACAGTTCAGGAACAACACAGTGCTGTACGGGCTGCACCGCTTTAGGAACCACCCTTTCAATACCGACTATGAGCGTAACGCCAGCCAGGAATTTGGTGGCCGCACCAGTTTCGCTTACGATACCAATATTGGAAGCGTAGGAGCATCCTTTACGGTGGGAGGTGAGTTTCAGCGGGGCTTTGAGGCATCCCGCACCTACGACAATAACGGCGGCACGCCCGGCAACCTCCGCTCCGATGATGAAGTGGTGGCAAAATCTGGCTTCTTGTTTGCCCAGGCAGAATTTAAACTGCCCGCCGACATCATTGCCACCGCTGCTCTAAGCCTGAACGATACGCGCTACGAAATTACCCGGCTGCAGCAGGTAGGCACCGGCGACTATATCTATAACCGAGATTTTGAGGCGGAGCTGTCTCCAAGAATAGCCTTACTGAAGCAGCTGACAGATAAAATATCCGTGCACGCCAGCGTGAGCGCTGGCTTTTCGCCGCCCACAGAAGAAGAGATTCTTACTTCTAACGGTATCCTGAACGAAGATTTGGAGGCAGAGCGGGGTACCAACTATGAAGTGGGCGTGCGTGGATTTGCCTTGGCCAATAAGCTTTCTTTTGATGTAGTTGCTTTTTATTTCCGGTTGAGTGAGACGATTGTGAGCCGGCAGGATGTGTCGAGTGTGGCTGTTTTCCGGAATGTGGGTTCTACCAATCAGAAAGGAATTGAGACTAGCATCGGCTATACTTTTATAGATGAGCCGGAGCAGGCGCTGAGCCTGTTGAAAGCCTGGACCAGTTATACCTACAGCCATTTCAAGTTTGATGAGTACCAGCGGGATGAAGATAACTTTTCCGGCAACTGGTTAACCGGCACAGCGCCACACGCGGCCACCGCAGGCCTGGACCTCAACACCAGCCTTGGGTTTTATATGAATGCTACAGGCACTTATGTGGATGAAATTCCGCTCAACGATGCAAATACAGTGTATGCCGATAGTTACCTTGTACTGGGCGCGCGGGTAGGATATAAGCGGCAGCTCGGGTACCACATTGGGCTGGAGGTTTTTGGAGGAGTGGACAACCTCACAAACGAGAAGTACAGCCTCGGGAATGACCTGAACGCCTTTGGGGGCCGCTACTTTCAGCCTGCCCCGGACCGCAACTACTACGGCGGTATTAACATCAGCTATAAATTATAGGCAGAAGCAGGCTTAGTGTGTGATGTCCGGTGTTGGAGGAAACTGCGACATGATGTTTGCGACAACTACCGGGATAAAAGAATTATCTAAGGCAGCAGGGTCAATGTCGGAGTCTACGGAGCCACGCCAGATGACTTGGTTTGTCTGTGGGTCGATGAGGTCTATTACGAGCGTGCCGATGTCAAACTTTCTGATGTCCATGTAGTTTGGCAGTCCTGCATGGCTGTAGCGATAGCGGTACCCATACCAGTAGGCGTACCCATACCCCGGAGGCAGGTTATAATCCTGGGTCACAAGTTGAGCCGTATCGACGGCAATGTCATAAGCTACCAGCAGGTCAGGTGTTTCATCTACCACCAGCTTCAGCCCTTGCTTCACCAGTTCACTGGCCACAGCTCCCTTTACCCTGTCATCTACCAGCGTGCTAAAAGCAGGGCCTGAACCGCCAGCCACAGGCGTCGGTACTTCTGCCCGGTACCAGCCAAAGGAACGGAATTTTCTGTAGTTTATCTCGGGGTCATAGTCGTAGCGAACATCTGCCAGCGGAAGGCGGGCACAGCCGCTTAAAGAAAGCAGGGTGATAAGTAGCAGGAAAAAGATGTCAAAGGGTGCGGCTTTTATCATTTCAGATTCCTCTTGTTATTCTGTATTGTAACGAGGTATGTACTTCAGCTGTTGTAATAGTGGAGGCTTCAGCGCCTCCTGCATCGAAATATACAAAATATTGAATGATTGATCTAATTAATCCTGGCGCAGTAGAAGGGCACTCAGTTCTATATGTGCTTTACCAATTTCTAGCCACAGCTATTACTTTCGTAGAGGCACAAAAAAGCCCTGCAACAAATGGCTGTTGCAGGGCTTTTTATTTTGAAAGTATGTATGGAGAAGGAGCTTATCCTACAGCTACCATCTCATTTCCATTCTCATTGTATGCTTCGATTGGCGCGCAGGAGCAAATCAGGTTACGGTCACCGTACGCGCTGTCGATGCGGCTAACTGTTGGCCATACTTTGTTGTCGCGCAGGTAAGGCATCGGGAACACAGCTTTTTCACGGCTGTATGGTCTCTCCCAATTCTCGGCCAAGGCAACTTTAAGTGTATGTGGCGCATTCTTCAGCACGTTCGCCTTCTGGTCTGCTTTGCCGTCCTCAATCTCACGGATTTCCTCACGAATGGATATCATCACGTCGCAGAACCTATCCAGTTCTTCCTGTGCCTCCGACTCTGTAGGCTCCACCATGAGCGTACCAGCAACCGGGAAGGACACGGTAGGCGCATGAAAACCATAGTCCATCAGGCGCTTCGCAATGTCCTCTACCTCCACACCTGCTTTCTTGAAGTTGCGGCAATCCAGGATCATCTCGTGTGCGCAGCGGCCTTTAGAACCTACGTACAGCACAGGGTAATGCTTTTCTAAGCGCGCCTTAATATAGTTAGCATTCAAGATGGCCACTTTGGTAGCTTCTGTCAGACCTTCGCCGCCCATCATCGCGATATAAGCATAAGATATCGGCAGGATAGAAGCAGAACCCCAGGGCGCTGCAGACACTGCGTTGATGGCCTCACTACGGCCCAGGTCTACCACTGCGTGGCCCGGCAGGAACGGCGCCAAGTCTTTTACCACACCGATAGGGCCCATGCCAGGACCACCACCACCGTGAGGAATACAGAACGTCTTATGTAAATTAAGGTGGCAAACGTCGGCACCAATGGTAGCCGGAGAAGTCAAGCCAACCTGGGCATTCATATTAGCACCGTCCATGTACACGCGTCCGCCATTGTCGTGGATGATCTGGCAGATCTCGATGATGCTCTCCTCATATACACCGTGTGTGGAAGGGTAGGTCACCATCAGGCACGAAAGCTCGTTCTTATACTGCTCTGCCTTTGCACGCAGGTCAGCCACATCAATGTTTCCTTTCTCATCGCACTTCACTATTACTACCTTCATACCAGCCATTACTGCAGAAGCAGGGTTAGTACCGTGTGCAGAAGAAGGAATAAGCGAAACAGTACGGTGGTGGTCGCCACGGGACTCATGATAAGCACGGATAACCATTAGGCCGGCATACTCACCCTGTGCACCTGAGTTAGGCTGTAAAGAAACGGCATCAAATTGTGTTACCTCACACAGCCAGGCCTCCAGGTCAGCAAATATCTGCTGGTAGCCTTTTGTCTGGTCTGCCGGGGCAAATGGGTGCAACTGTCCAATCTCTGGCCATGTTACCGGAATCATCTCTGCTGTAGCGTTCAGCTTCATGGTGCAGGAACCGAGCGGAATCATGGAGTGCACCAGCGAAATATCCTTGTTCTCGAGGTACTTCATGTAACGCGTCATCTCCAACTCTGAATGATGCTTGTTAAACACCTCGTGCTGCAGGTACTCACTCTTACGGATCAGGCTGTCAGTCCAGGTCACATCTGTTTCTGCGGGAAGTTCGTCTATGTTCAATATATCTGCAGACTTGCCAGCCACTTTCGCAAATACCGCTAACATGTCCTTCACATCCTGCAACTCTGTGTTCTGGTTAAGGGAGATGCCGATGTTCTTTCCACCGAAATAGCGGAAGTTCATGCCAGATGCTTCAGCCTCCTGACGGATGGCCTGCTGCATGTCGGCACTCTCCACTGCTACTTTCAGTGTGTCAAAATACTGCTCGTTCTGCTGCTCAAAGCCTAGGGCTTTCAGGCCTTTCTCCAACTGTTGTGTCAGGGCATAGGTGTTCAGGCCGATATACTTCAGGCGGCGCGGGCCATGGTAAACAGCATACATTCCAGCCATCACGGCCAGCAGTACCTGTGCTGTACAGATGTTAGAAGTCGCTTTCTCACGGCGGATGTGCTGCTCACGTGTCTGCAGGGCCATGCGGTAAGCCTTGTCACCTGCGGCATCCACAGAAATACCGATGATACGACCCGGAAGCACACGCTTGAAAGCGTCTTTCGTTGCAAAATAACCCGCATGCGGACCACCAAAACCCATTGGCACGCCAAAGCGCTGCGTGGTGCCTACAACGGCATCGGCACCCATCTCCCCCGGAGGTGTTAATAGGGTAAGGGAAAGTATGTCTGCCGCCACAGCTACCATGATGTCCTGTGTATGGGCGCGACTGATGAAGTCAGTATAATCAAACACAGCGCCGTCGGCAGCCGGATATTGTAAGATGGCGCCAAACAGTGTCTCGTCTTCCAGGTTCGCTTCGCGGTGGTCGCCTGTTATCAGTTCAATGCCCAGCGGTGTGGCACGCGACAGCAGTACATCTATTGTTTGCGGCAGCACCTGCTCTGACACAAAGAAGCGGGTGGCATTTTTGCGGGAGCCTTTACGCTGGGAGTAGAACATGCCCATTGCCTCGGCAGCAGCAGTGCCCTCATCCAGCAAAGAGGCGTTGGCAATCTCCATCCCGGTCAGGTCCATTACCATTGTCTGATAATTGATCAGTGCCTCCAGTCGGCCCTGGGCAATCTCGGCCTGGTAAGGCGTATAGGCGGTGTACCAGCCCGGGTTCTCCATGATGTTACGAAGAATAACAGGCGGCACTACTGTATCATTATAGCCAAGCCCTATATAGGACCTAAACACCTTGTTCTGCTTTGCTATCTGGCTGAACTTGTTCAGGAAATCTTTTTCCGAGAGAGCCTTTGGCAGGTTCAGCGGCTTTTTGAGACGAATCGCGGCCGGTACAGTCTCCTCAATCAATTGGTCCAGCGAATCTGCCCCAATGGTTTTAAGCATGTACTGCATCTGCTCCTTGTCGGGGCCGTTATGGCGCTCCTTGAATACATCTGCAGGTTTAGTTTTAAAAATCATAACGGAATATAGATTGGGAATTATGGGTTGCAAATGGTTGAAAGCAGCGGACCCCCGCTATTCTCATTATTTTCTACAAAAGTAATAGTAATTGTTTATTATATTGAAGCATCAAATCTAAATAGTTAGGGCTTTCACCTGCTATTTGTTGTTGCTTTTAAGCTATTGCCTGCGCGTGCAGTACAGCCTTTTAACTGTAACAGGTAAAAGCGCTTTTTGCTTGCTTTAATCTAACATTTTTGGTGCATCAACAATTCAAAAGGGCACATCATGAGCAAAATCAAAATCGGCATTGTAAAAGAAGGTAAGGTACCGGTAGATAAACGGGTGCCACTCACACCCAAGAAATGCGTGGAGGCGCTGGAGACTTTTCCGGAGATGGACCTTGTGGTGCAATCCAGTGATGTCCGCAGCTTTGCCGATGCTGAATATGCCGAGCTGGGAATTCCGGTGCAGCAGGACCTGAGTGACTGTGATATTCTGCTCGGAGTAAAAGAGGTGCCCATTGAATTGCTCATACCTAACAAGACCTACTTCTTCTTCTCACATACTATAAAAAAGCAGCCACACAATGCCAGGTTGCTTCGCGCTGTCCTCGACAAGAACATTACACTCATAGATTACGAAACCCTGAAAACGCCACAGGGGCAGCGGGTAGTGGCTTTCGGCCGCTATGCAGGTATAGTGGGATCGTATAACGGCATCCGGACCTATGGCAAAAAATGGAAACTGTTCGACCTGAAGCCAGCCTACCTGTGCCATGAGATGGAGGACATGCAGGAAGAGTTTTTTAAGGTAAAACTGCCGCCAATTAAGATTGCCGTAACGGGAGGAGGGAGAGTGGCCAGCGGTGCGATGGAGGTGCTGGACAAGATGGGAATACAGAAGGTGAGTGTGTTCGATTACCTGTACAAGCAATTTACAGAACCGGTTTACGCCCAACTGCACTCCGGCGACTACAACACGCGCCCGGATGTGGAAGTGTGGGACTCTCCTGACTTTTACACCAACCCACACTTATATAAGAGTACCTTCCGGAAGTTCAGCCGTGTAACTGACCTGCTGCTGGCCTGCGCCTATTGGCACCCGAATGCGCCCAAGCTGTTTACAGAGGAGGATACCCGCCAGCCGGATTTTAGGATCAATACCATCGCCGACATCACCTGCGACATCAATGGCTCAATACCTGTCACAAAGCGCTCCACTACCATACTGGATCCTGTTTTCGATTGTAACCCGGACACCGGAGAACTGGAGCCAGCTTTTAACAGACTTGAAAACATTGCCGTGATGGCAGTAGATAACCTGCCCTGCGAGTTGCCGCGTAACGCCTCCCGGGACTTCGGCCGCCACCTTATTGATAATGTGTTTCCGCACCTTTTTAACGGTGATGCAGACGGCATGCTGGAACGTGCCACTATTGCCAGAGCCGGTAAACTAACGCCGCGTTACAGTTACCTGCAGGATTACGCAGACAGTGCTGTTTCAAGCAAGGAGAAGCAGGAGTTGGCATAATGAACAGAAGCTCACAAAGCTTTATTATTTGAATGGTGTTGGATAGGCGCAAGATTAGAAGCGCAACTCATAACCTTGGCTGCACCGGAACTCCCACGGCTCTCCTGCATGTTATTCCCCAGTGCCCGGGAAGCAGGCAGTCAAAGTAAGAAAGCCCTAAAAGTTTATCAATCATCTGGAACTTTGGGCTCCCCGGCTACTGTTATTTCCCAGCGTCCGGTGTTGAAAAGCGAACCGGAGGGCATAAAGCAGCGCAGTTCAACTTAGGGGAAAAGGACACAAGGCCCGCCTCCCCGCGCTTATTCAACAGGCATCGGGCAGGCCGGAGAAGAAAAATTTTGAAAGATTTCCCCCGCAGCCTTAGGCACTTGCCCGGGAACAGGCAGGAGACAGCAGGTTTTTGTGCCGGCGCCCCTTGCAAAGAGAAAAAAGCTTCTTACCTTTGCATCCCGCTTCACAAGGAAGGGGGGAGGGGCT
>NZ_JBHUOX010000039.1:0-26664 GCF_042686245.1 Pontibacter toksunensis | reverse complement strand
TCCTTTGCCTTCTCTGTCTTCAGGAGGTAGGGAATCAGCCCGAGCCTGATTTTCTCAACCGCCTCTTTCCGGTCTTCATCGTCCGTGGCGGTGGCCTGCCTGATGTACTGCTTCACCTCATTCATCCCGGAGAAGGCATCCCGCCCCTCAAACTGGAGCTTGTACTCACGGCCTCCGCTTCCCGTGGTCTGCGCTGTAATCAGGATGTAGACGTTGGCCTGAAAACGGTCATTCACATAGTCTACGAAAGGTATCTCCCGCCTGATGTAGTCCCTGTCGCAGTAGGTTTGGCAGTCCAGGAAAACGCGCAGGTTGTCGACTTTTTCCACAGGGGACTGCGCAAGAGAGGTGCTGACGCAAAGAAGCGCGAGCAGGAGATGGAAGATTGTTTTCATATAGCGGAATTATTGTAAAGTGGCAAAAGGAACAGAAGGTGCAAGGCGTATATAAATTTACACAATTAGTTGGTTAAACATAGTTTTTGTATATTTATAATATTCCTATATGCGTTTTAAATAAAGACTAAGGCTATACGGGAAGGTGACAATGAGAGCGTTTCAAAGTCTCACCTAAGAGCGGGGACCAAATCTGTTCAACACCACAAAGCGCCTGTAGCTTTGCTTTTGTGTATCTGATAAGTTATTGAAATGCCTAAAAGAATATTGTACCCAGGCCTGTTAATGCTTCTGCTTCTGACTGCCTTAGCGACAACTTTGTATGCGCTTAGATACTATAACCTCAAAAGATTTACCATTAGCAATTTGTTTTTTAAGGGTAAAATTGCCCTCGCTCCATTAGCCGGAGTAGACGAATCATCATGGGAAGTACGGTTTATCAAGTCACAGATTGAAGACATCTATGGCTTTGAGGTGGATGTGCTTGATAGACAGAAAATGCCTAAAAGTGCCTACGATAGCCCTCCCGGTTATAATGCAAGTCTGTTACTTGATTACCTGACCGCAGCCATGCCAAACAAGTATGATAAGATAATGGGAGTAACCGACAGTAGCATTTATGCTACCAAAGAAGATTCCTCTAACTGGGCTGTCAATGGGCTTTCCTATAATGGTGGGGTAGCATGTGTAATTTCAACGCATGCGTTTGGAATTAAAAAGCTCAATGGTGGCAGGTATGAGCGCAGACTTGCCAAAGCCTCACTCCATGAGTTAGGGCATACACTCGGATTACCTCATTGCGACAACACACCTTCCTGCTTCATGACAGAAGCCCGTGAGCAAGTTAAAACGATAGACAGTGAAGAAATTATCTTGTGTCGCAGCTGTAAAAGATTGATAGCCTTTGCACAGAACTGAAGCGGTGTAACTGCACTAACGGCCCTGGCATAGTATCGATGATTGCATCTTGACGTCTAATGGCCGCGGCAAGACGCTGATTTTTACGGTCTCACCTTAATTACACCTAAAGCCTTTATTCCTGTGATCGGGAAGTGGTCAGGTAAAGTGAGTGTAATTGTCGCTACAGATAGAAAAGCTACAGATAGAAAAAGGAAGGCTCCTCATAATGAGGAGCCTTCCTTTTTCTATCTGTAGCCAATTAGCTTTTTTACGGGCAGGGAAGGTGCTGTGGGAGGTATGCGTACAGGAAAGGCGCTGCCGCACAGAGTTATACTATAGACAGGCTGCCTCAAGTTGTTCTGGTTTACAACTACCGAAGGCACTTGACGCTGTGGGTTTTCATCAGGCCGCAGATGGTGTTTTTCTCCAAGTTCACGTGGGAGATAAAGCCACGCAAGGTGAGCAGCATTCCGCTGGTGCTTGTGCCCTCTATAGCGGACTTCACCCGGGAGGCCAGTATCGTGTGGCTGTTCCTATAGGAAAGGTAAACACTTAGGTAAACAAATCCCTGCCACGCATACAAGGCATGGAACCTAAATTATATAATTTAGATTTTAATAATGTACCTTTGTGCCCTACTTTTGCAGCACTGGCGCGTAACTTCAGTTGTATTTGTTTACCTGTGTCAGAGGTGATAAGAGCGTAACTTGTTGATATATAATAAAATATATTATTAGTTATTAAATACCGTAATATTTAATATATGAAATTATCCGAATTCAAATTCGACCTTCCTGAAGAATATTTAGCCACCCACCCCTCCGAAAACCGCGATGAGTCCCGCATGATGGTGGTGCACCGTGCTACCGGAAAAATTGAGCACCGCGTTTTCAAAGACATCCTGGAGTACTTTGATGATGGTGATGTGATGGTGGTGAACGATACAAAAGTGTTCCCGGCGCGCCTTTACGGTAACAAAGAGAAAACAGGCGCTAAAATAGAGGTATTCCTGCTGCGCGAGCTAAATAAAGACATCCACCTGTGGGATGTGCTGGTAGACCCTGCCCGTAAAATCCGGGTGGGAAACAAGCTGTACTTTGGCGAGAGTGACCTGGTGGCCGAAGTTATTGACAATACCACTTCCCGTGGCCGCACCATCAAGTTCCTGTTCGATGGCTCAGATGAGGAGTTTTACAAAGCCATCAACGACCTAGGTGAAACGCCGCTTCCGAAGTATATCAAGCGTGAGGCGGAGCCTGAAGACCGCGAGCGTTACCAGACAGTGTATGCCAAGAACGTGGGTGCCGTTGCTGCCCCTACCGCTGGTCTGCACTTCACAAAAGAAGTACTGAAGCGCCTGGAAATAAAAGGTGTGGACGTGACCCCGCTGACGCTTCACGTAGGCCTGGGTACTTTCCGCCCGGTGGATGTGGAAGACTTGACAAAGCATAAAATGGACTCTGAGAACTTTATGGTGCCAGCAGAGACTGTTGAGATGGTGAACAGAGCGCTTGACAACAAAAAGCGTGTTGTGGCTATCGGTACCACTACCATGCGTGCGCTGGAGTCTTCTGTATCTGCTAACAACCGCCTGAAGGCAAACGAAGGCTGGACAGACCGTTTCATTTTTCCTCCATATGATTTCAAAATCGCGAACTCACTGGTAACTAACTTCCATATGCCGGAATCCACGTTGCTGATGATGACAGCTGCCTTTGGTGGATACGAGTTGATTATGGAAGCATACCAGCAGGCTATAAAAGAAAAATACCGTTTCTTCAGCTACGGCGATGTAATGCTGGTGCTGTAGTAAGCAGCTTGCCAATATGAATTAAACAAAATGCCCCGGCTCTGCTAAAGCCAGGGCATTTTGTTTTATCCATAATAGATCATTGGTACATTAAGTTACGTTCATCACTCCCAAACTCTCTAACTCTCTATGTCTCAACTCCCGGAATATGCAATTATAGTGGCAGGTGGCTCAGGCAGCCGGATGCAGCACGAGGTGCCCAAACAGTTTATAGAGGTGGCTGGCAAACCTATCCTGATGCATACCATTGCGCGGTTTTATGAGTACAACCCTGACCTGCGACTGATAGTAGTGCTGCCGCAGCAACAGCTGCACACCTGGCGCGACCTCTGCCGGAAATACAACTTCAAGCTTTTCCATATGGCCGTAGCGGGTGGAATTACACGTTTCGGTTCGGTGAAAAACGGGTTGGATGCAGTGCTGGGAGAGGGGCTGGTA
The DNA here is from genome assembly GCF_042686245.1 of Pontibacter toksunensis. Taxonomy (NCBI): domain Bacteria; kingdom Pseudomonadati; phylum Bacteroidota; class Cytophagia; order Cytophagales; family Hymenobacteraceae; genus Pontibacter; species Pontibacter toksunensis. Next base: position 23,121 of record NZ_JBHUOX010000039.1, on the reverse strand, counting down.
GCGGTGCACGATGGCGTAAGGCCTTTTGTAGAGACAGGAACTATAAAAGCCGCTTTCGAAGCCGCTGCTGTACATGGCAGTGCCGTGGTGGCGGTATCACCCAAGGATTCCATTCGGGAACTCACACCACAGGGCAGCCAGGCCGTGCCGCGCGCTAATTACAAGCTGGTGCAAACGCCACAGTGCTTCCTGGCAAGTATACTTTGCCGGGCCTATGAGCAGGCGGAGCAGGAGCACTTCACAGACGATGCTTCTGTGGTAGAGCAACTAGGGGAGAAGGTGGTGCTGGTGGAAGGAAATTATCGCAACATCAAAATTACTACCCCCGAAGACCTGATTCTGGCAAAAGCTTTTGCAAGGGCGGAACAGGAAAAACATAATGCCTAAAGGAGCAAAGCTTATCTGTAGAGACGCAATATTTTGCATCTGGATTTTGTAGCAAGAGCAGACTCCCTTTCCGCTTTACGTCACCAGTATGATACCGGCGCCAGGCAAACGTCTTTTGCCTGAAATATAACACTAAGGTCCAGCATCTACTTACAGCACAGGTTGCCGGCCTGCCTCCAGAAAAGCCTGGTTGGCCTTTACCGATGCTGGTGTAATGGCTTCTAGGGTTGGTGCGGGCTTCGAGAGATTCAGCAGGTAGCCCTGTAGCGGAGGCAGGTTCTGCAGGTCGTGGGTGATGCAGAACACTGTCTTTCTCTGCTGGAGCACCCACTGCTGCAAAAGCTGAAACACCTGGTTTTTATAGTACACGTCCAGCTGCTGTGTCGGCTCGTCCAGCAGGTTTATCGCGGCATCCTGCAGTATCAGCTGTGCCAGCCACACCAGTTGCTGCTCGCCACCGGAAAGTGTGGTGAAATCATGATCTAACAGGTGAGAGAGCTGCAGGTGATGTAGGGTTTGGGCAGCCAGTTTATAATCAACGGCATTATAGTTCTGGAAAAAGCTTTTTTTCCGGAAAAGGCCCATTACCACCAGATCGTGCACCTTAATGGGGAAGCCAACGGTATTTTTTTGAGGAAGGTAGGAGAGCAGTCCTCTTTCTGTCGCGCTTGGGAACTGCTTCAGGTCTTTGCCCTGCACCAGCAGTTGCCCTTCGTAATCCACCTTCTGCTGGAAGGCTTTGAAGAACGTAGTTTTACCAGCGCCGTTGTGCCCTATAATGGCTATAAAAGCTGGGGATGGTACAGAAAAAGAAAGGTTGCGGATAAGGACACGCTGTCCATAGCCCGCAACCAGGTTTTTTACTTCAATGATCAAATCCTAAATCAATTAAAAATTAGAAATTCAAAATTAGAAATGGAGAACAAGCTTCCCCCTCAAACGCTTCTAGTTTCTAATTAATAATTCGTAATTCTTCTTAGTACTCGTCTTCATTGAACATGAAATCCTCTTTGGTAGGATAGTCAGGCCAGATTTCCTCAATGTTCTCGTATGGCTGTCCGTCATCCTCAAGGGCCTGTAGGTTCTCTACAACCTCCATTGGGGCACCTGAGCGAATTGAAAAATCGATAAGTTCATCTTTAGTGGCTGGCCAAGGTGCGTCCTCCAGATATGATGCTAATTCTAGTGTCCAGTACATAGTATTTTCTCCTTTAAAATATTGGCTTTTTGAAATGGTTTGCAAAAGTATGAATAAAAACAAAAACAAAAATTTTCAGCAAAAATAAATTTGCTTTTTTTGTCTGTTTTTACCAACACAACGCAAAAAAAGCGCAAATGTTCAAAAAGGCTGTAATATTTTTTTGCATCTAAAGAGCATCTGTAACAGCAGTTGCAGGGGAGGCTGGCGGTGAGCCGGATAGATTATAAACAGCCCCGGCTGCAGGTGCAACAGGGGCTGTTCCAAATAACTGTACGAGAAGAAAATACTTATCTGCTGATAGCGCTAAGCTGGTTTTTAAACGACTCTATCATTTCTGTCTTCGTGTTGATCTTGCGCTTAAAGTTCCGGATCTTACCCTGCAGCATGTTGCGGAAAGCATCATTGCCCGGGGTGTCACTCAGTTTGCCTAAATTATCCTCCAGTACCTCCATCTCGTTTTTGTCTGACTTTATGAAATCCTTCAGCGCGTTGATACGGGCCTGCAGGTCATCTGTTTCTGAGAGTGTCTGGTTAGCGGCTTGCTGGCGTTTGCGGATGTAGTGCTCCAGGCTGCTCATCTCAAACACTTTGTCGCAGGCCTTGATAAAGCGCTCCCAGATCATGTCAGAAACCTCCGGGCTTACAGGGCCTACTTTTTTCCACTCTGCCTGCAACTCCTTTGCGCGCCTTACGGCATCGCCCAGGCTATGCCGCTGCAAAAGCTGCTCCCCTTCCTCTACCAACTCCTTTTTGCGCTCAAAGTTCGTCTCGTAGTACTTGCCCCTCGACTCGTTCTTTTCGTTGTTGATCTTCTTTTTCAGGCGCTCAAAAAAGTGATTGTGCGCCTTCCGGAAGTCTGTCCACAGCCGCGTCATGGTTTTGCGCGGAAGGGTGCCGCCTACTTCTTTCCACTGGTTCTGCAAAGCCTTCAGTTTGGCAGTGGTGCCTTCCCAGTCTTCAGAATTCTGCAACGATACAGATTGAGAAATGAGGTCGCGGTACTTATCGTAGACGCGGTTCTGCATCTTCTTCTTGTCCTCGAAGAAATTTTTCTTCCGCTCAAAGAAGTTCTCAATTGCCGTTTTAAAACGCTCCTCTATCTCCTCTGTCAGATCCTTCTCTACCGGTCCTGTTTTGATCCAGGTGGCCCGGAGTTCCTTCAGTTTCTCAGTTGTCTCCTGCCATTCAATGCTATCTGTCAGGGCCTCAGCCTCCTGTGTCAGCGCTATTTTGGTTGTCAGGTTCTTCTCGCGGTTCTGCTTAATCGTTTCATTTATGTCTGACTCTGCCTTGCTCAGTGTGTGGTAGATTTTCTCAAAGTCACCCAGTGCATCGTAGCTTCCCACCTGCTCCTTCATGTGCAGCACTTTCATCAGGAAAGAGCCTTTGTTCTCAGAGGTTTCAATGCGGTCCAGCAGGTTCTTCACTTTTTCCTGGAACATCTCGAAACGCTTTGCGAAATACACCAGCGAATCATCTTCAGACTCTTTTACTTCGCCTACCTGCCGTGCGGGGTAGTTCATAAAGGGCTTTAGCCACACTTGCTGGTCCTGAATAAAGCCGTACTTTTTGGCTTCTTCCAATAGATCGTTGTTTTCCATTAACTGGATAGGGTTATGGGTCGAAAAAATAGGGTAAGGCGACAGAATATGACTAATCCTAACATACGCAGGTTAACCTGCAGCGTTTGTCATTACTTCTAGGTATTAAAAGTGAATGGCAACGCTACTGAACGAACACCAGGTGCTAAAATAAGTCTGGACATACTATACCCATACTGTTTTTTACAAGTTTAATGATTTCAACCAATTTTGTGAAGCGTGAAGCATGAATTTTTACGATATTTGTAATTCTTTAAGGAATAAAATATCAGGCAGATAGGATTCACCGCTGGGGCTCAGTTGCCTTCGCTTTGTTAATTAAATATTAGAATAAAACGATAAACTACAGCATGAGTAACGAAACTATAATTTTCTCAATGGCTGGGGTAAGCAAGATCTACCCGCCAAAGAAACAAGTGCTAAAGAATATTTACCTGTCATTTTTCTATGGTGCTAAAATCGGCGTGCTGGGTCTGAACGGGTCCGGTAAGTCGAGCTTGCTTAAAATCATTGCAGGTGTTGATAAAGAGTTTCAGGGTGAGGTGGTGTGGTCTCCGGGCTACACAGTAGGCTACCTGGAGCAGGAGCCGCAACTGGACCCGACGAAAACGGTGCGCCAGGTGGTGGAAGAAGGCGTGAGCGAAGTGGTAAGCCTGCTGCGCGAGTTCGACGAAATCAACATGAAGTTTGCCGAGGAGATGACGGACGATGAGATGAACAAGCTCATTGAGCGCCAGGGCGAGGTGCAGGAGAAACTGGACCAGATGAACGCCTGGGAACTGGACAACCGCCTCGAGCGCGCCATGGATGCCCTGCGTACGCCGCCGGAAGATGCTATCGTCGGGAACCTGTCGGGTGGTGAGAAGCGCCGTGTGGCCCTTTGCCGCCTGCTGTTGCAGGAACCGGATGTGCTCTTGCTGGACGAACCAACTAACCACCTCGACGCGGAGTCTGTAGACTGGCTCGAGCAGCACCTGCAGCAATACAAGGGCACCGTTATCGCCGTAACCCACGACCGTTACTTCCTCGACAATGTAGCCGGCTGGATTCTCGAGCTGGACCGTGGCGAAGGTATTCCGTGGAAAGGCAACTACAGCAGCTGGCTGGAGCAAAAGGCTAATCGCCTGGCGCAGGAAGAAAAAACGGAGAGCAAGCGCCAGAAAACGCTGCAGCGCGAGCTGGAGTGGGTGCGTATGGCACCGAAGGCACGCCATGCCAAATCCAAGGCACGCCTTAGCCAGTATGATAAGCTGGCCGGAGAAGACGCCTCTAAGAAAGAAGAGAAACTGGAGCTCTTTATACCGGATGGTCCACGCCTGGGTGCCCAGGTAATTGAAGTAAACCACGTGAGCAAGGCGTATGGCGATAAACTGCTGTTTGAAGACCTGAACTTCGCGCTGCCGCAGGGTGGTATCGTGGGCATTATCGGGCCGAACGGTGCCGGTAAAACCACTTTGTTTAAGCTGATTACAGGACAGGAGAAACCGGATGCAGGTGACTTCGCCGTTGGTTCTACGGTACAGATATCATACGTAGACCAGGAGCATACCCAGCTTGACCCGAACAAGTCTGTGTTCGAAGTTATTTCAGGCGGAACCGAGCACATGATGATGGCAGGTCGTCAGGTAGTGTCCCGGGCCTATGTGAGCAAGTTTAACTTTACAGGTGGCGACCAGGAGAAGAAAGTAGACAAGCTGTCGGGGGGTGAGCGTAACCGGGTGCACCTGGCCATGACGCTGAAAGAAGGTGGTAACCTGCTGCTGCTCGATGAGCCGACAAACGACCTGGACGTAAATGCCATTCGTGCGCTGGAAGACGCGCTGGAGAACTTTGCCGGTTGCGCCGTTATCATCTCCCACGACCGTTGGTTCCTGGACCGTATCTGTACCCACATACTTGCTTTCGAGGGCGATTCGCAGGTGTACTGGTTTGAAGGTAACTATACCGAGTATGAAGAGAACAAGAAGAAGCGTTTGGGTGATGCAGAGCCACAGCGCATCCGCTATAAGAAACTGGTTTAATTCTTAGTCCGGGAGATTAAAAGTCAGAGATTAACAATTTATCTGAAGCTGATTATTGAGAGGCCGCTGCTTAACTGCAGCGGCCTTTTATATGAAAAGAGCACAGTAATTTCATGGGTCACTAAATTGAACAAAAAATTATAAGAATAATTAATAGAGTTTGCTCGGCTTTACATCTTCAGAAGCAGCAGGGGTTACTTGAGTGATTTAAACCCATCATTAACAGCGTTATAACGCTGTTAAAATATTGCTTTTCTATCTAAAATAAGTTAACAAAAATTGCAGTGATTTCGTAAAATATGTAGAAGACAGCCAGAGGTTTATAGTGTTTTTAAACATTTAATGGATGTCAGCCATGAAAAATTTTTACTCTAGTAGCAAGGAAGCGATTGCCTATTGGCTTATCGCTGGTTATTTCACCGTTGTAGGTACTATTGCAGTGGTAGTATCCTAGGAACAAACTTCAAAGTGTAAACCAAAAGAGGCTGTCCGGTAAGGGCGGCCTCTTTTGGTTTATAGTACCGTGTGTGCCTAAAGCATTCTGGTGCCTTCTTCCATCTGGAGCAAAGCGTAGCACTGCAGATATTGCTTCACTTTCGTATCTTGCTTCACGCATCATGCCAAACGCCATTCTATCTATACCTCATGCCTGTCCTCTACCTGCCGCACACTGACATTGACCTGGAGCAGTGGGATGCCGTGGTGGAGCGCTCCCCGCAGCGGCAGGTATACGCCATGTCCTGGTACCTGGATGTGGTGTCGCCGGGGTGGGAGGGTGTAGTGGAAGCAGACGATGCAGGCAGCTACAAGATGGTGATGCCGGTGCCATGGCGAAGTAAGCTGGGCATACGCTATGTGCAGCAGCCCTTGTTTTGCCAGCAACTGGGCATTTACGCCCTGGAAGGAAGAGTACCACACGGCACTTACCTGACCTTTATTCAAGAGCTATACCAGCGCTTCCGGTATGTGGTAGATTATAATTTTAATACCGACAACCAGTTGCCTTCGCTGTTACTGCCGGAGGTGGAGGCAGGGCAAACCGTAACGCTGTACCTGAACCTGCACAGCAGCTATGAGCAGCTGTACAAGGGCTATTCCCGTGATAGGAAGATGAACCTGAAACGCGCTCACAAAGCAGGCCTGCAGCTCAGGGAAAGCGATAATATAGAACTTATTATCCGGTTTTTCAAAGAAGAAACAGCCGGGCGCATTTACGGCGGTGTAGCAGCTGGAGCCTACGATATGCTCCGGCAGCTGTACCAGGTGCTGAGGGAAAAGGGCGTGGGCAAAATGTACTATACAGTAGATAAAGAAGGGCGGGAAAACAGCGGCTGCCTTTTTATTATCTGGGGCGGGCGCATTGTCTATATTTTCAACGCTGCCCCGCAGCATGGACGCAGGCAGAATGGCCGCACCCTCCTCATTGACCATATCATCCGGAAATACGCCGGGCAGGAGCTGTTATTCGACTTCGAGAGCCCTGATGAGCGGGAGCAGGATATTCTCCACTTCTACAAAAGCTTTGGACCTGAAGTAAAGCCTATTCCGGTGCTAAAGTATAACCGCCTGCCGAAGGGAGTGAAACTCATGCGGGAGGCCCGGCTGCAACTGGTCCGGAAACTAAAGGGCCTGGCAGGCTAGTTTCCGCCTTCTTCACGGGGTTTATGCGGACCTGCTTCATACTCTTTTTTCTCCATCTCAAGTCGCTGCTTCTCCTCTGCCGTGAGCGCCTTCGGAAAAGTGCTGAGGTCTGGTTGCCCGGCATCTACCCAGGCGGTGTACCAATAGCTGGCAATAGTCCGGATGGCTAGTCGCATCTGCCGCTCTACCTGACCGTTTAATTTATCGCTGTAGGCCTGTGAGAAGGCGAGGGAGTACACGCGGGTGGTGAGGTTGTTGCGCACCTCAAAAGAGTATTTCTTCTCCTCGTCGAATGCATGCGTGAGCTCTTTCTCGAAGTACAGCACAGAATCGAGGGCGGTGTGGGCACTGGCAACCAAATCCCATGCCCGTAGCTGCGGCTTCTCGATGTATTGGGCCTGGCCAACAAAGAAATCATAGTCGTTTGAGAATAGCTCAGGCAGACGCGTTTCCCAGAAAGCATGGATGCCGCGCTGGCCGGTTAACTGGCCATTATAATTCCGGGTAGTATGCAGCGGCACGCAGGCATCGGCTACATAGTGCCCCATTTCGGTGCTGAGGCGCAGGATGCGGTCGAGGTTGCGCTCCTTAAAGGCCTGCGTCAGCTGGTACTTCATCAGGCTGATGTGCCACGGCACAATACCATAGGCCTGCAGCGTGTCTTCTGTATACTGCTCCACGGCCTGCTGCCAGAAACGCGGCACTTTGTACAGCGCGCTGTCGCCGTATACATCCAGGTCAATGTAGTGGCGGGGTGCTTCCCATTCCACGGCATAGCGGCGGCGGTCGGGGTTCACGGCATTTTCGGTGATGTAGCGGATATGCTTTTTGTAGAAGCCGATCATTTCCGGTGGCAGCGTAAACACTGCCAGCCTGTTAATGCGCTGGTGCGCAAAGAAGCCCCAGCCATAGCTAAGCTGTGGAAGAAGGAATGTGAGCAGTAGAAAAAGAGCAACGCGTTGTTTGCCAGCCATATCTGCCTCTTACGGGAACAGCGAATTTATTGATGTTATTGCGCTGCGCCTAGAGCCTCAGGGCAATTTTGTGGCTACCTGCCCACCGTAAAGCCCTCTAAGGTATACAGTATACCCAAACCCAGAGACTGGCTGTATTGTACACCAGGATCCTGGTCATAGTCATAAATGACATTACCCATTAGGTTAACGCTAATGTAGCGGTTTATCTTGGCGTTCAGCACAGCATTCAGACGGTGGTCCACCCGCTCAAAGGAAAATTCTCCGTAGTTAAGGTAGCCCATGTAATTGAGTTTCAGGTTCAGGTTGGTAGCAATGTCGCGCTTAAATGAGGCCTGCACCATGGCAGCAAGCCACTCGGTGCGTACTGTCTTTCCCTCAGGCACACCATAACGCTCGTTATCTGCTACTTCGTCGTCTACCACAAACGTAAAACGCGGTGCAAAAGGGCTCAGGCGTAAAGAGAAAGAAGGATTGGGTTTATACTCCGCACCGAGGGCAAAGGTCAAAAAAGCCGGCGACAGGAAGTTGGATATCAGCAGGTCAGTGCCGTCAGCGTCAATGTTGTAGTTGTAGCCTGGTGCAAACTGAGAGAGGAAGTTGGCCGAAAAAAAACTGTTCCAGTCAGAGGAAAGCTTGTAGCCGTATTTCGAGTCAAGGTATATGCGGTCAACGCTTTTGCGCATCTCCTCGCCCTTATTTTTGACAAGGCCATACTGCAACTGCACTTCATTATCCCATGATACCCGGCCTTTGCTGTAGTCTGCTCCGGCATTGAGGTGCGAGTTAAGCGCGATGGAGTTAACGCCTCCTGCTCTCCAGTTTTCGCTGAAGGCCGCCTGGTTTAAGTTTATTCCTGCTGAAAAGTTTCTCCTCCAGGTGGTGTCGGCTTCTGTTTCTGTTTGTGCCAGCACCACAGTCATATTTACCAGCAGTGCAAATAGTGTAAGTAAAATTTTATTCATGATGTGTGTATAAATATTCATCGTTCTGTTCTAGTAATCTGCTAAAACAAGGGCCTGTTGCTCTTAGTATACTTGCCATAGCTTCTCTGCCACATGGTCCTGCATTGTACAAAATCGGGTTGCCCAACAGCTTAGAGCGGTTAAAGTGGCAGACAAAGCTAATGTTAAGAAGGCGGTAGTACCAGAAGAAAATTAGCCAATGTTTGTTTCCGTGGTAGAAAATAAGGCTGGAGTAGCTGGCGCTGCAGTTTGAAGGTGCTGAGGAACATGCTTTTCGAAGCTCAGCTTCTACCGCAAACCTTTTTTCCTGTTTTCTCACGTATACGAAAATTCAATTATTCAACCAACGCACAGCACCCCATGATACAAGACCTTTGGTATAAAAACGCAATCATCTACAGCCTGGACCTGGAAACCTTTATGGACCTGAACGGGGACGGCGTCGGCGACTTTGAGGGTCTTGCCCGCCGCCTGGACTACCTTCACGCCATGGGCATCGACACCGTCTGGCTGGCGCCTTTTCAACCAACACCGAACCAGGATAACGGCTATGATATTAAAGACTACTATGGTGTAGACCCCCGGCATGGCTCCAGCGGCAACTTTGTAGAGTTTATGCACCAGGCCAAGAAGCGTGGCATTAAAGTTATCATAGACCTGGTGGTGAACCATACTTCAGACCAGCACCTCTGGTTTCAGGACGCCCGAAGCAGCAAAGATGCCAAGCACCGCGATTGGTACGTCTGGTCTGAGAAGAAACCCTCTGACTGGGACGAGGGCATGGTGTTTCCGGGGGTGCAGAAAGCCACCTGGACCTACGACAAGCAAGCCAAGGCATATTACTTCCACCGTTTTTATAAGTTCCAGCCTGACCTGAACATAGACAATCCTGAAGTGCGCGCCGAGATTCGCCGGATCATAGGATACTGGCTGGAACTTGGAGTAGCTGGTTTCAGGGTAGATGCAGTGCCCTTCCTGCTGGAAACGCAGGTGCCTGGCAAATCCGATCGTAAGATCAGGTTTGAGTACCTGCATGAAATCCGGAAGTTCCTGCAATGGCGGCGGGGAGATGCCGTGCTGTTGGGTGAAGCCAACGTGGCGCCCGATGAGAGCCAGGAGTACTTCGGTGAGAATGGGGAAGGAATTCACCTAATGTTTAACTTTTACGTGAACCAGTATTTGTTTTATGCCCTGGCCACCGCCGACACCGGGCCTTTAAAAGAGGCGCTGGAGGCGACGCGTAATAAGCTGCATACTACCCAGTGGGCCCAGTTTCTGCGCAACCATGATGAGTTGGATCTGGGGCGGCTCACGGAGGAGCAGCGGCAAAAAGTATTTGCCCGTTTTGCTCCCGAAGAGCATATGCAGTTGTATGGCCGCGGAATTCGCCGCCGGCTCTCTACTATGCTGGGAAACCGGGATCAGTCTGAGCTGGCCTACAGCCTGATGTTTTCGCTGCCCGGAACACCGGTCATCCGCTATGGTGATGAGATAGGCATGGGGGATAACCTGGAACTGGACGAACGGAACGCTGTGCGCACACCCATGCAGTGGTCAAGTGATGAGCAGGCTGGCTTCTCGGAGGCAGAAAAGCTTATACACCCGGTCATAGACGATGGCCCTTATGCCTACCAGCATGTGAATGTGGAAACCCAGCGTCGTCAGCCAGACTCCCTGCTCAACTGGATGACCACGCTGATCCGCCTGCGCCAGGAGTGCTCAGAAATAGGATGGGGGGATTGGCAGATACTGGACACAGGACGCGACCAGGTGCTGGCGATGCACTACAACTGGGAGGGAAGTTCCCTTGTTGTACTTCACAATTTTGACCAGAAAGCCCATGAGGTGGACCTTAAACTGAAGCAGGAAAAAGAGTCAAAACTTATAGATCTGATGGCCAATAAAGAAAGTGAGGCCGATGCGAAAGGTGTTCATCACATTACACTGGAGGCGTATGGCTATCGCTGGTTCCGTGCCGGCGACCTGAGCCACATGTTCCGGAAAGGCTAACTGGCGAGCGTAGAACGATAACCAGAAGAATCATTAGACAAAGAAGCGCCTGCTGCAAAACTGCAACAGGCGCTTCTTTATTTATCAGGAAAGAAACAATTCATCTCCTTTTAGAGAGAGCCGGAAACTTCATTTTATAGTCCGCGTCTACTTCTCCCTTCGATATTTTAGACAGCTTGTTTTTAATAAGCCGCTTCTTCAGTCCGTTCAGGTGATCCGTGAACAGGATGCCTTCAATGTGGTCGTACTCGTGCTGAATAACGCGAGCCGTCAAGCCATCATAGGTGTCTTCGTGCTCGTTCCATTCTTCATCGAAGTAGCGGATCGCAATACTTTCCGGGCGGTACACGACCTCCCGCACACCTGGTATGCTCAGGCAGCCTTCTTCAAAGCCCCATTCCTCCCCGTCTTCCTCTATGATCTCAGGGTTGATAAACACTTTCTTCACACCTTTTCCTTTGTCCTCATCGTCCATCATAGGCTCAGAGTCAATCACAAAAAGGCGGATGCTCTTGCTGATCTGCGGAGCGGCTAGGCCTACGCCGTGGGCAAAATACATGGTCGAGAACATATCCTCAATGAGTTCCTTCAGGTCCGGGTAATCTCTCGGGATTTCTTCTGCTTCTTCTTTTAAAACTGGATCGCCGTAAGCGGTAATCGGATAAATCATATAGTTCTGCTTTCTAAATACGACTGTAAAATAATGGCGGCACTCACGCGGTCTACGGCTTCTTTGTCCTGGCGGTCTTTCTTCTTCAGTCCGCCGGCCAGCATGGCCGCCTTTGCCATGGAAGACGTAAAACGCTCGTCCACGGTATGCACCGGTATGGCAGGAAACTCCTTCTGCACCTTTCGTACAAAGCCTACCACATGCTGGGTAGCTTCGGTGTCCTCGCCTGAAAGGCGGCGCGGCATTCCTATCACAATCGCCTCCACTGGCTCGCGCTGCACATATGCTTTCAGGTAGGATAACACATCTTTGGCGTGAACGGTTTCTAAAGGGCTGGCGATTATCTGGAGCACGTCGGTAACTGCTATCCCCACACGCTTTGTCCCGTAATCAATCGCCATTATCCTTCCCATTGGTCTGTTCTTAAGCCACAAAGGTAGAAAATTTATCTTCTCTTCTAAAGGGCGCCTTTGGGCACAAACAACTCCTCTTTCCCTGTGCCGTCACATTGCTTACCACCATGCAACGCGCAGGTAGTATGAATCTTGACATGGCACCAGTTTTACAGAGTCAAAGGGGGCTCTGTCGATAAATAAGGTAGGTACATCTAAAAGTGGTGCAGTTTTCTCCTGAAGAGGAGGAAGTATAATTTAAATTATTTTAAATTAGATGGTGTTATAGGTAAGAGGCGGTATATTATAGCCCGGAAACGCTGCAACTTTCAGCATTTGTACTTGTATAAGAGATATAGCCCCTCAATGTGATTTTATGTGTCACCGGCTGCTGTAGTATTTTAGCGAAGACAGGTATACGCACTATTAATTTGTAAGACTATGGATAATATGGAGCACGGAGAAGAAAAGAGAAACGTCCGAAACTCTCCATTTCAGATAAAGCTGCCGCTGTTTATTGCGATGGCGCTGGTTGTGGGTGTGCTGATTGGGGCCACTACCTTTTCGCCATCCTCCAATAACCCGCAGGGCACAGCCAAGAGCTACCTGAAGTTCCGGGACATCCTGAGTTATATAGACCGCGATTATGTGGACACCGTGGACATAGAGGAGCTGTCAGACTTTGCCATCACCAAAATGCTGGAGAAACTGGACCCGCACACTGCTTACATTCCGGCGGACGAGATAGCCATGGCCCGTTCTTATTTAGAAGGAGACTTTGAGGGGATCGGCGTGGAGTTCAACATCATCAAGGATACTATTTATGTGATTACGCCGCTGAGTGGAGGCCCGTCGGAGGCAGCAGGCATACAGGCCGGAGATAAAATAATTGGCGTAGACGGGGAGAATGTGGCTGGCATCGGTATCAACAACGAGGGTGTGTTCCAGCGCCTGCGCGGTCCGAAGGGATCCAAAGTAAACCTCACCATTAAGCGGGAAGGCACCAAAAAGCCTCTTGACCTGACCATACACCGCAGCAAAATCCCGACACACTCTGTGGATGTAAACTACATGGTGAACGACAGGACAGGCTACATCAAAGTGAGCCGCTTCTCAGCGAACACCTATGAGGAGTTTAAGCAGGCCCTGACAGAGCTAAGGCGCAAAGGCATGCAGCGGCTTATACTTGACCTGCGCGGCAACCCCGGTGGCTATATGGACCACGCCATCCGGATGGCAGATGAGTTTATATCAGGCGAGAAGATGATTGTGTATACCGACGGCAAGGGCGACAAGTATGATTCCAAAACCTATGCCCGCACCAAAGGAGACTTTGAGAACGGGCCGCTCATTGTGCTGCTGGATGAAGGAAGTGCCTCTGCCGCTGAGATTGTGGCCGGCGCACTGCAGGATAACGACCGTGCCCTGATTGTAGGCCGCCGTTCTTTCGGCAAGGGACTGGTGCAGATGCCTATACCGCTGAACGACGGTTCTGAGCTGCGCCTGACCATTTCCCGCTACTACACGCCGAGTGGCCGCTCTATTCAGAAGCCATACACGGCCGGATCAGAAGAATACCAGATGGACATCATGCATCGCTTTGAGAACGGGGAGTACTTTCATCCGGACAGCAGCCTGTTTGTGGATTCGCTGAAGTACCATACGCTACGAGGCCGCGACGTATACGGCGGCGGCGGTATTATGCCCGATGTGTTTGTAGCCCGCGACACCATGGAGCTTTCTCCTTACCTGAGTGAGTTGTACAACAAGAACATCATCCGGGAATATACCCTGGAGTACTACCGAGAGCACCGCAAGGAACTGGATAAGATGTCGTTTGAGAAGTTCAACAAAACCTTTCAGGTAACAGACAAGATGCTGCAGGAGGTGGTAAAAATGGCTGAGGCGGCAAACGTGGAGTATAAACAGGAAGAATACGCGCGGTCCAGAAGCCTGCTCCGTAACAACATAAAAGCATTTATTGCGCGCAGCATATATGGTAACAAAGGGTTTTTCCCGGTGTTGCACGAGTCAGATGAGGAGTTCCAGCAGGCCCTGAAGCATTTCAACCAGGCCATGAGCCTGGCAAAGGGCGGGGCCTGAATGTTAAAATCGTACAGCGGCGCCTGTACTGCCTGAACCATAAACATAGCACTATCGCATGGCTTACTATTATCGGTTAGGAGAAATCCCCCATAAAAGACACACCCAGTTCCGGCAGCCGGACGGCAGCCTCTACGCAGAACAACTGGTAGGCACCCATGGTTTCAGTGGCGTTTCCTCGTTGCTGTATCACATTCATCCCCCAACACAAATCAGTCGCATCGGGGAGGCCAGACCTTATGCTCCTAAGAGGGCAGAAAACATAAAGCTGGCGCCGCATCACCTGCGCACCTTGCAGGTGGAAACCACAGGCACAGACTATCTGAGTGCGCGTAAAACCATGCTGTTCAACAGCGATGTGGCCATCAGTATCTGTAATCCTTCAGAACCAGAAATGGATTACTACTACAAAAATGCGCAGGCAGATGAGGTAGTATTTGTGCACGAAGGAAGCGGAGACCTGCTCACACAAATGGGCCGTATTCCGTTCAAGCCTGGCGATTACCTGGTGATTCCGCGCACTATCATCCACAAGTTCCGGTTCGATGCAGGGCAGATTCGCCTGCTGGTAGTGGAGTCTTTTAGCCCGGTGGAGACACCGCGCCGTTACCGTAACCACTTCGGGCAGTTGCTGGAGCACTCGCCGTTTTGCGAGCGCGATATTCGCCCGCCTGTAGAGCTTATTACCGAATCGGAGCGGGGCGAAAGGCTTGTGCAGATAAAGAAAGAAGGGGAGCTGCACCAGTATTACTATGACTTCAGCCCTTTTGATGCCGTGGGCTGGGACGGATACTTCTATCCTTACGCGTTCTCCATCTATGACTTTGAGCCTATAACTGGCCGCATTCACCAGCCACCGCCGGTGCACCAAACCTTCGAGGCGCACAACTTTGTTATCTGCTCTTTTGTGCCGCGCCTCTTCGATTACCACCCGCTGTCTATACCGGCGCCTTACAACCACTCCAACGTAGATTCTGATGAGGTGCTGTATTATGTTGAAGGCAACTTTATGAGCCGAAAAGGAGTCGATAGAGCTTCCTTTACAATACATCCGGGCGGTATTCCGCATGGCCCGCACCCGGGCACAGTAGAGGCAAGCATCGGCAAAAAAGAGACAGAAGAATATGCTGTGATGGTGGATACGTTCAAACCTTTGCATCTGACAGAGGAAGCGTTACAGTACATGGATGAGAAATACCCGATGAGTTGGAACGAACACAGTAAGGGATAAGCATATATAGTAAAAATTGTAAGTAAAATGCTCCGGCATTTGTAAATTAGCGGCAGGGAAGCCCGGTGGAAGCCGTACTCCCTGCCGCTAATTGTATTTTATTACTTACATCTCATCCTTATTCCATGAAAAAGATTTATTTAGCTGTAGTTGTTTTGTTCTCCTTTCTATCCGTGGCCTGTGAGAAGGTAGATGATTTGCTCACCTTTTACATAGAGGAAAAGGAAGTCATCACCATTGAATCCCATTTTCCGGTAGGAGCACTGGTGCCACTTACTCCCATCACGGTCACCACCAACTCAGAAGAAACCTTTAAGAACAACAAGACTCGCGCAGAACTGGTAAAAGACGTAACACTTAACAGGCTGAACCTGACAATTACCAATCCGCAGGGAGAAAACTTTAACTTCCTGAAGAAAATAGAGATTTACATTTCCAGCGAGAAGAAAGCCGAAGTGAAGCTTGCGTACCTGGAGGAAGTGCCGGCGAATGCAACAACGTTAAATTTGAAGTCAACCAATGCCGAGTTGGATGAGTTTATAAAAGGAGACACGTACAGCATCCGAACGCAGGCGGTGTTGGCTAAACCTGTGTCCAGGGATATAACCATAAAAGCTGACATGCGCTTTAAAGTGACAGCGGACCCCATATAAAATGCATACCATACAGATGAGGATTTCTGAGAAAAATAAATTAGAGAAGATCATTATTGTTGGCGATCGGGTGCTGATAAAGCCGAAGACGGTGCGCGACCAGACGAAGAGCGGACTATACCTGCCGCCCGGTGTGCAGCAAAAGGAAAAGGTGCAGGAAGGTTACATTATGAAGGTAGGCCCGGGCTACCCGATTCCGGCCGACTATGGCTACGACGATGAGTCGTGGGGAGGGGAGGAGGAAGAGGTGCGCTACATTCCGCTTCAGGCCAGAGAGGGCGACCTTGCTATTTACCTGCAGCGCGACGCCATCGAAATCAGCTACCTGGAAGAACGGTACTTTATTGTACCACAGTCGGCGGTGCTGATGCTGGTGCGCGAAGAGGATTTGTAGAGCAATAACAGCTATTCATTGGTAAAAGGGCCACGCTTGTATAAAAAGCGTGGCCCTTTTCTGTGCCACCTGCGCCGTGAGGGCCTAAAGCGGTAACTTTACAGGCTGGTTAGAATCAAACTTTATTCTTCCTGCTAAGCAACCATCACTGTGCCGGCTGCATCTGTTATAGTACTTGCCTGTTACAAGCTACCGCACACCACCAAAAACTATGAATTTTCCTCTTTACACTGTTTCCAGGCTTACGCTTCTCTGTTTCTTCTTAGGATGCCTCTGCTGCACTGCCAACGCGCAGGAGCAACAGCCCAAAAAGGAAACAACTAAATATCCGCAGAAAACACTGCAGACCCTGCGCATAACGGAGCCGCCCAAGATAGACGGCGTGCTGGACGAGGCTATCTGGCTACAGGCGGAAGTAGCTACGCAGTTCATTAAGAACAGGCCTAACCCTGGAGGGATAGAGAAGCACCCGACAGAGGTGCGTGTGCTGTATGATGATGTGGCGATTTATATAGGTGCCGTGATGCACGATGTGTCGCAGGACAGCATTTTTAAGGAACTGGGCCGCCGGGATGACATAGGCAACACCGATTTCTTTGGCATTTTTCTGGATACCTATAAAGATGAGATAAATGGCTTCGGCTTTTTTATTACACCGGCAGGAGTGCAACTGGATGCCCGCTACTCCTCGAATGGCGAAGACTTTAGCTGGAATGCTGTGTGGGAAAGCAACGCCAGTCTACAAGGCACGGATTGGGTAGCAGAGATAAAGATACCTTATTCAGCTATCCGCTTCGGTAGCAAGCCGGAGCAGGTATGGGGGCTGAACTTTATGCGCAATCGGCAGTCTACGCGCGAAGGCTTTTTCTGGAACCATGTGGAGCCTGCCAAGAATGGCTTTGTGAACCAGTGGGGCCTGCTAAGGGGGCTGCAGAACATCGAATCGCCGCTCAGGCTGTCGCTCACACCCTACATATCAGGATACATGGAGCGGTACCCGGTAACGGGAGCCGAGTCGGAAAACGGAGGACATAAGCAGGAATTCAACTTTAGCGGGGGCCTTGATCTGAAGTACGGCATCAACGATGCTTTTACCCTTGATATGACCCTCATCCCGGACTTCAGCCAGGTGCAGTCAGATAACAGGGTGCTTAACCTCTCGCCGTTCGAGCAGCAGTTCAACGAGAACAGGCCGTTCTTTTTAGAGGGCACCGAGCTTTTTAACAAAGGAGACTTCTTCTACTCCCGCCGCATTGGTGGCTCTCCCATAAACTATGGTGCTGTTTATGATGAGAAATATGCTGGTTATGAAGTGCTGGAAAATCCCCGGCAGACGAAGATGATAAACGGAACAAAAGTATCCGGGCGCACCCAGTCGGGTTTGGGTATCGGGATATTTAATGCGGTGGTAGGCCGGCAGAGCGCTGTATTACAGGATAGCGAAGGCAGGAAGGTAGAAGTGGAAACGCAGCCCTTTACAAACTATAATATCGCTGTTTTTGACCAGTCACTTAAAAACAACTCTTTTGTCACGCTGGTGAACACAAACGTGATGCGGCAGGGCGGTACCTATGATGCAAACCTAACCGGTGCGCTTTTCCAGTTACAGAACAAGGACAACAAATACGCCGTGGACGGTAAAGCCGCCCTCAGCCAGCGGTTTTTCTCCGGAAATACCAATACTGGTTACATGTACCGGGTCGGATTCGGGAAGGTAAGTGGTAATTTTCAGTACAGGGTGTCACACTCAGTGGAATCAGATACTTACAACCCGAATGACCTTGGTATTCTGTTTCGCAACAACAACATGGAGCAGGAAGTTAATTTCTCTTACATGAAATTAGAGCCGTTCTGGAAGCTGTTAAACCTGTACACCAATTTTGGAGCGGAATATTCGCGCAGGTACAAGCCTAACACGTTTCAGAACTTCGTGATCTATGGGAATGTGAACGGCCGGTTCAAGAACTTCACCAGTGCCGGACTAAACTTTAACCTGGAACCTGTAGAAACCTATGACTTCTTTGAGCCGCGTGTAGAGGGCCATTACTATACTTTTCCTGTTAACTACAGCGCCAACGGCTGGTTCTCCACAGACTATCGGAAGCGCCTCGCGATGGAAGTGGGAGTGTTCTACCGCCATTTTGAGGAGAATGACCGCCGAAGCGTAAACTTCTTCATTTCACCACGCTTCCGGGTAAACAACCAGTTAAGCTTTTCTTACAGCATCGACACAGGGAAAAGCTACGACGACATTGGCTACTTTACCAGGTTAGCAGCGGTGGACGGAACGGAGACGCCGGAGGAGAAGATAATCTTTGGCCTGCGCGATGTGAACTCTATCTACAACAGCCTGTCCGGAAGCTATATCTTTAACAACCGTATGTCGCTGGCCCTGCGCGTGCGGCACAACTGGTCGGAGGTAATGAACAAGCAGTTCTTTGCGCTGGAGCCGAACGGTGAACTTGTGAGCGATCCATACCAGGCGGAGAAGCCAGCTTTAAACTATAACTCCTTTAACATGGACCTAGTGTACTCGTGGTGGTTTGCTCCCGGAAGTGAAATCAGCATCGTCTGGAAGAACTCTTTCGAGGAAAACGTGAACGTAGTGCAGCCGCGTTATTTCGATAACTTCTCCCATACCATGTCGTCGCCGCAGACGAGCATTTTCTCTGTAAAAGTCCTGTATTACATCGATTACCTGACGTTGAAGAAGACGCTTACCAAGTCATAAACCGGTCAAAAAGGGTTTTAGGTATTAGGCTTTCCTGGTGTGAAGCGTGTATACCAACAGCTCAGGTAACTTTATAATTTTATGAAGCAGAAAGAGCAGCCCTGATATCTCAGGGCTGCTCTTTCTGCTATAGTATGATATGATTTAGCGGCGTATGAGCAGCTTCCTAGTT
The DNA here is from genome assembly GCF_042686245.1 of Pontibacter toksunensis. Lineage (NCBI taxonomy): Bacteria > Pseudomonadati > Bacteroidota > Cytophagia > Cytophagales > Hymenobacteraceae > Pontibacter > Pontibacter toksunensis. The sequence goes on along the minus strand of NZ_JBHUOX010000039.1, from coordinate 3,975 downwards.
TGCAGCTTATCGCCGTGCTGCACACGAAGAACGTACATTCCGGAGGAATAAGCTTTCAGATCAACTTCTCCTCTGTACTGGCCGTTAAACTGTTGTACCTCGCCAGTGTATATCTGCTTGCCCAGCAAATCCACCACTTCAATAAAGATGTCCTGTGTACCCGCTGTCTCCAGTGTAAAGTTAAATAGGCCGTCTTTGCTTGGATTCGGGAACGCCATCAACTCAGCGCTCACACCACGCTCAGAAGTGAGCGCATCAAAACGAAGCACAGCAGAAGCTTCAGAAATACAGCCGTTTGCTGTCACCACTACGGTATAGTTCCCGCTTTCTGTAGGGGTGATTTTAGTGCCTGTCGCGCCTTCTATTACTCCTCCATCCAAGAACCACTGGTTACCCGCCGGCGCACTCGAAACAAGGGTTTTGCCGTCGCGCATAACTACTGGCTGATCCAGAGGTGCCCCGGCTATCATTTCTACTTCTGCACGCTCACTTCTGCAACCTAGTCCACGCACCTTCAGGTCATAGAAATAGTAGTAGTAGTCCAGTGACGTAGCAGAAGCTGAGTTGGTTGCTGTGTTACCCGTAATGGAAATCACATTCGGTATTTCAAACGGATAACCTTTTACACCGGCATTGTTCCGGTAGATAGTAGCGCCATCCTCATAGGAGATAGCAATGTTATACGTGCCAGCTTCAGGTAGCTCCAGACCCAGGTAGTAAATAGCGCCTTGGTCTGCCGGATCGTCCGGTTGCACCCCGGGGCCGGGGGTGGTGCGTGTAGGAGATACCTGTAAGGTGCGTGTAGACACCGGAGAGCCATCCGCATTATAAGCTGTAAAGGTTATTTTGCCGCCATGGCCAATGTATAGTCGCGCTGTTTCAAGCACCATCGGTGCTTTGGTGTTGATGAGCACATCCGGGCTGAACTGGTTATATCCACCACCTGTGGCAAACGACTTGTTGGCCGCTCCCAGTGTACCTGTAAAGTCGCTATAAGCTGCATATAATTGGCCGTTAGTAACCTCGCTGGCAGGTACCTGCACCTGGTTTCCTGCTGCCAGTGGCTGCATGGCCGTTGGGGAGTTATACCAGAAAATAGTGCCTGTTCCCTCGTGTGTTAAAGTATAGTGCGGCGCATTGCCGCAACGGGCTGCTGATACATTGACAGGTGCTGCCACGTTCTGCGAGACAGTGAAAGTGCGCTGCATCCGGTTGTTTGTTTCTACGGCATCGCCGGGCAGGTTAGAGAGCGCCACCAGTTCATACGATTTACCTGCCTCTGTTGCAAAGGTGCTGCTCAGGAGCAGTTCTGCTTTTGCATAAGGCTCCAATGTACCTGTGTAAGTGCCGGTCAGTTGCTGTACCTCTGTCCCGTTTTCGCGCACGCTTATGATAACCGGTATATTGGTTTGGGCCACCGCACCCAAGTTCCGGAGCATAACCGATACCGCCTGTGCCGGTGTAGCGCAGAACGTAGCCCCTTGCGGTGCCACGGAAGTTACGCTAATGTCCTTACCGGGCTGCGAGAACTGCACCAGGTAATCCTGCGTTTCGCCACGGCCATAGGTGCCGCAAGGATTTACATCGGTTGCCTGGGTTGTCTCCTGCAGCACCACGCGCAGGCGCACCTTATTCCCGACTACAGCTGTAGCAGGAGCTTGGATAGGAGCGTTAAAAGTTGCCATGCCGTTCAATACTTCGGAGGTAGCTACAGTTTCGCCAGCATCTTCAAAATCACCGTCACCATTCCAGTCAGCAAACACCTTGGCTATCTTAGGTGCATCTGCGGCACAAGTGCCTGTTGTTACAGATAGTATGGCACTTTGATCTGGCTCTAAAGTGAAAACGTTGTTTGTCAGGTCCTGATATGTTGTGCAATTGACGTTAGAGTTTACGGCTTTCGTACCGATAGCAAACTGTGTGATTTTAGCACCAGCATCGGAAGCAGGGGCACTGGCGCAAACAGCTGTACCACCTGTACCGCTTGCCAGCAGTGAGTATGCCTGCGGGCCTTTCTGTAAGGAACCTTTATGAGAGATAGTGATGGTGTATGCTTTACCAGGTACAGCATTCTCAATCAGAACCTGCTCTACGTTATCCAATATGTTATCGCCTGTTACAGCCGCAGCGTCAGGTTTTGTCGGGTCCAGCTTCCAGGGAAGGTAAGTAGTGCCGGCACTGGCTACGCGTATGTCCAGGTCGTTCACCAGGCGCGGGGTACGGTTGTTCAGTGCATTGGCACCTGCCGCTGTCACACTGCCTTCAGGGTCTGTCCAGGCAATCGTTACTCGTAAAGGACCTGCGCCAGAGGCACGGACTTCTACTTTTTGCGACTGCCCCTGTGCTATGGATTTTTCCTGTAACAGGTGCGTGCCGTTGCTATTGGTAAGCAGGTTAGCAGCGCGCAAAGCGTTCATCAGACCCCATCCGTAGATATAGTCCGGGCCTTTGGCTGTTCCTGCCTCGTCGGCAGTATGAATGGCTAAAGCTTTGAGTGTGGCGGCACGCATCACTTTACCGTTGTTCAGGTTAGCATAATGCTCCTGTAAAAGTAGCAGCGTACCGGCAACATTGGGCGCTGCCATAGAGGTGCCGCTCAGTGTTTTATAGTCGCGGTCGCTGTTGGAAGAGGTTGACAGTACCGATACACCGTTTCCTACAATGTCCGGTTTGATACGACCATCGTCTGTAGGGCCATAGCTGCTGAAGGGGGAAACCTTTACATCCTCAAACCTGGTATAGCCATCAGAAAGAGGGGCAACAGCACCTACTGATAGTATGTTCTTCGCATTTCCGGCAGTGGAGATCACATCATAGCTGTCGTTGCTGCTCAGGTTGGCGGAACGGGATTTAACCAGGTCAAATTTACCATCGCTTTTACGCTGGAAGTATGGCTTGCCTGTTTCCGGGCCTCGCTCGCCGCGGTTGTTTCCAACTGACTTCACAATCAGGTAATAGGGGGCATTATAGGCAATCTTATCCCAGCTGGCAGCTTGTTTGTCGTAGTAGCCAAACCGGTAGTCTTCTGTGGCGCTTATGTCAGCATCACCCCACCACTCCCAGTAAGGATCCTCGTCGGTACCTTTGCGGTCGGAGTTATAGCGCCAGCCCGTAATAGAGCCGTAGGAGTGGTTAGATACCAGCAGGTTGTCTGCGGCCTTGGCCATTTCTGCCTCATCACCGTCAAAATCATACGCCTGCAGGTTAGCGCCGTAGGCCATACCTTTTGCCAAGGCATTCTGGCCACTGGCTATGAGGGTGCCGGCCACGTGCGTTGCATGCTCACTTGCCTCAGAAGCATCATCTTTAAACTGCACACGTTCTTTCAGCTCCTGGTGTGTTCCTCTGATACGGCCACCATCCCACATGGCAAGCTTAGAGGCTACAGAACTGCTGGCCCCGCTCAGGTTCAGGCCAAGCGAGCCACCTGCCCAAAGCTGGTCTGTTTTAGTGGTAGCAGCTGCACGGGAATTATTGTACGTAATGTAGTAGATGGGCACGCCCCTGGAGTCAAGGCCTTGCAGCGAGATGAAGGTGCCATCTTTATAAGTCTTCTCAATTACCCATCCGTTTTGTTTCGCCAGCTTTATTGCTCTGAACCGTTCTGCTTTAAAATCTTTTTCTGCGGCTACAGCAATCTTCTGTAGAGCCTTTATATTGGTCTGTATAGGGGTGTTGTTATGCTGTGCAACCGCCGGAGTTGCAGCTGCCAGCCCAAGGGCAACAAGCCAAAGGCTCAGTCTTCTCATAAACAAAGGGTTGGGTATATTTTTTACTATGCTCAAGTTACTTCAAAAGCACGATAAAGCCAAAGTCGTTCCATTTTATACCTCAAACTTGAAAATTTGGGTTGTGGTCTAGAATGTATGATGGTTTCGGTAATAGAAAATTAGCTTCATTGCATTGTCATGATTCTGCTCTTTTTTCGAGAAGCAGGCTGTTTTTCTGACTATCCTCCTGTTCCTGGTCCTCAGG
>NZ_JBHUOX010000038.1:0-29069 GCF_042686245.1 Pontibacter toksunensis | reverse complement strand
CGTCTTCCAGCACTTTTATTTCCTCAGCAGACGCACCGATGTAAAAGCCCAGCAGCGCTACTTTAGTGTAGAAGGCTGCCTCCAGCTGCTCCAGGGCATAGGCATAGTTGAGGATGCCGATGTCCCCACTGCCCAGGTTCACCTTATTAGGAGAGTTCGGGTTCTTTGGTGGAATATATTCCTCCAGCATTTCGCAGCCGGAGAGCAAAATAGCGGAAGTGGCCAGTGCGGCCCCGCTGTATTGTAAAAAAGACCTGCGGGACTTGCTCAGCCCCTCGTCCGGCCCGTGGGCCTTCCCTTTAAACTCGGTAAACTTTAACATACTTAATCATATTAAATTAAAAAATTAATACTCTGAAATTTTCCTATACCCTCTGTTTCCAATACTGCAAGGTATCTTGATATTATTTTTATCTATGAAAAAAATGAATAACGGCTTTATTACCAGCCGTTTTTAATGTGTCTTGGTGCCTGTTGGGCGTAACCAGGACAAGCAGCAGTTCCTGTTTAAACACAGTTCGTTTATACCTTATTATTAGTTTTGTTATACAAACCATACATACGCAGAACTACGTACGCTTGTGCAGCTGAATATTTGAAGATAGGTACGCATCAATGGGTGTAGCTACATTTATACTGAGTGAGTACTCATTTATAGTTAGAGAAAAAGGAATCCAGCTACGTTGGAAGGAGGCTAAATAGCAGCTTGTTTCATTTTCGTTTAGCTAAAGAAGCTGGCAGGAAATCCTTCCCTTCCCTTTTCCCGTTTGTAGTACATCACGTCAAAACAGCAGACTATGGAAATCACCAACACACTTGCTTTTATCGGAGGCCTGGGAGGCACAGAGGTCATCCTCATCCTGGTTGTCATCCTGCTGCTCTTCGGGGCCAAGCGCATCCCGGAGCTGGCAAAAGGCCTGGGCCGCGGCATCCGCGAGTTCAAGGACGCCACCAATGAAATCAAGAGCGAGATAGAGAAACCAGGGAAAGATGTGAAGGGGGAAGCGGGGAGGTTACCTGCCTCCAAGGATGAAGCACAGAAAGAGGCCACGGTGTAAAAACCCTCTTTTAGCCAAGCTAACGGAGCGATATTAGTTAACCATCTTCGGCATGCGCCAGGAGCCGTGACTTGCCAGCATGCCATCAACCTTAGAGATGAAAGAGAATCAGTGGCTACCTGCGCATAGCCCAGGTAGCCACTGACTACTACAGGCAGGCAGGGCCAGACCCGGAGCCAAGCCATTTTGAAGAATGGCTGAGCACACTCAATGAGCCGATGCGAAACTACTTCACGAAGGAGGGTTTCGAAGCCTCCAAGGGTGTGGTGGATTTCCGTCGCTTCGTTGCAGAGGAAAACGTACAAGGGCTGAAAGAGTACATGCGGCAGCACCTTTCCGGGAGTGATTACGAGGCATTGCTGCAGCAGAATTCATGAGGTTTTAGTGAACATAACCTTCGTTATAGAACAAGAAAGGCTCCTCATCCCGAGGAACCTTTGTAGCAAATGCGCAAAAGGTGGCTCAGCTGGCTAATGTGCAGCTATAATAAAAGGATGCTTTCAGTTACCAGAAGTAATTGCCGGTGTTAAACGTTACACCCTAAGGTTACATTAGAGGAAACCCATAAGCTTATCATGAATCCTCTCTTATACAGTACAGCCTCTTAGACCGGTAAGTATATTTATTACAACCGACTACACCAAAATAGGCCCAGCTATAGTGGAAATAATGCCGCTCCTTCTTGCTTTGCAACAGTGTTTTACCTCTCTTCTTAACACGCTGTAGCAGCGCTTCTGCTAGATTATTTAAATAACATTGATACTAAACTTTGAGATGGGCATACGTCAGGGGAGAAAATGTTTGATCACCCCGCCTTCCCGGCTACTCCTGGTGTGGCCTTATAAAACGAGCGGCTAATTTCCAGGCATCCCCTTTCTTTCGAAAAACCTCTAGGAATGCTACTTCGAAGGGTTCTTTACCTTCCCAAGAAATAGTGGAGGTTCCATAAGCGTAAGCCATGTCACCTGAGCCGGCCACTTCCACTCTCTCAATGATTGGGTTGGTTTTGAAGTTCTTCCGCTCGCCACCACTCGGCACTGCCTTCTTCAGGTTGTCCAATCCTACAATTGGCCTTGGATATGCCCCCGAGGCGAAAATGATGTCCTCAGTATAATGGTCTCGTGAAATGCCGTTGGTGATCATTTGTCGTATTGCCTGCTCGTCTTGGCTGCGGTCAAAGGAACTCTCTTTTTGGCTGGAAGCAGTACTCTGTGCTTGTGCAAGTTGCACTCCTATTGTGGGCAGAAAGAGCAGTGCGAACACATATTCTTTCATAAAGGTAAGGTTGAGCTTATTACTTATACTTTACCGGCAAAGACGGCTTCACAGCTGCACTTGCTTTGTTCTCAATGCATGAGGGCTGTCGGGTGCCTTCTATACAGTAAACGTGGCTAGTCAGGAGTAAAAGCTCTTCTTGAGAGCCAACGGGTTGCGAGAGAAAATATATAAAAGTAAGCTCATACCCAGCAGAATGAGCTAGATGACTATTATTATGTTAATACTTTAATATTTTATAAATAAATTTTTGTTGTTTATAAACAAATTTTTTTGTATACCTATAAATAGAAATTTGTAAATTGTATAATTATGAGGATGAGTAGTAAATATTGGCATAGTTGAGACACAGCGAAAGTTCTTTTTTAACATAACAGACAGTCTGTTAAGTAGATGGTATGATGCGTTTGTCTTAGGTTGACTTGCAGGTGCTTTTAACTTGCACAGGAGCTTGATGAAGCATAGAACTTCATTTCAAATAGCGATGCCTCTATGTCTACGGAGCCAAGTCCAGGCACCATTCCTGCGGGCAAGGGCAATTATGTTAGCGCGCCAGCGTCTACGATAGAAATGTTCATTTCAAGTTAAACTCCTGTGCTTATTTTGGCTGCGCCGACAGCTGCCTGAGCATGTGCTAAAGTTGAACTTGTTTTTATTCGGTTTTTTTAAGTTCTCTGTCTTACCAAGGAATAAATGCTTTTCCGGTAAAATGACAGTGCCTGTGCGTTATTTCTGCACTGGCGCTGTCATCCTTCCATTATGACTAAAAATCGAAGAAATCACTCAGGAACGATTCCTTTTTCTTGTGTGGATGCTTTTTATGGGCGTTGTGGCCATGCTCGCCATAGCCGTAACGCTTATAGTCATACTCGTAATTTTCTTTTTTAGAATAATGGTCGGCGGAGCGTTCCATGATCTTTTCGAGTTCGCCACGGTCCAGCCAGATGCCACGGCAATTAGGGCAGTAATCAATCTCAACTCCGTTTTTATCGCTCATCAATAGCGTTTCGTTGCAGTTAGGGCATTTCATAGTTTTTGATTGCTTTGGTGTATTCTTCAATATAAGCAAAAGATTGCAGAGCACCGCGTCAAAATAAGCTGTTGAACATATGGATTCCTGCTTGACGCAGGAATGCGTTTCTAAAGATCCAGCCATTGCTTAAAAGCATTGGCTCTATAAGTACTTACTACTAGTTCCATTTCAAGTGGTGGTTTAACTTTAAGGGAAAGCCTCCCCTTAAAATAAGGAACAATTTCCTCCACAGCCTCTATGTTAATGATGAACTTACGGTTTACCCGAAAGAACTTCCTATCATCGAGCTGAGCCTCTAATTGATCCAGCGTCTGGTTAATAATGAATCGCTTACCCTCAAAGGTGAATAGAAAGACTACACCTTCCTCGGCCAGGAAACAGGCAGCCTCCTCACCAGGTACAGTGATTAAGGCTTGTCCCTTCTTCACCAGAAACCTGTTTCGAGCACCTAGCTGCTTTGGCTGAGATTGCTGCATTATTTCCTGCAGGTCTCCGTACCCTTTAGTTAAATTGCGTTGCTGCAGAGACTCATACTTTTTCAGCGCCTTGGCCACATCTTCTGCCATAATAGGCTTCAGCAAATAGTCTATACTGTTCACTTTAAAGGCCTCAATGGCATATTGATTGTAGGCTGTCGTAAAAATGACGGGACACTTGACATCTACTTTCCTGAAAATCTCAAAACTGTTCCCATCCGAGAGATGAATATCGCAGAATATCAGGTCTGACTCTTGGTTTAGCTCAAGCCACTTCACCGCTTCCATAATGGAGCCGGGGGAGCTTAGAATCTTTGTATCCGGACGAAGCTTTGCAACTATGTCGGCAAGAGCATCCGCCGCTAATTTCTCATCTTCAATAATCACTACATTCATACTTCTTCCTCCTGCAACAACGGCAGTTTTACAATGAATTCATCTTCAGTCGGGCAAATCTCCACCTGCTCTTCCGTCAGATGGCTATACCTGTTCATAATATTCTGCAGACCTACTTTGGATGAGTTTGCCGGCTCGAGCCTTGGCTGCAGATTGTTAGCTACAACCAACTTATTTCCTTCAACAAATATCTTAATGGCAAGCGGTTCGCCCGGAGTATACCCGTTATGCTTTATGGCTTTCTCAACCAGCATCTGCACAGCAGTTGGGGGCAGCCCATGTTCCATCTTTTCGAGAGGCACGTCTGTCATGATTTGGAAGTTGCTGCCAAAGCGTGTCTTCAGCAGAAAAGTATAAGCCTCTACTAGTTCCAGTTCCGTGCGCAAAGGCACTACCTGCTTTCTATTGCTTTCCAGCACTATCCGGTACACTTTGGAGAGCTGCCCCAGAAACTGTACGGCTTTACCGGGGTCTCTGTAAATAAGCGAACCCAGGACGTTGAGGCTATTGAAAAGGAAATGGGGGTCTATCTGACTTTTCAGGGATTCAAATTGTGCCCTGAAGTTTTCCTTCTGCAACTGCTCAGACCTTAGAAACTCTTCCTGCAGCTTTGTTTTCCATCTCTCACGCTCCACAAATCAATAAAAGAACAGGCTGATAAATGAAGTGGCCACTAGGTTAAGCCTCACCCCTCTCGGTGAAAATTCAACGGTGGGTATAAAAAAGTACTGCGGCATCAGAATGAACAGCACACTGTAAATCATGCTTATCAGGGTAACTGTGGTTCCCTCCAGGAAGGCACTTGTCTTTTGGGAAAGGCCTGCAACTGCTTCTGAATTAAAAATGTAAGCTATTTTCTCATGTGTCCAGAAGGTGACAACCAGAAAAACAAAGAACATGACCAGCTCTTTCATCGCCTCCAGTTCAAAAAACCATACAGTTCCTAACTGAATGAAAATTAAGGTGTAAAACAAGGCGACAGCTGTAAGTGCTGCTATATAAACTCTTCTCAACATGGTGCTTTTGTGGCTGTTTCCTGAAACCACCGCTCAGTATTGTTCCTTGAGTGGCGTAGCAAATCAAACGGCTGCCTTGGTTTGCCGCTGGTTGGCAATCTCATTCATCGTCATTTTATCCCTGTTCATTTGCCATTATCTCTCATTCAGCAGATATGGGTTCTCATGCTTAGTCGCTCTTCCCACTTTTGTAACAATCCTTTTACAATGAACATTTTAAATACGGATTATTATGAAAAGTATGCGTTTCTTTTTTGCCATGCTTCTCCTGTGCGGATGGAACTTAGCAGCATATTCACAGGCAGTCGGCACCCTTACAGGCTCCATCAAGACTGATAGTAACTCCCCGATAGGTTTCGCCAACGTTGTGTTAGTACATGCTGCAGACACCGCTTTTATAGCGGGAATGGTGGCAGATGCGGATGGGAACTTCAGCATCTCCTCCCCCTCAGAAGGGAAGTACATCCTGCGCGTCAGCGCCCTTGGTTATGCCGGCTGGGCATCAGCAGCGTTTGAAGTGGGTGGACCCGTCTTCTCCAAAACCTTTGGTTTCATTGTACTAACAGAAGACACAAAGCTGCTGAAGGAAGTAACAGTGCAGGCACTCAGACCTGCTATTGTACAGCAAGCAGACAGGTTGGTGGTAAACGTGGAGGGCACAGCGCTTGCGGCAGGCAACACTGCTTTCGACGTGCTCTCCAAAGCCCCTGGTGTGTTTGTGGACCAGGATGGAAACATCAGGTTGAATGGGAAAGGAGGCGTACAGCTGATGCTGGACGGAAAGCCCACCTATCTTTCTGCAAAAGACCTGCGTGCGATGCTGCAGTCAATGCCAGCCGGGAATATTAAAGACCTGGAGATAATGGCCAACCCGTCCGCTAAGTACGATGCAGAAGGGGCATCGGGTATTATCAGCATCAACCTGAAGCAGAACAATGCGGATGGCATAAACGGAAGCGTCTACGCTGGGCTCCAGTACAACGCACTGGCAGGCGATGCCGCAGGCGGGAATTTGAGCGTCAGAAAGGGTAAGCTCTCTTCCTTTGCCATGCTTGACCTGGTCCGACGCCCGAATCTGAGGGAGAACGAGATAAAAAGGGTTATCCATGATCCGGCGGCAGCATTCAGGTTCAATCAGGCAGGTCGGGAAGAAGGACATCGGCTTACGCCTTCCCTTCGCGTGGGCGGAGACTATGAGCTTAACGACAGGCACAGTGTTGGGGCCGTCGCTAACCTTGTGACAGCCCGGGAAGAAAACACATTCGGGACACAGTCTGTCCTGCACTTCGGCGCCATACCTGATAACATGCTTATCACAACTGTAAATAATCTGCAAAGCGAACTCAGCAGCGCTACCTTTAACTTTCACTACCTCGGGAAGCTTAACACCAGCGGAACCACTGTTTCCGCCGATTTTGATTACGTGAAGCTGACCAATGATACGGGCATGGAGTTTATTAACAACTATAGGCAACCAGGTAAGGGCCTGTCGGCAAGGTCTGAAACATTAGGAAGCGAGAACCCTGTTTCTTATAACATATACGCTGCTATAGCAGACTTTGTGAAACCACTTCATGAAGCTCACAAGTTAGAACTGGGCACTAAGATTAGTCAAGTAATTTCAGACAATGACCTTAGGTTCTTTGAGGGTATGGGCGATGACCGTATGAAAGACGATAACCGAAGCAATCACTTTGTCTATAAAGAAGACATACTGGCCGCCTATGTTAACTTAAGCAGTAAGATTACCAATAAGTGGCGTATGCAGGGTGGATTGCGTGCAGAACAGACCTTTAGCAGCGGGAATTCTTTAACGTTAATAGAGCGCACATCCAGAAATTATCTTGACTTCTTCCCAAGCCTGTTCCTGCAGCAGCACGTCGGGGAAGCGTATCAGATAAGCTACCAGTACAGTCGCAGGATTGACAGGCCACGCTATGATGACCTTTACCCTTTCATCTTTTTTCTGGACCCTTACACACTGGCAAAAGGAAACCCTAACCTAAAACCACAGTACACAGACGCCTTTCAGATGCTACATACTCTAAAGTCGAGCTACAGTGTTTCGTTAGGCTACTCCAACACCAAAAACTATATCGCAGAGATACCGGAGCAGAATGCAAGTGATTCAACAACACTCTTCCAAAAGCGAAATGTACAGAGTTTCAAAAGCGTTTCCGCCACGTTTGTTGTTCCTGTGCGCATCCTACCGGCTTGGGAGATGAGCAATGTGCTGCAGGTATCTTACCAGCACTTTAGCATCGAAATAAAAGAAAACCTGGTAGAAAACAAGCAGTTATATTACCTGCTTCAGTCTAACCACAACATACAGCTTCCGGCAAGGGTAAAGCTGGAACTGAACGCAGCCTACCAAGGCCCGATGGCTTATGGCGTGTACAGAGTGAAGCCTTTGGGGTGGCTGGACATAGGTTTCAAGCGCGACTTCATGAACGAAAAACTAGAGGCGAGCCTTAACCTGACGGATGCTTTCCGCTCCCGTCATCTGAGAGGAGAATTCAGCGACAGCGGTAACTTTAATTCTTTTAACCAGTACAGGGGCAGCCAAAGTGTGCGTGTACAACTCCGGTACAGCTTTAACAGGGGCAATAAATTTGATTTGAATAAACGGAACACTGATCTTGATGAACTGAATAGAGCTGACAAGTAACATGCTGTGCGAAACTCCTGACAGTTCATTTCCCAAAGGTCTATAATTTCGGCGCACAAGAGGCAGTTGAAAACTACTTAACTTGTTTATACCTGAAGGTTCCTATACAAACTGTAAAATATCTGCGGAGAAGGTTCGATGACTCGGTTTGAAAAGGTTTGCCTACTGAAATGTAGGCAGGCTACTGTTTTAATGGGTGCCTGTACAAAAAACAGGATGAGCACATCTCTTTTAGGTGAAAGAGGGCTCAATGCGTTTGCTCCGGTTAATTGTGTGCTTTTAGCCTCTCAGAACTTGTAAATAATAGCGCTGTATGCAAGTATAAGTATCTTCCCAAACCGCCCTCTGCCGTCAAGCCTTAAATCATGGGGAACGTCTCCCAGAATACATATACTAAATCTCGTAGTGTGGCAAAACGCATGGTCAACATGAAGGATCCTTTAGAGCATCAGCTAGGTACTAGTGAGGTAGATTTAGTAGAGCTTAACTTCAAACCAGTAGATAAGGGTGCAGCAGATTATTTGCAAGTCTGTCGGGCTACTGAGTGGCCAGTCTAGACATTGGTGCGCAACACGCCTGAAACCGGAAACAACTCTATTGGAATCTCTGAAGGGATACCACATTATACTGACGGAAACCGCTATATGAAAGGCTCCAGGGCGAGCACACCCAGCAAGCCTGCTACCGATACAAGCGTTTCCATGATAGACCAGGTAGCCAGTGTTTGTGGAATCGTCAGGTTGAAATACTCTTTGAACATCCAAAACCCGGGGTCATTCACGTGCGAGAACATGAGGCTGCCCGCCCCGATGGACAGGACCATCAGTTCGGGGCTAACACCGGCGCTGCCTACCAGCGGCAGCACAATGCCAGCGCCCGTTATAGCCGCTACAGTAGCTGAACCGAGGCAGACACGCAGGAGCGCTGTAATGAGCCAGGCCAGGAATAACGGCGAATAATCTGTGCCGCTGAGCAGGGCCGTCACCTCATTCCCCACGCCGCTGTCCACCAGCACCTGCTTTAAGGCACCGCCGCCGCCTATAATCAGCAGAATCATGGCAATACTGGCGATGGAGTCCGTACACACCTTCATCACCTCAGGCATTGTTTTCCCCCTGTTCAGGCCCAGCGTGACGATAGCCACCAGCACGGAGATCAACAGCGCCATCACCGGGTCACCGATAAACTCAAACAGCTGCCTTACAGGCGAGGCGGCAGGCAGCACAATGGAAAGCACCGCCGAGGTAGCCATCAACCCTATCGGCACAAGCGCCGTCAACACGCTGATACCGTAGCCGGGCATATCTGCTTCTGCCAACGGCTTGAGGATAAAGAGATTCTGAGGCGGCTCTGTTTTTACTTTTTTCAGGAAGCGAGTGAAAATTGGTCCGGCTATGATGATCGTAGGCACCGCCAGCACCAAACCGTAGAGGAGGGTGAGGGCTATATCTGCCCCGAAAATAACCGCGATGGCTGTGGGGCCGGGGTGCGGCGGCAGGAAACCATGCGTAACGGAAAGTGCCGCCGCCGCCGGAATGCCAACATACAGCAGCGGTAGTTCCGCAGACACGGCCACGGCAAACACCAACGGAATAATCACCACAAAGCCAGCGTTGTAGAACATCGGCAAACCCACAATAAAGCCCGTCAGCACCATTGCCCACTGTATGTTGCGCTTCCCAAAGCGCTTTATCAGGCCGTAGGTGATGCGCTGCGCCGCGCCGCTCTCCGACAGCAGGTTGCCCAGCATAGCACCGAATCCCAGAATCAGCACCAGAGAGCCAAGTGTGTCACCTATCCCTTTCTGCAGCGAAGTCAGGGTATCTCTCACGGCCATGCCCTCGGCCAACCCCACGCCCAGTGCCACCAGCACCAGTGCGATGAAGGCATTCAGACGGAAAGCGAGGGTAAGAATAAGCAGGGCAATAACGCCCAAAAAGACGATGAGGAGCGACATGGTTTAAAGGTTAGGTAGAAGCAATTGAGGACATGAGGTTGCAGGATATGCGCTGTAACCTCCTAATATATAAATTTTTTATATTATTATGTTCTTCCCTGTCCGCCTCTCTGGCACTGCGGATGAACCCTCTGCGATGCCTATGGCCTCCACCGTGTCTCATTTTCTGGCCGGAAGCCTGGTATTTCCCACTTCCTTCTCCTCCATGTTTCGGTTCTGCTGCCGTTAGTAAGTCAAATAGGATTGATTGCAGTAGAAGGACTACGGTTTGGTTCCGGGAAACTAAGGATGGCTCTCACGGAAACTGGAATGGCCATCTACAGGAAAGCGGTCTTGTGCGTCGGGGTGCGGGGCAAGGTGTGAGATTCAGCTTCGTCCTACAAAAAGGGAAGAAAGGTAAAGTGGGCAGGGTGCCTGCCAAACAGGAGAGACAGGGCCTGAAGCAACCGGGGAAACAACATGGTGAGGAGAGGCAGTTGCCTGCTTATTGACTTGTCCCAAATGAACATCTACCAGATTTATAAAAGTAGTGGAAGGGGCGGCTGATGATGGCAACCATCGACTCTCCCGTGCTGCTGCCCGTAAGCGCAGGTATGTCCGGTTGCTAACTCTCTTTTCCAACCTAATGACTCAGATCAGGCGTCAGTTGACTTTATTCGTTTCAGAGGAAAACGAAATCCTCGAAAGCATAAGGGCTGCGTTTAATCCCGCACAACACCAGCTGATTTCAGCCCACGTCACATTGTGCCGCGAAGACGAAATAGAACCCATAGAGAAAGTGCTGGCGAACATCCAATCGTTAAGCTTGGCATCACCCGTTCGTATCACATTCGGTGGCATCCAAAGGACCCCAGATGGAAAAGGTGTATTCCTGCCGTCCAAAGGGGAAAACCGAGGATTTCACCAGTTAAGGAGGGCTGTTTTAAGAGGAGTTTGCCAACTGCCTAGTTACCATGAACCGCATATTACCCTGATGCACCCACGTAACTCTACCTGCACAGATGAGCGCTTCAGGCGATTGACCCAGTATGAGCTGCCAGCAGTACTGCATTTCAATAAAATCTGTTTGATAGAACAGGTAGCCGGTGTTAAATGGAACACTATAGGGGAATACCCCATCGCAGATAAGAAAACTACTGCTTGACACAAAACATGCATGCACCTGTAGCCAGGCACCAGCCGTTTACAAAGCCGTTCCTGCTGAACATCCAAGTGTTTTTGCTTTAGTGAAGTCTTCCCCTCAGCAAACTTAAACAGCGTATCGTAGTGCGGGAGGTGCCCCAATCAAGGCGGATGGTGCTATGCTTCTCAAACAAAAACAACTGCCCCCTTACCTGCTCACCTCCCTATAATAGCGCTCCCTTTCGTGTAGGCGAATGTTCAGTAATTAAAACCTCCTTCAACAGGATGCTTTCTTCGAAAAACCAGCGCAGGTACATCAACAAAAATATATAGTAATGCATTAATGTTTATATTTACAAGACTATAACTCCGATCAGACAGCCTATGAAATCAACTTTACTTTTGCTGTTACTTCTCTTCATTGCACTCCACGCTGCCTGTCCCCAGACGCCGGATTTCCAGAAAACGGAGACCATAATCGGTACGCCTGTCCTATATCAAAATGATGTGGCAGTGGATACTGACGGTAACCTGTACATACTGGAACAAGAGGGAATAACAAAGGTGAACGCAGCCGGGGAGTATTTGGGGGAGATAAGTATCTACGGCTACAAAAATTCTATTGAGGTAGACACAGCCAAAAACCTGTATGTGGCTCTGGACAATTGCTCTTGCATTGTAAAATATGATGTTCACGGAAACCGGTTATTGACCTTTGGTTCCAGTGGCTCTGGTGCCGGGCAGGTTAAAGCTTATGGTCGCACGGCATTAGATGCGGCGGGCAACCTCTATGTTACTGATTACACCCAAAAGCGCGTTAATATGTTCAATGCACAGGGGGAGTATGTGCGGCAGTTTGGAGGGACTGGTACGCCCGCAGGGCCCTTTCCTTATATTCGGGATGTAGGGGTAGATGCCCAGGGGAATGTATATGTGTTAGACGCTAGTAGCGGGTACGAGACAAACACCAAAACATATAAGTTTTCACCTTCCGGAGAACTGCTTAAAACAATGAGCACTCACCAGCAGGGCCCTGGCTATAATCCTAACGATGTGTCATCTTTTGTGGTGAGGCCTGATGGAGGGTTCTATATAGTACATGACTTTTATAGAAGAATTTTAGAGTATGACCCGGAAGGGAACCTGATCTTTGCGTTTGCAGGACATGGTGGATCTGCAGTAGATGATACAGGTCTGGTGGGTGACCTGATAAACCTTAAGCTGGATGTAAAAGGGAACATATATGCTTCTGACCGCCACTCCGGCTCTGGAAGCATCAAAAAATTCTCCCCTAAAGGGATTCTCCTAAAAAAGTATGGCCGGGATAAAGCCTTTAGTTTACCTGTATACGACCGTTGGGATAACCTTTTTGTATTTGACAGTAATCAGAAAGCCATATATAAACATGACGCAAGCGGAACGCTGATCGCTGTGTTCAAACCAGCTCAGGATACTGATAACTTCCGGTTAGACGCAAAATACTTAGCCACAGACCTGAAAGGCAATGTGTACCTGCTCGACTATGGCGTGAATGGGAAACAAAGAATCCAGAAGTTTGACAACAACGGAAAGGCCCTGCAGGTATTTTACACGGAGCTTCCTAAAGTTGCTTCGGGCTACAGCAGTATGGTTACGAATTTTGCAATAGACGATTCAGGCACCATGTATATAATGGATAAGACCAACAGCGTCATCCATAAAATAAGCCATATCGGCAATTACATTGGGGTGTTTGGCAAATATGGCAATGGCAAAGGCGAAATATCAGGAGCGCAGTCTGTGGGTGTGGATGCTTCCGGATTTGTTTATGTATTGGATCTGGTGGGCCACCGTATCCAGAAATATACTCCGTCCGGCCAGTTCATACAGGCTTACGGCGATTCATCCTTATATGCTGACAGAAACTGGGGCAACCTATCAGTTGATGACAATGGGAATGCTTTTGTGAGCTACCACGGAAACTATGGAAGTGATTTAAAAATTTATAACAATAAGGGCGAACTCATAAAAAAGCTTTCTTTGTCTAACTCCGGCATCGGTGTTAACAAAAGAGGCAATTTATTGGCTGCCGGGAGTTTCATCGGGATTATTAGAATACACGCTTCCGATCACTTACCAGGCAGGAGGTATATAACCGGAACCGTCTTTCACGACAGAAATGCAGATTGTACACAGGATAAAACAGAAGCCCCGCTTTCTAACATACTGGTAGCTGCGCAGCCCGGCCCCTTTTATGGCCTCTCTGACGAGGATGGCATTTATCGCATTGCCGTGGATCCAGGCACGTACACTATACACCAGGTGCTACAGGAGGAATCAGGTCGACTTATTTCAGAGCTTTGCACTTCTGATAATACAGGTGTGAACATCATGTCTGGGACCACTGCACGAGGACCTGACTTCGCCAATCAGGTAGTTCTCTCCCCCCACCTCTCCGTTAGTGTCTCCTCTACGCGCCGACGTCGCTGCTTCGAGAGCACCACAACCGTTCGCTATATCAACTCCGGTTTTGCAACCGCAACTGGTGCCAAAGTGTATGTGCAGCTCCCGGGGGAGGTGGAGTTACGCTCTGCAGATAAAACTTATAGTCGCACGCCAGACGGCACTTATGAATTCACGGTGGGCGACCTGGCGGCCGGGCAGCAAGGCACTATCACCATCGAAGACATGGTGACCTGCGGAGATGAGAGCGTGCGCGGCCGCACTGTCTGCACCAAAGCCTGGATTACGCCGGACAACAAAAGTCCCACCGCACCCCCCACGGCCGTCAGCGCTGTCACAGGCAAATGCGACGCCAACACAGGCTATGTGCTGTTCGTGGTCAGGAACAACGGCCTGGCAGGTATGGAGACGGGTGAACAATTCCGGATTTACCAGGACGGTAAACTGGCTACTATAGAGAATTACAAGCTCGCCGCCGGCGACAGCATGGTGTTCCGGATTCCGGCTATGGGCAGGACCATCCGGCTGGAGGCGGACCAGCCGAATGGCAACGGCGACAACACCCTGGCCAGTGCCACGGTGGAAGGCTGCGGGGCGGGAGGCTCGCCTGCTGTTATCAGCACCGGCTTTGTGAACGCTCTACCGGCAGACGACGAGGAGGCCGGGGTGGCCGAAGATTGCCTGCCCATCATCGACTCCTATGACCCTAACGATAAGCTAGTAACACCAGCGGGCCTGACAGAGGAGAACTTTACACCCACTGGAATAGCACTTAAGTATAAAATACGCTTCCAGAACACGGGGACTGATGTGGCCTACCGCGTGGTGGTGGTCGACACGCTTTCCGAACACCTCGACCTGGGCACGCTGCAGTTAGGCACCGCCTCCCACCACTACACCTATGAGGTGAGCGGCAAGGGGCGCCCTGTCCTCACCTGGACGTTCCACAGCATCATGCTGCCTGACAGCACCTCCGACGAGCCGGGGAGTCACGGCTATGTCCAGTTCAGCATCAAGCCCAAGGCAGACTTGGCCGAGAAAACGGCCGTGGAGAACTTCGCTGATATTTTCTTCGACTACAACTCCCCCGTCCGCACCAACGTGACAGTGAACCGTATCTACGACATGCCACTGGAAATACAGGAGGAAAACCGAATCGTGGCTGACGAGGTGGTCATGACGCCAACTATCTCGACCTTCTCCCCTGCCTCAGGGAAGCACGGCACTGAGGTGGTCCTGACGGGGCTGAAGTTTTCCAGTGAACCCCAGGTGAACAAGGTATATGTTAACGGCGTTCGGGCAGAGGTGCTGGAGGGAAACGCTACGACCTTGAAGGTGAGGGTGCCGGTGGGCGCCAGCACTGGAGCATTAAGCGTTGTGACAGAACACGCAGGCACCAGCAGCACCGCTCTTTTTACAGTTTACCAGCCACCGGTTATCGCTGGCTTCAGCCCGGCAGAGGGTGTGGTGGGTGCCGAAGTCACGCTGCAGGGTAACCACCTTGCTTCAGAATTGATCGAACGTGTGCAACTTGGTTCCATGGATTGTGAAGTACTGAGCACAGCTCAAAATACCATTAGGGTAAGGGTTCCTGCCGACGCGGCAACCGGCGCATTCACCGTCCACACCAAAGGCGGTACGGTGCAGAGCGGGGCTGCTTATCGGGTATGGTATGCCCCCTCCCTCACAGGGTTTGACAAAGCCATGGAGCGGGTAGGTGGCGGGCTCCTGCTGCAAGGGGAGAACTTTGCCCCGGAGCCAACCCGCAATACCGTTTTGTTTGGCAATGTCCAGGCAGAGGTCCTGCAGGCCAACGCACAGAAGTTGGAGGTAAGGGTTCCTGCGGGTGCTGCGTCAGGCACCGTTAGCGTCACCACCCCTGGCGGCACCGCCTCAAGGGCCTTTGAAGTCATCCCGGCGCCTGTGATAACAGCGGTATACCCGGACAAGGGCAGCGTGGGAACAGTAGTGGAGCTTCAGGGGAAGGATTTTTTAACGTTCGGTGTAATGGACACGGTTTTATTCAGCAGTGTGGAGGCAGTAGTCTTAAGCTCGTCCAGCACGTCATTCAGAGTTCGGGTCCCTCGTGGCGCGGTCACGGGTAAAGTAAGTGTCGCGGGTGTAGGCGGCCGAGATGAAGCAGACTTCGAGGTAGAGCAACTTACGCCCACCCAGGCCATTGCGGTTTTCCCGAATCCAAGTACAGGCAAATTCATTGTTGACTTTACCAAAGCGGATTTCAGTGTGGAGGCTGTGGAGGTATACGACCTTACAGGCAAGCTACTATATACAAAGAAGCTGGATACAGGGCAGTCTCAGCAAGCGGAGATAGAACTGTCAGGTGAAAAAGCAGGTATTTTCCTGGTGATGCTCCAAACCGGGCGCGGTAAGGTCGTAAAGAAATTGACACTGCTGTAGCCAGTGAGTCACTACTGCCATCCTTTTCAACTTGAGTTATAGACTCACGTTCTCAGCGTGCATCAGAACGCAGTTGGTCGGCGATTTACTGGAATTTGTCTTTTCCCAAGCTAACTTAAACCCGGAGCCACCCCTGACGTGAGGATCAGCCACCAAAAGCAGAATGACTTATGGCAGGCCAGGGATAAGGTGGACTTATCGTCCATTAAGCAGCTCCCTGGCCGGCGGCTTAGCCCCTGAAAAAAGCACCGTAACCTAACAAACAAAGTAAGTGTTAATAGCCATAGCCAGGAGGCTAAAAGAGCCGCTATTACTTCTAGATTTTTAGATTCAAGGGGTAAATTAGGTTACGGTTTCCCCAGTTTGAAGACAATAAAGGCAGCTGGAATCAAAGAGAAAATGAACAAAAGGGAAAAGAGCACATGTTTTTTTTATTCCCGCTCCTGCTACCGGAACTGAGCAAAGCAACCTCCTCCTGTTTTAGCTAATGCGCACCAGTTTGGATAAAATTCCTTTATAAACCCCGGTTCATCTTATTTCATTGAAAGCAAAGTTATACGGTCACTGGTTTGACCACGTAGTAGTACAGCCAACCCATACGTCCGGGTGACAGGTCAAGCGTCCAAATAACTGCAATACTGTTAAAAGATGACGCGGCATAAATGAACAATGAACACATAATCGAATTCTGTATGACGACTAAAATGTTACTCTCTGCTTTCCTGTCCTTGTCATTGTTAAGTCTTTTTAATCCTGGCTATGCGCAGCGGCCATCCACCTCCGCTCAAACTCCGTCCAGAGTGGTGGAAGACGGCGGTACCGGTCCATTCGATGCTATTATGCTTACCGAAACTACATTACCCACGCATACCGTCTTCCGCCCGAAGGACCTGAGCGCTTTTGGTAAAAAAAATAAACTGCCCATCATTGCCTGGGGTAACGGAGCTTGTGCCAATTCTCCCTGGGAACATGTAAACTTTTTGTCTGAAATTTCTTCTTATGGTTTTTTAGTGGTCGCTATTGGCCCTATGCCACAGGAAGGGGAAAAAGGGACCGGGAAATCAACATCTTCCCAGCTTCTTGATGCCATTGACTGGGCAGTTACTCAGAACAAAGACAAAAAAAGCCCCTATTACAATAAAATTGATATAACCAAAGTAGCCGTGAGCGGCATGTCCTGCGGTGGTTTACAAACACTTGAAGTGGCCTCCGACCCACGTGTCAGCACCGTGGTGGTTTATAACAGTGGTATTTTCAGTACCCCCGGAAACGGCAGGAGTGGCATGCCGAATTTAACGAAAGAAAACCTCAGGAAAATTCATTCGCCAACCCTGTATATGCTTGGAGGCGAAAAGGACATCGCCTATGCCAATGGCTTGGACGATTACGAACGAATCAATCATGTACCGGTTTTCATGGCCAATATGGATGTGGGGCATGCCGGAACTTACAGCCAGCCGCATGGTGGTGAATTTGCTAAGGTTGCCACCGCATGGTACCAATGGCAGCTGAAGGGAGACAGAACGGCAAGCAGGTTATTTACAGGTGAACCTGCAGGTCTTTCAAAAAACCCAAATTGGAGAGTTGAGAAAAAGAACATGCCTTAAAGGAAAAAATGGCTCCCTGAAACCCGGAGTAGTAGGCTGCAGTGCTCGATGAGCTATCTGTCCGAGATGATGTTCTCCAGGTAACCCACCAGGCAGAGCTTGAAGAACACCACCTGATTGATGCTTTGCTGACCACACTTACCGTAGTAGCCCCGCGTCATTTCATAGAGAAACGAGAGGTCCAGCTGCTACTTAAGCCGACGGTAAAAGTAGTGCTCCGGCACGTGTGCCGAAAGTGAGAAGAGCAGCTCTGGAGTTGCTACATTTGACTGGAGACTTTTAGATAGGCAGATTTAAGCAAATTGTTAAATTAGACTGTTATGGATAAAAGTGTATTTGACGCCTCCTTCAAGCGGATGGCCATTGACCTCTCCTATGCCAGAGTTTCGGTAAAAGAGGTAGCTGATGAGCTTGGCATTGATCCGGGCCGGCTGAGTAAGTGGAGGCAAAAAGGAAGCTCCCCTGTCCGCACAATCCAGGCTGGAGAACTTACAGCTGAACAAAGAGAGATTCGTAGGCTGCAGAAAGAGCTGAAGGAGGCGCAGCTGGAGCGTGATATTCTAAAAAAGGCCATCAGCATCTTCTCCAGGGGAGACGGGAGGTATACAGGTTCATAAAGAAGCACCGAGACCAATTTCCCGTCGAGAAGATGTGCAGAGTACTCCTGGTAAGAGCCAGTGGCTATTACTCTTGGCTCAAGCATCCGGTTGGGGTAAGAGAGCGCAAGGAGCAGGAACTAGTGGAGCAGATTAGACAGGTTTATGAGCAAAGCAAACGCCGCTATGGCTCCCCCAGAATTACTGTTGAGCTCAAAGAGAAGGGAGTTCACGTGTCGCGCCCCCGCGTGGACAGATTGATGCAGAAGCACCGGATACAAAGCATCGTCCGGAAGAAGTACCGGGTGCAGACCACCGATTCCAGCCATGTATATACAGTGGCTGAGAACTACCTTACGAGAGACTTCAGTGCGGCAATGCCGGCAGAGAAATGGGTATTCGACTTAACCTACATCAGGACCGGGGAGGGCAGGCTCTTTCTCACCGCCATCCTGGACCAGGCCGACAGGAAAGTGGTGGGAGGGGCGCTGAGTGAGAACATGGAGGCGGAAGCGACCACCGTGGCGGCCTGGCAGATGGCGGTGGGAAACAGGCCCCTGTTCCACTCCCTTTTGTTCCACTCTGACCGGGGCGTGCAGTACGCCTGCAGCGCTTTCAGAGAGCAGCTGGAAGGAATACCGGTGGTGCAGAGTATGAGTCGCAAGGGTAACTGCTGGGACAATGCGGTAGCTGAGAGTTTCTTCAAGACGATGAAGACTGAAATGGTCTACCACCACAAGTTTGCCACCAGGTAGGAGGCCCGGCTGGCCGTATTCGAGTATATCTAAGGATGGTATAACAGGAAAAGGAAACATTCGGCACTAGGTTATCTGACGCCATGCCAATGTGAAAGCTTGCTGTGCAACCAGACTGTGGCTGCCTGAAAAAGTCTCCAATAAAACATTGCAATTCCACAGGTTCACTGATCCCCTCTTCGGCTAGCCCATAACCCCAACTATGTTTAATAAGAGTCTGTATGTATAGTAAGCTCTTCGGCTTCAGAAACATAAGGCAGCTTGATGGTAAACTCCGCCCACTCTCCCTGCTTGGAGGCTACAGACAGCTCCCCACCATGCCCCTTGGTGATGATGTCGTAACCGAGCGAAAGCCCTAAGCCTGTTCCCTGGCCAGTGGGTTTGGTGGTGAAGAAGGGTTGGAAGATTTTGCTTTTCACATGCTCCGGAATACCTATACCATTGTCGCGTATTCTAATTTCTATTCTTCCATCGAAGCGAAGGGTGGTTACTTTCACCTCCGGCTGATACTGCCCATTTAGCTGGCTTCTCTTTTGCTGGGTAGCGTAAAAGGCATTGTTATAGAGATTCAGCAGCACCCGCCCCAAATCCTGTGGCACTACATCTACTTTTCCGATACTGCTGTCGAATTCCGTAATCAGATTCGCATTGAAACCCTTGTCCTTGGCTCTTAAACCATAATAAGCGAGGTGCAGGTATTCATCTGCTAAGGCATTGATATCGATGTGTTCTTTCTGCCCGGTGTTGGCACGGGAGTGCAGCATCATGTTTTTTACAATTGCATCGGCCCGCTGGCCGTGATGTTGGATTTTAGACAGGTTTTGGTCCAGGTCTTCCAGAATATCACCGGCTTCTTCTCTCTCTCTCTTGGGCAGTCTCAGGAAAGGCCCAACCCGCAGCTCCTCCACCAGCTCTGAGCTTACCTCCGAGAAGTTGTTGACAAAGTTGAGCGGGTTCTGAATTTCGTGGGCGATGCCTGCGGTGAGCTCACCCAGGGAGGCCATTTTCTCCCGTTGGATTAATTGTTCTTGCGTGGATTTCAATTCATCAAGCGACAGCTTGAGTTCTGCTGTACGCTCAATTACCTGTTGCTCCAAAGTTTCGTTTTGGCTGGCCAATATTTGCTGTTTTTCCCGTTCCTGAGCAAGGTTTTTTTCGGAGAGGTTCTTTACTTCTTTAAGTTTTTGCTGTAAGGACTCATTTACAAAAGCAAATTCAAGACCCAAATAAATTGAAGCTGCCATTGGAATGCTTAACTGGGTCATATTAAAAAGAACGGTGCGTAAAGTCGTTATAGTCAGAAAAAAGTCGACGTTAACAAGTTTACCCTGTGCTATAAAGATCAAAAAGCTAATACAATAAAGGATAGCGCCTGCAACAATAATCAAAGTCCCTCTTTTCTTTCTTCGCCAAGCCAGAAGAGAGATGCGAAGTATATTAAAATGTATCAGGTTCTGCGCCAGAACGCCGCCAGCCAGCCAGCCCCACCGATAGGGCCCCGCGTTTAAAAAAAAGCTGATGATTACATAGAAAATCAGGCCCCAATAGAATATATCCTTTTTTTGTTCAAGCAGGTAATGAACAGCGGTGAGCAAAAACAGGTTACCGACCATGAAAAAGGCAAATGAAGCATTAGCCAAGATAAATTTATATTCTACCTCGTGTACCTCTAAATATAATATATGTTGTAAAACGATTGCCGTAAGGTAAAAGAGAGCAAAAACAGCAAAGTAGAAGTTGGCTTTTTGGGAAGGAAAGAAGAGGTAAAAGCCAAAGTGGAGCACGCAAAACAAAAAACAAACACCGACTATAGCAACATGAAACCACTTGAAAAGTGAAGCTTGCTGATGATAAAAACTGACCGCCGATTCCACGTCTTTAATTTGAATCCATAACGCGTGGTTATTGGTTTCAAACATAGTAGTATACTGGATAGTGGATTGGGTAGCGAACCGAACTGCTAAAACCTGTATGGTATCTTTTTTTATAGGGAATGACACGGGTTTCCACAATGGATCATAGGCTTTCACATTTGCCGGATTTGAACTTACAACCCCAAAGCGATGGATCAATTGCCCATCTAAATAAATCTCTGAGGCACCGGATTGCTGAATTACTAGCGCCAACTGCCTGTCCAGTGAAGTATCTGTTGAAAGGCGCAAACGAAACCATACAATTCCAGGTTTAGAAATCTGTGGGAGGTCATTTATATCTAACGTGGGATTGATGGTTTTCCAGGCTCGGTCATCATACCCTGGATTTGCATAGGCGGGGTTATCACCAGAAAGATATTTCCAGCCTTTGTCCAGCACAACACCATCAGCAGGCAGGGTATGAAGGTGCACGACGGAGTCAGCCATGCGCTGCGCCTGTACCTGCACAAAGGCAAAGAAGAGAGAACAGAGAAGCAAAAGGCTTGGCCTCATGACACAGCGATGATACTACTATAGGGGGACGGGCTGTAGGAGGAAGGTTGTAGGTGAAAATTCTACGGTTCACAACTATTCACCTGCGGTTCTGCGGCATCACCCTTTGGGCAGTAATTGTCGCCAGCTGGGAGTCTAAATCTATTATAAAAGGTACTAAAAATATCTAATTTAGTTTATAGGTCGTCACTTAATTCCAATATTCCAGTCCGTCTTACCTGCACTATACCTAATCCTCTTTTTGATGCAGGTTCAATTCCAAGTGTATCATTTCAGAAACATCGCTTGCTGTCTGGAGTATAGCTAACGTCTGCCGCTTGCCGAAGTACGGGCATGAAGGCACCTCAGCCTGGCCTGTGTTCTGTTGCTAATTATAAAACCTGCTGCTTAAAATTGTTCATCAGCCTATATTCTGGCCTGCCGCCGTTACGGGACGTGCTGCTTATTTCCTTTTCGATTTTGTTTTATTCTCTACGGTTTTCAACTTCAAATCTTATGTACGAGTCAAAGAAGGGCAGCATGTCGTTCAATGCTCTCCCGTCCTCCGTCCAGAGCTTGTTGCCGTGTGTACCAATGTATTCTTCAGCATAATGGTTGATGCTCAGGCTCTCCAGTTTTTTACTGAACATCTTGCTGGTCACCGGAACGATTGCAAATTCTTCGTTTCTTCCCCAGTCGAGTTTCAGAGCTTTTAGTTTCCGGATGTTATGGGCACACTGGTCCACCATGTACAAAGGCGAATTACTGTTCCATACTTCCAACACTTCCTCGTTTACGATTACACTGTCTCCCTTGTAGGTAAAAGGGAATTCGCAATAGAATGGCGGTTTAGAGGCGTTGGGCGTAAAGGCCCGTCCCATTGCCACAACAATGTTGGCCAAGAACTCATTGTATCCTGTTATTAACTCTTCTTTGGACGTGATGCTTTGCGCCCGCCTGAAGGCCGTGCCCTTTGCTCCGAATTCTTCAAACAAAGCCAAGGTGCTAGGGTTCAATGCATAAACGCTTGCAAACACATCAGGAAAAAGCATTCCTAGTTTGATTGCACCATAACCACCCATAGAGTGACCTGTAATGCCTCGGCTCTCTTTATCAGGAATAGTTCGAAATCGCCCGTCTATGTAGTTAACCAATTCCTTAGCGGTAAAATCAGCCCAGTTTCCGGTTAAGGGGGAGTTGGTATAGAAACTCCCTCGGTAAAGGGTATACTAATCCGGCATCACGACAATCACTGGTCTTATTTTTCCATCCGTGATGGCCCTGTCTAACAATTGGTCGAAATGAGCTTCGGCAATTTGAAGACTATCGTTCCAGGTGAAGCCGTGCAAATAGTAAATGACAGGATACCGGTTGGTTGTTTGGTCGTAGTTGGGCGGCAGATAAACCGTTACCCTTCTTACCGGATTTTCGCCTCCGGTATTCTGCAAGGCAAGGGAGTTGATTCGCTCCACAATCACTTTTCCTTTGGATTCTTGTGCTTGCCCCTGGCAGATGCCTGAAATAAAGGCTAGTAGAAAGAAGAGCTTTTTCATTGACCATGTAGTTAAGGAGACAAAGAACTCAACCCTGGCATGTCGCGCATTCCCGCAAAATTAGTACATATAGCGGGCAAGGCGTAGCCGAAGCAAAGCAGCTATGCTTTGGTATTTGGAGTTACTCTTTCTGTGCGGCAACCGGGTCACCTGACCAGCCCTTGGCTCCCGCCAGACCCGTGCGGGGTCATTTCCCCGCGTCGGCCATTTTCCTGCCGATATGCTCCATCACCTCTCTGAACTCCCGCTCCGGGCTGAACTCCACCAGTTTCAAATCTTCTTCCACGACGGCGGTGTGCCCAGCGGGCCAGTAGAACAGATCCCCTTCGCGGGCGACCTCCTCTGATTTGTCGTCATAGAGGATGCGGATGGCCCCCTGCAGGATATAGCCCCAGTGCGGGCAGTGGCAGCTGTCGTTGCTGAGCCCCTGAAGCAAGGGCCTCAGGTCCGTTCCCTTGGGGGCTTGGTTGAAAGCAACGGCCATGCCCCCGAATCCGGCTGCGTTGCGCATCACGGTGCCGGGAGCCTCCATGGCGATGGGCAGGTCTTCTTTGTTGATTTTCATAGCTGTATCTTTTTGAAGGTGAATGGGTTAACCTACTGCTTGCCTCTACAGTGTATACGTCACACGCACCATTTCCGCTTGCCGAAAGGAGGCAAAGCTTCCATGCAGGAGCCTTCGGGCAAGCCTCCGATAAAGCGACAGCAAGCCACAGGCAATATGTGTTCATGCCCTGTTTGCTGAAGCAGGGATCCCATTATGGCTTTTAGGCTCTTTGCAGTTCACACAGTGAGTTCGTTTCTTTCCCCTTGCTGCCCCTGAAAAGGGGGATTTTGAGATGAAGGATAGCTTTGGAAGAGATCCTGCTGAAAACAGCTTACTGGCTACCCCATAACCCCCTTTCTTACGATAAGCTCTTTTTCATTCATGCACCGTTTCCTGGGACGCCAATTAATTCACCTTCGACCCCTTTTGATGGCTTTCAGTTAGCATCTATGGCAGAAAACCTCTCTCCTGCACATAAAGCTGCCCAATTGCGGAAGAGTCTCCACAGGCTAGAACAGTACCCGCTGTTTTGGTCCTTTCACAGGAGCGAAAAAACTATCGGCGGATTACCGTGACGGTGACATCAGTCCCGGGAACATACTGTTTCCTCTCCTTCAGTTCCTGCGAATGCAGCACGGCGGGCATTGTGTGGAACGCTAAGGTCAGGACCTGTGCAGCGCATCTGTAGCATACTCCCTGCCTGTCCTCCGGCTTCGATGGTGCCCGCAACTGCAAACTGAACAGCTTCGCCTGCCAGGTGCAGCCAATCTTGCCGCTCCATGGCGTCTATGCAAGAGCTTTGGATTATTTTGTTTATCTCCTTCAAAGCTGGCAAGAACTCTCCTGCCTTTCAGGCTTACTGCGCTTTGACGAGCTTGTACTGCCTGGCTTCTTTGCCTGTATGCATCATCAGGATGTATATCCCAGCGTTTAGCTCCCTGCCAATGGTTAGGGTATTGTCCGCCGGCACGTCCGCTGCCTGCCACACTTCCCTGCCGCTCACGTCGTAGAGCTTCATACTATACCTGTCCTCTTTACTGCCGAGCAACCGGAGCGTGATGTTCTCCGTGAAGGGGTTGGGGTAGTAGTCGAGCAGCGGGCCAGCGGCCTCTGAGCCACCTGCAGTTATTAGCTGCGCTGTGGCCTCTTGGGAAGGTATGTACGCAGAGAGCCTGTTGCCAGGAACCGGCCGCTCCAGCACCCCGTCCGGCAGCTGCCAGCCCACGGCCAGATTGTCATCGCCCCATGCCTCTTTGTGGAGCGCTTCGATGTAGTACTTCTGCCCGGCATGCAGCGTGATGGCCACGGACGCCTGTGAAGTGTACTTGCCCCACTGCCTGCTACCGGTGTAGCCAGTCACAGAGGCAATCTTCTGCTTGTTGGCAGGGTTCTCGTCCGTACTCAGCCACAGCTCGCTCTGATCGTCGCTGGCAATCCAGAAAATATAGTTACCTGTGGCAGGCGGGTGCACGTATGCCCTAACCCTGGCTCCGTAGTTATACCCTGCATTGGAAGGAGCTTCAAATAAAATAAGTTGCGAAGTGGAAGTCGGGGGCGTGTTGACAGGGATGGCTGTTACGCTCAGGCCCGACACGTTGGACCACACCTCCCGCACGATAGGCGAAGAAGAGGGAGCCGGATTAACCGTCACTGTCGCATCATCAGTGGCAGTGGCCCGGTCATCGTCTGTTACCGTCAAGCGGAAGACATAAGTACCCTGCAGCAGGTTACTCGCTGTTAAGGTTGCAGAGCTTGCTCCGCTTAAGGTGGCAGAAGGTCCGCTTACCTGGCTCCAGCTGTAGCTACTGACGGTGCCGTCGCTGTCGGAGCCCGAGCCTGCAAGACTCACGCTGTTGGTGGGGAGGGTAATGGTTCTGTCCGCTCCGGCGTCGGCTTTCGGTATCAGGTTAGGAGGCGGTGTGGTGCCATCGCTGTAAGGGGAGAGCCTGCTGCCGGGGATTGGCCGCTCCAGCGCCCCGTCCGGCAGCTGCCAGCCAACCGCAAGGTGGTCCTCTCCCCAGTTCTCCCGGTGCACGGCCTCTATGTAGTAGCGCTGCCCGGCCACCAGGTATACCTTCGCTGATGTCTGGGAAGCATACTTGTCGTACTGAGACGGGGATGAGTAGCTGTAAAGGGAAGCAATCAAGGACTTGTTTAATGGATTCTCGTCTGCGCTCAACCAGAGTTCTGCTTTGTCATCCCCTGCCAGATAAAAGATGTACTCCCCGCTAACTGGCGCTGTGACGTACCCTCTGGCACGAGAGGCATACAGGTTACCATGGGAGCGTGGCGTTGCAAAAGTGGTAAGGGTACGGGAGCCGTCGGGCGTCAGCCCTGCCAGGATGTCGCTTCCGCCTGAAGGCAGATCGGCAGTGGCAGGAGGATTCCAGAAGTACTCCCAATCAATACCTCCGGTGGCTACTGGTGCGCTTGTTGCCTCAAAGCTCTGCTCTACAGGCGTAGCCGCATTGTAATTCTCGTTTCCGCTCTGGGTGGCTTTCACTACTACTGTACCAGCACCTGTTAGCGTAACAGTAACTCCGGAGATAGTAGCCGGACCCGAAACAATAGAAAAATGAACAGGCAGACCAGAAGAAGCGGTAGCTGAAAGATTGAAGGGAGGGTCACCATAAGTTTTATTGGGGAGTTCCTGAAAATGTATGACCTGAGGGGCTTTTTCAACTATGAGGCTTTGTTCTACAGGCACAGCCGCCTCATAAAGATCGTTACCAGCCTGAGAGGCTCTTATGACTATTGTTCCGGCCCCTGTGATAGTAGCAGTGCTATCACTTAGGGTTGCAGGCCCGGAGACCACACTGAAGTTTACAGGCAAACCGGAAGAAGCAGTAGCTGAAAGGGTGAACGGTGCATCACCATAGGTTCTGCCGGGCAGCGGGTTAAACGTTATCGTTTGACTAAGTTTGGTGGAGGTAAAAGTGGCTATAGCGCTTTTATTCCTGTCCATCAACACATTCTGAGGATTGTTCCCCCCGAATACATCCCCACTCCAGCCACTAAATGTATAGCCAGCTGCAGGGGTTGCTTTTAGTGCTACAATCTCATCTTCTAAGAAGGTACCTTCGCTTGGCGACACAGAGCCGGAGCCAATAACAGACACCGTCAGGGTATAGGTATTAGCAGGGGGAGGCGGAGAACCTTCTTCGTAGGGGGTGAGCCTGTTACCGGGAATAGGTCGCTCCATCTTCCCATCCGGCAGCTGCCAGCCCACGGCCAGGTTGTCACCGCCCCATCCCTCTTTGTGGAGCGCTTCGATGTAGTAGCGCTGCCCAAGCTCCAGCCGTACTTTAACCGATTGTTGACTTGGATACTTGTCCCACTCCTGTAGTTTTGTCCAGCCCTCGACAAAGGCAAGCTTCACTTTAGAAGCAGGATCGGCAGAAGAGCTCAGCCAGAATTCACTGTGGTCGTCGGAGGCAATCCAAAAGGTATATTCTCCAGAAGCGGGCGCTGTAAGGTAGCCCCTGACGCGCTGTCCATAGTTTTCGGCTACATTGGAAGGGGCCTCAAAGCGGGTAAGTTCCGTTACGCTTGTTGGTGTAGTGGAGACAGGTATGCTTGAAACAGTGCTACCCTCTACTTTTGCCCAATACTCACGGGTTATCTTGCCTGTTATGACCTCTGCCACGTCTATGGAAACGAGGTGTGAGCCGTCTCTGGCACCGACAGTGTCTATGGCTTCTGCTGATAAAGTATAATGTCCTGTTAAGGTAGGTGTCCAGCTTAACTCATAAGGGCGGGTGGAATCCTCTCCTATTTTCCGACAGTCGACATAAAACTCAACCCGTGCTACACCCTCCTCCCGGTCCCATGCTTCTGCAGAGATGGTGACAGGCTGTCCTGGTTTATGCACCGTACCGTTATCCGGGGCAGTTATGCTTACTGCCGGAGCGGTAGTATAAGGTACTAAAATGCCTCTTAATGCATCATACCATTTTCGCATCATCCAGTATGCTCCTCTCCAGTTAGGATGTATGCCGTCGTAGGTGTAGCTATCTGGCGTTGGATCGAAACCAGTGTTCTGATCTACCAGTACGACCGGCGAGGTAGTGGAATTCAATTCCTGCGCCAGCACCGGAATATTGTTGTTCAGCAGGATAATGTTATTAGCTGCCGTAATTCCCACAGTAGGTGCATGGGCAGGAAAAAGCTTAGCCATCAGGATGATCACCTCCGGGTTGTCCTGGCGCAGAATCCTTACAATCTCCCGAAGCTCCTCAATGGTTTCGGTTACGGACTGGTTTTGAAGCATGTCATTGGTGCCAATGTGCATCAATACAACATCCGGAGTGTAAGCTTGCAGCCAATCAGCCAGTTTTCCTTCAGAGGCAGCATCTTGCTTTCCATTGATGATTTCATCTGCCCGCCAGCCCCTGTGTCCTTCATGGGCAAGAGGGGGAGCATAAGTGGGTCCTTCACTACAAATAAAGGGAGAGGAACCTCCAGGATCAAACCTATGGCGAAAAAAGGAGGTTTTGGTCCCCACATAACTGAAATCAATATACGCCTCCTCCAGCCTCTGATACAGATCATACCGGTAGCCTGGGTACATGTCTGTACCCTCCGTAATAGAGTTACCTAACGGCATGATCTTGTAAGACTGTGCCTGGAGGAGAAGAGGAAGGCCTTGAATGAGGAAGATTAGAAATAGGCAAAGAAGTGCGCCTCTGGAGATGGAAAGTTTTTCGTTCATTATATATGACTTTCTATAGCTATGTAAAATAGCCAAACGGTATATATAACTATATGTTTCTTTATTTTAACTAAAGATGGTTTCCGGATTTACTTGTGCAGATTTTCGCCACTGAAGACGCTGCTTTTCAGACATAAAAAACAGGCAGCAAAATTTCCTTTTTCCAAATATCACCAAGTGTATTTGCTTTAAGGTATTTTATCATTCCGCCTGCAGTTTCTTATATTTTTATACCTGAACTATTGCCTATAGACGTATTGGCATGAACTCTAAGACTAACCCCTGTCCACATGGCTGATGTTAGAACTACAGAAGGATTATCAGGTATCGGTCAGAAGAGCCTGTCAGGTGGTGCTGTTTCATCGCTTCGGCTGGTACTACCGCTCCAAGGCCAGGAACAGCTCGGTGATCAGGAAACTGATGCACGAGATCGCCCAAATGCAGGTCCGCTACGGCTGCTGGCGTATCTTTATTCCTGCTCAGGCGGAGGGTTAGCGGGACAACCACAAGCGCGTGTACCGCCTCTACAAGGGCGAGGGGCTGAATCTAAGGAGCATAAGGTACTTTTTTAAAATCAAGTAAGCATCAGGAAAATCTTCCGTATATTCTTTTGACGAAGGAGAGCTTCACTCGATAGATCGGACGGAAGCTCATCCAGTATAGGCAGGTCTGTGGATCTGCCTACTTTGTTTTCAAAGACTTCGTGTTTGTGACGAAGGAGAGGCTTTCCCTCCTGACCTCCGGAAGCTAGGTCTCTGTCCCCAAAGAGCATGTCGCTTTTCCACATCGAGTAGATGAGCAGCAGCAGTTTGCGCTGCAGGCTCACCACCCCCACCATCTTGCTCTCTTTCCCGGCGTTTATTCGCTGGTAAACAGCTCGCAGGGCAGCATTGTACCGGCTGGCCAACAGGGCCGGGAAGTAAAGGGCTGTCCTTATCCTGCCGTTGCCTTTCTTGGATATCCTGGTCTTGCCCCTGACGCTGGTGCCGGACTCTCTTTCCACCACATCGAAGCCAGCGTAGCTGGTGAGCTGC
>NZ_JBHUOX010000037.1:0-34439 GCF_042686245.1 Pontibacter toksunensis | reverse complement strand
AGGACCAGGAACAGGAGGATAGTCAGAAAAACAGCCTGCTTCTCGAAAAAAGAGCAGAATCATGACAATGCAATGAAGCTAATTTTCTATTACCGAAACCATCATACATTCTAGACCACAACCAAATTTTTAACACATGGAGCATACCGTAAAAAAACAGCTGGAGTATACAGTAAGAGTAGCTAACGAAGCCGATCTACCCGCTATCATCGAGTTGTTTGAGCTGTCGCTAGGGGCAGCGCATGGTGCTCCGACGCAAAGCTTCTGGAGGTGGAAACACATCGATAATCCTTTCGGAGTTTCACCGGTTTTGCTGGCTTTTGATAAGGAGAAACTGATTGGGCTCAGGGCTTTTATGCGGTGGCAGTGGAAATACCAGGGTAAGGTGTTACCTGCCTTTAGAGCGGTTGACACAGGCACACACCCGGATTACAGGGGAAAAGGCATTTTCTCCAGGCTTACAAAACAGTTGGTATCAGAATTGAGAGAAAGCGAACCTGCCTGTTTTATCTACAACACGCCAAACGATAAGTCGAAACCTGGCTATCTGAAGATGGGATGGCAGGTGCTCGGAAAACCTAATCTGATAGGTAGCGTAGCCTTTAGCTATTCACGAAACGCAAAAGAGCGCTTTAACGCCTACCACCGCGATTTGCAAAACCTGGACTTTGGCACTTTACAATACCAGGTCGATTTGAACCCCGACCTGATTCATGTTAAACATTCCCTGGCCTACTACAAGTGGCGCTACCAGTCTATACCTGAATTGCCTTACAGTTCTTTTGTGTATGAAAGCAAAGGGCAGAGAATTTTGCTTTTCTTTCATTTAAAGCCAAGAAAGTACTTCTACGAATTGAGAATCTGTGATGCGCTCTGGCTAAGTGGCGCGCCCGACCGGGGCTTTCTCATGAAAGCCTGCCACAAACTTGCCGGGCACTTGGGTACTCCTTTTATCAGCCTTGTGCTAAAAGGACTTATCAGTCATTGGGAAAGAGTGCGGTTCAGGATGTTTTCACTGCGCAACCTTGCTCCGGAGGTAACGGTGCGCGAAGTAAACGATAGTGAGCTGATGACACAGGTAGGCAATATTAACAACTGGTCCTTTACAATGGGAGACCTGGAACTCTTCTAATTTACTATGTGCGGAATATTTGGAAATGTTGGTCGCCTGAAAGAAAGCGACATGCAGGTTGCTGAAAGAATGCTTTGCCACCGGGGGCCGGATGGGCAGGTGTATAAAACCTATGCCCCGAATGTGCACCTGTTTCATGCAAGGCTCAGCATCGTGGACATTGCAGGAGGCACCCAGCCTATGGATAACGAAGACGCTGCTATCATCTTTAACGGTGAAATCTATAACCATCAGGATCTTCGCGAGCAGTTCAACCTGAAAGGCAGCACACATTCCGATACAGAGACTATACTGCTGCTGTACAAGCAGCTGGGCCTAGACATGCTGCAGCACCTGGAAGGTATGTTTGCCATTGCGCTATATGATAAGCGGCAGGGAAAAGTATTCCTCATCCGGGATCGGGCTGGTAAGAAACCACTGTACTTCTCTAAAACAAATGAGAGCATTTACTTCGGAAGTGAGCAGAATGTACTCCAGAAAGTGCTTCGGCCTTCCATCAGGTTATCTGCTATGGCCACTTACCTGCACACCGGCATGGTGTACGGGGAAGATACTCCTTTTGAAGGTATACATGAGCTACGCCCCGGTCACCTCATCCAGATAGATGTGCAGAGGGGTGCGCTGTCCGAGCAACGGCAGTGGTGGTCCATCGAGCCTTTCTATGAAAAGACAGCTGACATCAGTGAAGAAGAGGCACTGGATGAGCTGGATAGACTGTTGAAGCTGGCAGTAAGGAAACGCATTGAGAGCAGTGACTTGGAAGTGGGTTGTTTCCTGAGCGGAGGAATTGACAGTGGCATCGTCACAGCAATGGCGACAGAAGTGAAGCCAGGGCTTCGCACCTTCACGGTCAAGTTCAGCAACGAATATGACGAATCAGTTATAGCAAGAAAAGTGGCGGACCACTTAGGCACCAACCATCAGGAGCTGAGTGTATCCTATGACCACCTTCTGCAGGACTTCGAAAAAATTGTGAATGCCTATGGAGAGCCCTTTGTGGATGACTCTCAGATACCTTCTTATTATGTAGCCAGGGAGGCACGGAAGCATTTAACAGTTATTGTAAACGGAGATGGCGGCGATGAGCTCTTTGGTGGTTACAGGCGCTATGTGCCTTACGCCAATGCGTTGCTGAGAAGCAGGGGTGTCAAAGCCTTATCAAAGATAGTGGCACCGGTGCTTCCATCGCCCAGCAACAAGATGAGCCTTTATAACTATGGTTACCGGCTCGCGAAGCTCAACAGCCTGGAGAACTACGACCAGTACCTGAGTGCCAGTTCAGACATGATTCTGGACAAATCCGTATTCAAGGTTGAGCCGGATACGGCGTTTGAAGACACGGTGCATAGCATTTATGACAAAGACATATCTGACCTGAGAAAGATCATGCTCGCTGACTTTGAAACCATTCTGCCTTATATCCTGCTGAAGAAAATTGATATCAGCTCTATGCAGAGTTCGTTGGAAGGAAGGTCACCTTTCCTATCAAGGGATATTATGGAGTTTGCGCCGTCCTTGCCGGATAATCTAAAAGTAAAAGGTAGAACCACAAAATATATCCTGCGAAAGCTGGCGGCGCAGTACTTACCCGCTGGCAATGAAAAGCTTCCAAAAAAAGGATTTGAGGTGCCTATCATTGATATGGTAGAAAATACCCTGCAACCTATGATAAAGGATTACCTGTATAGCAGTAACTGCCTGTATAAGGATGTGCTGGAGTCGTCGTTTGTAGAGAAGCTGATTAACGACAAGATGGCTATGTCAAAAGATAAAAGAGCAAAAGTCCTGTTCGGCCTCTTAACAATGGAAATATGGTACCGCAACCAGCGAAGTGCTTAATGCAATAGGTAAAGCGCCAATGGAAGCGAAGCGGTTAGATAATATGAATAGAAGGAAATGATAGGGGCGATAATTCTTATACTCGTACTTTTCGGAATAAACCAGCCTTTTTTAAGCCACTTAAAAAGGAGGTTCTCCTTTGTTTCCATTCCACTTTTAAATGGTTTATATGCGTACCATGTCCTATTCTGGTTAATTTACTACTTATACCAGCTGACCCACCCATCTGACTCAAAAGGGTATTACCACAATGCTTCATCGACGTATGATAGCTGGTTTTCTGCCTTCGGCACAGACACTATGTTTATAGAGTTTGTTGGCTACCCTTTTGCAAAAACACTTGGCTTTTCCTATGAATCCATGCTGGCGCTGTTTTCCTGGTTTGGCTACCTGGGCTTCGTCTTTTTCTATATTTTCTTTAAAGAGACTATTTGGACCAAGGTAAAGGTCTTTCGCATCGAGTTTGTCACACTGATCCTCTTCCTGCCGAACATGCAC
Organism: Pontibacter toksunensis; assembly: GCF_042686245.1. Classification (NCBI taxonomy): domain Bacteria; kingdom Pseudomonadati; phylum Bacteroidota; class Cytophagia; order Cytophagales; family Hymenobacteraceae; genus Pontibacter; species Pontibacter toksunensis. The sequence continues at coordinate 30,970 of NZ_JBHUOX010000037.1, read as the reverse complement.
TTCTGGACGGTGGCTTTCAGTAAAGGGTCGCTGATATTTCTGGGAATTGCATTGTTTGCCTACGCCATGCGGCTTCCTCAGAAAAGGCTTTTCGCCCTGTTTATGGGTTCCTTCATTGTGTACCATATCAGGCCCCACGTGTTCCTGTTCCTGGCAGCGGGTGCTGTTGTGGGGTATTTCACAGGTAAAGAAAAGGTGCCCCTGTACCAGAAGCTTATCGTCTATGTTGCATTTATCGGAGGCTTCATTCTATTTTTTGATCAGGTGCTGGCAATGGCGAACATCAACCTGGAGCAGGAAAGTCTGCTGGAAGGCTTTGAGAGCTTTGCCACAGAGCGGGCCACCTCGCTCAGCAGGTCAGGCTCAGGCGTAGACCTCACCACTTATCCGCTTCCTCTTAAATTAGTGACTTTCTGGTTCCGCCCTTTGTTTTTTGATGCTCCGGGTGCTATAGGTCTCTTCGTGTCTTTTGAGAACCTGCTCTATATTCTGCTCATGCTAAAGCTGTTCGATAAAGGTTTTATTCGGTTTCTGAAAAACTCGTCGTCTCTGGTAAAGATGAGTGCCACTATTTTCTTTACTTCTTCTTTAGCGCTGGCCATGGTAATGGCGAACCTCGGCATTGCCATGAGGCAAAAGAGCATGGTAATGTATTTTCTTTTCTTTGTGATCGGCGCGTACCTGGACCATAAAAGAAGAGTAAAACTCAAGAAGCTGTCATTGAAAAAGAAGATGATGGAGGCGAATGCAAACGCTGTAACTCATGCATAACGACATACCGGTATTTACTATTTCTTTAGATTTTGAATTGTATTGGGGTATTTTCGACAGAGTGCCCTTAGAAGAGAAAACGCTTTACTTTGAAAACACGCGGCGTGTCATTCCTAAAATGCTGTCACATTTTAAAAAGGAGCAGGTTCGTGTTACCTGGGCTACCGTCGGAATGCTGTTTGCAGAAGACTGGGACGACTGGACTGCCTCCAATCCCGAAGCTGTACCGGCTTATGAGAATCCCTTGCTATCTTCTTACCGACTCAAAAATCTATATGCTGGAAAGCAAGAGTTGAAATCCTGTTTTTTCACCCCTGCCCTGGTAGACCAGATTCAGAATACACCTTACCAAGAAATGGCCACCCATACTTACTCGCACTATTACTGCCGGGAAGTTGGCCAGACGTTTGAGCAGTTCAGAATCGATCTGCAGGCCGCCAAACGCATAGCCGCCAGAAGAGGAATAGAACTGCATTCCATGGTCTTTCCCAGAAACCAGCTCAATGACAACTACCTGAAAGTTTGCTTCGATGAAGGCATTAAGACAGTCCGCTCAAATCCGGTGGACTGGTTCTGGGACATGGACGTGAAAGAACGGCTCATAAAAAGGATGTTCCGCTCAGCGGATGCCTATATGCCTATTGGCTCGAAAACCCCTTATAAACTGTCTTCACTGCAGCTTAAAGACGGTTTGCCGCTTGCCATACCTGCCAGCAGGCTGCTACGGCCGCTACACCCGAAGTACACCTTCTTAAACCGCATGCGCCTGAAAAGGGTATTGGGAGAGATGACCGCTGCGGCAAAGGCAAATGAATGCTACCATCTGTGGTGGCACCCGCACAACTTCGGGGATAACCCGGCGCAAAGTATGCAGGACCTGGTGGTCATCCTGAAGCATTTTATAACACTAAAAGAAAAGTATGGTATGGTAAGTATGAGCATGCTGGATATATACAACCATATTAAAAGCAACAAGGCATAATGGCAGTCTTATTCCGCGTAACAACAGTTCCTATCTCCCTTAAAAACCTTATTGTGGGGCAGTTGCCTTTCATGAAGGCCCACGGTTTTCAGCCGATCATGATTTCGGCAGACGGACCGGAGAGAGAGGTGGCAATACAAGAGCAGGACAGCCCGCACATTATCCTGAACCTCACCCGGAAAGTCACGCTTCTTCAGGATCTGAAAGCGCTGTGGCAGTTTTACAGGCTCTGCAAGCGCTACAAGCCAGATATCATTCACTCTCATACTCCCAAAGCAGGTATTATCGCCATGCTCGGTGGCAAACTGGCAGGCGTGCCAATTCGGTTGCATACAGTGGCAGGCTTATATACCCTGGAAACCAGTGGTATCAGGCGCTTTATTTTAGAGACAGTAGAGAAACTAACGTATGCCTGTGCCACCAGAATCTATCCGAACTCTACTAACTTAGCTGAGATCATCAGGAATACGCTTTATGATAATCCTGCTAAGCTAAAGGTAATAGGCAATGGTAGCAGCAATGGCATCAACACAGCTTTTTTTAGCAGGGTAGAGCTACCTGCGGAACAATTGCAGCGGTTAAGAGAAAGCCTGCGCATCAGCGACAACGATTTCATTTTTGTTTTCGTGGGCCGTATTGTGAAAGACAAAGGGATACGGGAGCTTATAGCGGCATTTAGCAAACTGAACAAGCTGTACCCTTATTGTAAACTGCTGCTGGTAGGGCCACTGGAGCAGGACCTGGACCCTGTTCCGGAAGAAACGCTGGAGCAGATAGAGAAGAACCCTGCCATTATTTCCGTGGGTTATCAGCATGATGTGCGGCCTTACCTGGCATTGAGTCATGCGCTCGCTTTTCCGTCTTACCGGGAGGGTTTCCCTAACGTGCCCATGCAGGCAGGTTGCTACAATCTTCCTTGCATTGTAACGGATATCAACGGCTGCAACGAGATTATAGTGGAAGGCGAGAACGGCCTCATCATTCCGGCAAAGGCAACAGGAGAACTGTATGATGCCATGGAAAAACTACTTCTGGATGAAGCGCTTTATGCGCGTCTCAGCGCCAATGCCCGTAAGATGATTGTAGACCGGTATGAGCAGACACATATGTGGCAACTCTTATTACAGGAGTACCAGGAACAATTAAAAAAACATGGATTTGTACCAACGATATTTCAAACGGCCACTTGATTTCATAATAAGCTTCATTGCGCTTATCATCCTGCTTCCCGTTTTCCTGCTCGTTGCGTTACTGCTGCTTATCGCAAACCGTGGAGACGTTTTCTTTGTACAGCCGAGGCCCGGGAAACATGAAAAGGTGTTTCGCGTCATCAAGTTCAAGACGATGAACGACCAGAAGGACAGCCAGGGAAGACTATTGCCAGATGAGCAAAGGTTGACGCCGGTAGGGAATTTCGTCCGGAAGACCTCGCTTGATGAAATACCGCAACTGCTGAACGTGCTGAAAGGCGACATGAGCCTGATTGGCCCCAGGCCCTTGTTGGTTGACTACCTCCCATGGTATGATGAAAGGCAAAAGCGGCGGCATGAGGTACGGCCAGGCATAACCGGCTGGACGGCGGTGAATGGTCGTAACGCTATCAGTTGGGACAGGAAGCTGGAACAGGATGTTTGGTACGTCGAAAACCTGTCCTTTGCTCTGGATGTGAAGATTTTAGTTTTAACAGTAGGCAAGGTGCTGAAGTCAGAGGGGGTAACGGCACAGGGGCATGCTACTATGCCTTCTTTTATCGAGTATGTTCAGCAAAAAAGACAGAACTGACCTTTATATATGAAAAGAATATTAGTTACAGGCGCCGGTGCATTACTGGGCCAGGGAATATTGCGAAGCCTCCAAATCTCAGAAAATAAATACCATATCATTACAGCAGATCCGGACTACAGAGCGCAGGGCCATAGCCTGGGAGACAAGGCTTATCTCATACCTATGGCAAATGATACCCAATATCTGCCTGCTGTGGAGGACATTATACAAAAGGAGCAGGTAGATGTGTTACTGATAGGTACAGATGTTGAGCTTCCCATTTTTGCCGAGAACAAGCAGCGCCTGGAAGAGCAGTACAACACAAAAGTGATTGTTTCCAGCGTGGACGTCATCAACATTGCAAATGATAAATGGCTGACGGCAGAATTCCTGAAGGAAAACGGCTTTCCGTACCCAATGTCTGCTATGACAACTGACAAAGAAGCTATAGAAGCGTTGCGTAATAACTGTGCGTTCCCCTTCATAGCTAAACCAGTAGACGGAGCCCGTTCTAAGGGAATCAAAATCATAGAGAATGAGCAGGACCTGCAGGAAGTATGCTCTTACCCTAATAACCTGGTAGTGCAGGAAATGATAGGGGAGCAGGAGGGGGAGTTTACAGCAGGCTGCATGGTGGTAGATGGCAAGTGCCGGGCCATCGTTTCCCTCAAGCGGGACCTGCGCGACGGAAACACCTACAGGGCCTACAGAGACGGCGATAATCCCTACGACACCATCATCTGTAGTATAGCAGAGAAATTGGGAGTAGAAGGACCGGCAAACTTTCAGTACAGGATAAAGGACGGCAAGCCAATCGTGTTTGAAATTAACGGCCGGTTTAGCGGTACCACGCCACTCCGCTACATGTTCGGGTTTAACGAAGTAGAAGCATTGCTGAACCACCTGTTTGGAGTAGAAGAGATGACACAGCCTAAGCTCCGGGATGGAGCCGTGTTCAGAACCTGGTCTGATATTTTTGTGGAGCCGGCTCAGCTGAACGAGCTAAAGGAAAACGGCGTGCTTGAAAATTACAGCAGCCAGTATTTTCCATTCAAGAACAAGCCTTCATGAAGTACCTGGTATTTGGTGCCAACGGCTTTCTGGGCAGTACCCTTGTCAGGCATTTGAAGCAGGCCGGAGAGAACATTTACTCCGTAAAAAGAACGGCGGCTGATGGTGCTTTCGCCCTGGATATCACTAGGCCCGAAGGTTTTGAGGCGATAACTATTCTTCCGGATGTCATCGTCAATTGTGCCTCTGCTTTACCTGATCCAACCAAAAGCTTCAGCGATCGGGATTACCTGAGGCAACTGTATGAGACAAATGTGATAGGCGGGACGAACATCATGAACTGGGCTGCAGCAAAAGGAGTCAGAAGAGTAATCAATTGCTCTACCCTGGTAGTCGTAAATAAGCCTTGGCCGGTTCCTTTGCAGGAAACTGCAAACACATATCCCATGGGAAACCATGTGGGGTATAGTTCTTCAAAGCTTTCGCAGGAACTGGTGATGAGATCTATCGCCAATGTAAAAGGTATACAGCTGCTGCACCTGCGCATTTCTGCTTTGTATGGGCCGGGTATGAAAGATGGCGGAATACTGACGAAGCTGCTGAAGCAAGCGTCAGGAAAAGAGAAAATCAGTTTGACTAACGGAAACAAAGTAAGCTTTGACTTCCTGCACGTAGAAGATGCTGCGAAAGCCATTCATCATCTAGCAGGCATGGAGGAATGGAAAGATAATGTTATCAACCTGGCTTCCGGAGAGGAAATAACCTTAATGGCCTTAGCTGAGCTATTAAGCGAGTTGACAGAAAGTCCTAAGGAGAACATTACAAATACAGATGAAGAGGGCTTTGAGTCAAGGGCGATGGTAGAGACGTCACTATTGGAGTATTACCTGGAGGGAACCGGAATCAATACGAGGTCTTTTGCGGAAAAAGTGAAAAGCATGATATAGACAAAGTAAACCTATAAGCATGCGGGCATTAATTTTTGGAGACGTACACGGCAATCTGGTGGCACTGGAGGAAATGCTGCAAAAGGAAAGGGGAGAGGTAGATCTGCTGGTGAGCCACGGCGATGTGGTAAACTACGGTCCCTGGAGCAACGAGTGTGTGCAGTTGCTGGATAGCATTGGCTGTACCTGTCTACGCGGCAACCACGAAGAAGCTTTCCTGAAGGGGAGCTATCCCGGGGAGAACGCAATTGTCAAAGCTTTCTTCCAGCACTGCTATGCCTCGTTCACGGAGCACGATACCATTGCTACGTATGGCGACGGCGTGGCCGTAGGAGATTACAAGGTACAGCACACCTTAAATGACAGGTACATTTACCCTGATACTGACATCGAAACACTTAACCTGCAGCAAAATGCTATCATCGGGCATTCGCACCATCAGTTTTCTGCAGAAACAGCTTCCGGAATTAAGCTTTTTAACACAGGCAGCGTAGGTCAGAACAGAAAGTTTATCAATGTCATCAACTATATCATCTATGATACAAGCAGCGCTGAGCTAAGCCTGAAGGCGCTGGTTTATGATGTGGATGTAGTTATTGACAAAATGAAGATTGATAATTATCCTTCTACCTGTCTTAATTATTACCAGCAAAAGAAACGACTATGAGTGAAAAGATATGGCTTTCTTCCCCGCACATGGGCGAGAGTGAATTTAAATATGTAAAAGAGGCTTTCGATACGAACTGGATAGCGCCGCTCGGACCACACGTAAATGGCTTTGAAAAAGACCTTGCCTCTTACTTAGGCGACGGCGTACATGTGGCGGCCTTAAGCGCTGGTACTGCTGCCTTGCACTTATCTCTAATTCTGCTGGGTGTGCAGGCCGGGGATGAGGTTATCTGCCAGTCCATGACGTTTTCTGCCTCCGCCAATCCTATAGCATACCAGGGGGCAGCACCTGTTTTTGTGGACAGCGAAGCACAAACCTGGAACATGTCGCCCCGATACCTGGAGGCAGCTATTTTAGATAGAATAGAGGAGACTGGTAAAAAGCCAAAGGCTATTATCGTGGTGCATCTCTACGGCATGCCAGCCCAGATGGACCGCATCATGGAAATTGCCAACAGGTATGAGATACCTGTGGTAGAAGATGCTGCCGAAGCCTTAGGGTCCTCTTATAAGGGGCAGAAGCTGGGAACCTTTGGCGCAATGAGCATCCTGTCTTTTAATGGAAATAAGATCATTACCACTTCTGGTGGTGGCGCACTGGTCTCACATAATGAAGAATGGATCAGTAAGGCCCGCTTTCTGGCCACACAGGCGCGTGATCCCGCGCCACATTACCAGCACTCCGAAATTGGTTATAACTACCGGATGAGCAACGTTTGTGCTGCCATTGGCCGTGGACAGATGGAGGTACTGCAGGCGCGTGTAGAGAAAAGGCGCCGCAATTACGAGTTCTATAAAAAAGCCCTGGCCGCGTTTCCTGCTATTCGCTTCATAGAAGAACCAAATGCAGATTACTTCTCCAACCGGTGGTTGAGTACGGTATTGGTGGAAAGTGACAGTGAAGGAGGTTTGTCCAGAGAGGCCATCAGGCTGGGTCTTGAAAAGGAGTACATCGAATCACGACCGCTTTGGAAGCCGATGCACCTGCAGCCAGTGTTTAAAAACACCCTCTTTTATGGTGATGGCACCAGCGAAATGCTCTTTAACAAGGGGCTTTGCCTGCCATCCGGTTCTAACCTTACAGGCGAGGAACTGGAACGGATTGTGAAGCACGTACAGCAGATAGCACACGCTGCAACCAGGTGAAGTTGCTATAACCCCAAAAGCTTTCTTACCGTTTGATGCTTCAGAGGTACAGCCCAACAGAAGAAGCATGATTAATATGACGCCTGAAGTAAAGGCAACTGCAAATGAGCATATGGCAGACTGGCTGCCGGAAGGCAAGAAAGCGGCCATTTGTTTTACCATTGATGACATTCACCCTGCAAAAAGCACCGACTACTACGAAGCGGGAGGCGACCTGGACAAAGGAAGCCTGGGGCTGGTAAAATGGCTACTCGACCGACATCCAAAACTCAAGGTCACGCTCTTTACTACAGCTGATTGGCGCGAGATATCTCCTGTGCCTACCCGTAAACTGCTGGCCTCTGTTCCGCAGTTAAGAGACAAGTTCTATCTGGCGGAGCTTTGGGAAAAGGGCACCATGCAACTTGACCGGCACCCTGAGTTTGTCAGTTTCCTGAACAACATGGAGCGGGCCGAAATTGCTTTTCACGGCCTGTATCACTGCCACAAAGGTCTCAAGATACCGGTGGAGTTCCAGGAGCAGACAGAGGAGGAGTTCAGGGAAATCATTGAGGAGATGATCCGTATTTTTGACAGCGCCAAACTGCGCTATGTCAAAGGAATCTGCCCGCCCGGCTGGAATGCTCCAGATAACCTCCTGAATCAGTTAGTAGCGCATGACATCAGGTTCATCAACTCGGCCAGAGATATTTTCACGCCTATTTCTAAAGATGCGTTAAGCAATATGAGTGGCCTTACTGGATTGCCCCTGCTGTACCCCAGCCTCATCAAGAACGGCCAACTAGTACACCTGCCAGCCAATTTCCAGGCTACCTCCAAACTCGATAGGGCCAAAGCAATTCTGGATAACGGCGGTTTGGTATCCATTAAGGCACACATCATTAAAACAGCCATGGGACATGTTTCCCTGGACGGGGTGGACCAGATCTATATGAATTACCTGGATGTACTTTTAACCTCTCTCGAGCAGGAATATGGGGACGATTTATGGTGGACATCGATGGGAGAAATCACAAATCAAATTTTTGCACAGGAGAAAGTAGCCGCTTAATGGAAAACATCACCATCAACCCAGCCAACTATAAGTCTGAATATATCAAGTACCTGAATCAGTGTTTTAACGGATGGGGGCAGGAAAGAGAGTATGACTGGGCATTTAGCCGCACAGTGGGAGACAAAAAGGCAGACATCATGCTCATCCATAATGAGGAGGGCGAAGTGATAGCCGGTTCTGCAGTGACTTACCGAAAGCTAAGCAAGCCCGGCGGAGGCACAATGGATATTGCCATCATGACCGGCTCATGGACGTTGCCAAAGGCTAGAGGGAAAGGATGCTTTAGTAAAATCATCTCGTTATCGCAGGAACTGGCCCATAAAAAGAACGTCCCGTACCTCACTGCCTTTGTAACGGAGAGCAATGCCAGTTATAGGAGGCTTGCAAGCGCAGGATCCATGCTGGTGCCAAACAGCAATCTTTTCTCGCCCGAGCAACCGTATGCCGATGCAGATAGTGCGGCAATAGAGGTGCTGCAGGAAGATGAAAAGGTAATAAGCGATATCTACAGCCAGTTTTCTGACATGGAACAGGAGGGGTTTAGTTTTGCCTATACCCGGGAGGAATTTTACCAGCAGTATATTAACCGCCCCAAGAAGGTTGAGATACTGAAAATTAACGCTGACTATGCGCTTGTTGAGGAGACATACAATGCCATAAAGGTGCTGCTTTTATCGCATGACGAGATGCAGGCTTTCGAGGACAATATCAAATCGTTAACCAATTGGGCTATAGAAAACAGATCCAAAAAGCTTTTGCTGTTTTCTACAAAGAGCAAAATCATTGAAGCCTGCGAAAAGCTTGGTTTTGAAAGCCTGAAAGGATATTATACTATTTTGCACACCGCTGCCGATGCGGGAACTGAGGTTGATACACAACTGATGTGGGTCAACATCCACTCAGGTGATAAAATGTAGCAAAACCAATAGTCATGTCCGTTACTCTTCCTTCCTATGTCTTTGAATCTTAGAGTATAAGGTTATAAGTCCGGGCAAAAGCATAGCAGTCAGTGCAGTAACAGTATGTGAACTATTTTTTAATAAATAGGATATATCAGGTTTTTGTAAATCGTGTCTGTCTAATTAAACTTGTTCCAGAGAGGTGCAAAGGTAAATGAAAAAATAGCTTATTGCCCTGTCGGTGCTCCTTGTTAATAATTGATCTCTTGTTATAAAGTAAAAGAACATGCCGGAAAACGCATTTTTTACCTGCGCTATGCGAGTGCTTATGATAAGCGCAAAAGGAAGTACAGGTTAAAAAAGTGCCTGCAGGGTATTTGGTTGCAAATACTCTTTACAACTACACTGCCCTTGTTAGATATCCCAATATACAACTGGTACAGTTTTCTGCTTTCGTTAAAGTAGCTGGAATTGCCTCGCCTTTCTTGCAAAATCCGCTAACCATTAACGCCTGATTTTGCTTTGCCTGAGCAGCATAAAAGTGCTTCTATTATGACTAAACCAATATTATTATGAATCGGTAAAACCATTTAATTTTCCTGCCGTTCTATTTATCACAGCTTTAAAAGCTAAAAATACGATATTTAAAAAATTATATACTATCATCCTACTTTTTTAAAACGGAAATTTAAATTGAATTTATACAAGTTTATACATTATCTATATTATTCTATAAACTTTAGTAATTCTTATATGATGGCGTTTATGCTAACGAGTAGTGGTGTAAAATGTGATGACCAGGTTTTATGAAGATATTACTGAATAGATTCCTTCCGAAGTGGATAGTTTTGATGATTGACCAGCTGATACTAAGCTGGTCTTTTGCCTTGTCTTTCTTCGTCGTAAGGCAGTTTGAGTTCTCTGAAATTCTGAGAGGGCATTTCCTGATTTACATCAGCCTGTTTGGTGTAGTGTCCTTAATTACATTCTATACCATGCGCGTCCACACCGGGCTGATAAGGTACTCTAGTATACATGATATTTACCGTATTTTCTCTGCTGTACTCATTTGTAGCGTAGCCTATGCCGCCTTTGTGGGGCTGTGGCTTGAACCGATACATGGTATCGACACCGTTAACATTTACCTGGTTCTTCTGCTGAACTTCTTTATCGCTTCTACCTTACTTATTATGGTCAGAATAGGAGCGAAGGCGCTGTTTGTATATATCAGGAGTGGCACGGCCGGAAGCAAAGAAAGAGTTCTGATTTATGGCGCAGACAACTATTCTATTTTATTAAAGCAAGCATTGGAAGCAAGCAGTGCAGGCCTTTGCTCCATTGCCGGTTTCGTAGACGATGACCCGAACAAAATTGATAAGGACATACACCAGAAAAGGGTGTACCATGTAAATGACATTGAGAACCTGCAACGCAAATTAAAGATAGATAAGCTCTTTGTTTTCAATGAGGACCTGAAGTCGGAGTTCCGCAAGAAATCTATTGAGAAGTGCGTGGAGTTGGGCATCAAAGTAATGACCGTACCGCCTACTGAGCAGTGGATGTCTGGTAACCTGAGTATGAAGCAAATCAAAAATCTGAAAATTGAGGATTTGCTGCAGCGCCCACCAATCGTTATAGAGAACAAGCAGGTAGCCAGTGACCTGGCTGGCAAGCGTGTACTCATTACAGGTGGTGCCGGTTCTATCGGCTCCGAAATTGTGCGGCAGGTGCTAAACTATAACCCGGAACTGGTGGTCATATGCGACCAGGCAGAGTCTCCGCTGCATGAACTGCAGCTAGAAATAAAAGAATTATATCCCGATGCCAAACTGGCTTATAGCATTTGCGATGTAACAAACTTTAACCGTATGTACTCTGTCTTTAAAGACTATGCGCCTGAGGTGGTGTACCATGCGGCTGCTTACAAGCATGTGCCGATGATGGAGAGTAACCCGTGCGAGGCGGTCCTGACAAACGTGCTGGGTACAAAGAATGTGGCTGATTTATCACTTGCGTTCGATGTCGAAAAGTTTGTGATGATCTCCACAGATAAAGCGGTAAACCCTACAAACATTATGGGTACCTCCAAGCGCATCGCCGAGATTTATATACAGTCGCTGAACAACATAAACGGCAGCAAGATAGATGGCAACAAACCAGGGCCAAGAGATCAACAAACTAAGTTTATAACGACCCGCTTTGGCAATGTGCTCGGATCTAACGGATCGGTAATTCCGCGTTTTCGCTCACAGATAGAGAAGGGTGGACCCGTAACAGTTACCCACCCGGATATTACCCGCTATTTTATGACCATACCTGAAGCCGTGCAACTCGTGCTGGAAGCAGGAACGATGGGCAAGGGAGGCGAGATTTTTGTCTTTGACATGGGAGAGCCTGTAAAAATCGTGGATTTGGCCACAAAGATGGTAAAGCTGGCGGGGCTGGTTCCAAATGTAGACATCAAAATCATCTACACTGGCTTGAGGCCGGGCGAGAAGCTGTATGAGGAATTGCTGAACGAAGAAGAAATGACGATACCGACGCACCACTCAAAGATAAAGATTTCTAAGGTTAGGGAGTACTCTTATGATGGTGTGGTAAACGATATTGAGGAGCTACTGAAACTGAACAAGGATAAAGAAGAACTAAAGGTAGTGAAGAAAATGAAACAGATCGTGCCCGAATACATCAGCAATAACTCGCGGTTTGAGCAACTGGATATGCAGGTAAACTAACACTGTAGATTACCCAGAATACCCTCTGTTTATTCTTTTGGAAGCACAGGAACCAGCACTATGGCGGTTCCTGTGCTTTTTTTGTTGCACTTCTTATACTTTTCAGCTGTATAACTTCAGGATACTTCTGGTCACCGCATTATAATATAATACCTTTTATTTTGAGTCAGTTAAGAGAAGGTATTGGAATTGTGAATAAAATAATTTTATATTATATTTAATTGGAAGATTAGTGCCATCTCTGGTGGTATTAATTTCACTAAAAAATAGGAAACAGTACGGTAACTAAGGCAATTGTAGTGAGATAAAGCATCAGCGGGAATTTAAAATTTTAAGGGATGGAAATTATCGATAATAGTATCCTGGAGAGAACACATGCCTATGTAGAGCATCAATTGCCCAAAGCTGGTGAGGCTACTGGTTTCGACCTGCAACACACAAAAGAGCTGGTTACTGTGGCCGAAGAGATTGGCAGATCCTGTTCATTGCAGGAAGAGGAAATGGAAGTGCTGCTATTGGCTGCCTGGCTCCATGACCTTAGCTTTGCCAAACCAGGAGAACCTGCTGAAGGATCAGGTTTCTTACCGGTAACGGATTATCTGGAAAGTAGTGGCCTGTCTAAAGGCGGAATCAGTAAAGTGAACAGTTGTATCGCTGCCACTCAATACCCCCAAAACCCTCAGGATGCAACGGAAGAAGTACTCTGCGATGCTGTGGCAAGTTTCCTGGCTGCACCCGATTATCTAAAGCAGGAGGAGAGACGGGCTAAAGCCATTTCCAAAAAGAAGCGGGACCTGTATGAATGGATGAACAAACAGGTTGCCCTTTTTAAAAGGCACGAATATTTTACGAAATATGCCAAATTAGCCTTTTCGGATGGAAAAGAGAAGAACCTGAAGTTGTTGAAGAAAAAGTTAAAGGAACTGAGTAAAGACAACGCTGAACTGGAGGCAGTTTGGGTGGAAAATAAAAAGCTTAAGAAAGACCTGACCAAGGAAAGAGAGCAAAAGGTTTTCAAAGGAATAGAAACGATGTTCCGGACTACCATGGCCAGCCACCTGCAGTTAAGCGTAATGGCTGATGGCAAAGCTAACCTGATGATTTCTATCAATGCCATTGTTGCCTCTATCCTGATTTCCTCTTTTGTAAGAAAGTTTGAAGAGGTGCCCCACCTGATGATTCCATCCATTATGCTTACCTTGGTTTGTGTACTGACAATTATTTTTGCCGTTTTGTCCACACGCCCAAACATCAAGAAAACAAATGTGCCGGAAGACAAGCGAGACCTGCTCTTCTTCGGAGACTTTGTTCAGTTAAGTGCTGACACGTACAGAGACGGCATCCGGAACATCATGCGTGACCCCGACAAACTGTATAACAGCATGATCGGCAACATTTACCTGCAGGGAAAGGTACTGGCTAAGAAGTACCGCCTTCTGAAAATAGCCTATACTATTTTTATGGTTGGCTTTGCTGTGGTCTTAGCCAGCTATGCTGTCGCGTGGGTTTTCTTTGAGCCTTGATTTGCTAAGTAAAAGTAGCCTGGGCAGCACTTGCCTATTTTCGCATAGAGCATAGGTTTTACCTTAGTCTCGAATTCTCTAACGGAAACGTAGAGTGCCCTTCTCATGATAAGTACATTTCTCATTATTGCCTTCTTTTTAACTGTAGCACTGACAGGCTTTCCGCAGCCAGTTTGCCAATTGTTTGTATTCCTTTTTGATTAACATCATCAAGCTGGTACTGTACGTGTCTACTGGCTCAACGCGTTGAGCGAACAAGCTGAATCTATGCCAGATTAGAGCAACACCAGCATCAACCGTCCTATCAAAATAAGATTTAGCTGGAGTTGATACCTCGAATAGGTGAGTTCTGTATTTAAGAACAAGAAAACCGGTAACGAAAGCTTTATTTCTGTCTCAGTTGACATACCCATTCCTTGCCTTATATCATCAGAACAGCCAATGCTTTTTAGATTGGGAAGAAGCAGTTCCGGAATGGAATTTATTTGGTTGTAACTTCCTTACAGAGAATGTTGCTGTGTCAGGTGATTCTATGGAAGAAGAACCATTTCCTCTGGAGCTATGTGGATACGATGACAAGCCGGCTGCCTATGGTGCAGCAATTCAGAATGAATGGTTTCTAAAGTAATTTGTTTAATTTAGAAACTGCAATAATCTTAATCCTAACTGCAATCATGCAATTTAACAGGTTATTAATGCTTATCCTGCTTCTTCTTGGGAATCTGTGCCAAGTAATGGCTGGGGTACCGGAGCAGTATAGGTTTTCTCTGCTGGATATCAACAACGGGTTATCAGATAACCAGATAAAGAGCTTTCTGAAAGATAGCAGAGGTTTCATGTGGATTGGTACGGCCTCCGGACTGAACCGGTATGACGGCTATAAGTTTAAGGTGTTCCGGTACAACTCTAACGATACCTCCTCCCTTGTAAATAACGACGTAATAAAGTTGTTCGAAGGCCCTGAGGGCAAAATATGGATACAAACCAGCAGCGGCACCTGCATTTATGATCCGGCAACAGAAAAATTCACAAGGCAGAACAAGGGCATTTTAAAGAAATATGGTTTACCTGATGCCCCTGTTGAGGACATAGAGAAGGGTGCAGATGGTGCCTTCTGGTTCATAAGTACTGGCAAGGGAATTACCAGGTATAACCCTTCCAACGGCAGTTCTGTTAGTCTGACACATTCTTTTAACAGCAAGAATACGCTTAGCACCAGCGATGTTTCTGCTATCCGACAAAATTCAAAGGGTGATCTATGGGTTGTTCACCGGAATGGAATACTGGAAAGAATAAACAGCAAAACACTGCAGGTAGTAGAACAGAACAACGATATTTTTAAGAAGTTTAACCAGGAGCAGCTTAACTATTCCCTGACTATCGATAGTGATGACGACCTATGGGTGCACCTGCAGAACATGCAGGGGGGCGTTTTCTATTATAACCATTCAAGGAAAACGCTTGCGCACTACCATAAGAATGCCACTACACTGCAACTCAATAATAATGTAGTACGTGGTGTAGTGGAAGGGGCAAAAGGTAGAATCTGGATTGGTACCGACCATGGGGGGATAAATGAAATCGATAAGCGGGATTTTTCTGTCAACTATATCCTGCACAACACAGAAGTAGATAAAAGCCTGTCTCATAACAGCATTAATGCCTTGTATAAAGATGATGAAGACATCATTTGGGTCGGTACCTTCAAGAAAGGCGTTAACTACTATCACCCGAATAATATCCGTTTCCCCCACATCAAGCATCAGAACTCTGTCAGCAACAGCCTTCCTTTTAATGATGTTAATGCTTTTGTAGAAGATGCAAAGGGAAATCTCTGGATTGGCACCAACGGGGAAGGCCTGCTTTACTGGGACCGTGCGAAGGGGAGTTATACTCGCTATAAGCACGATACAGGTAATCCCGGCAGCCTGAGCAGCGACGTGGTAGTGAGCCTGCTCATTGACAGAAACAACACTTTATGGGTAGGAACTTACCTTGGTGGGCTCAATAAATTTAATGGCACCGGCTTCACCCACTACAGGAGTGACCCGCGCGATCCGCGTAGCCTTTCTGATGACAGCATCTGGGAGTTGTATGAGGACTCAAAAGGAAGCCTGTGGGTAGGTACGCTTCGGGGCGGGCTCGAGCTATTTGACCGGCAAAATAATGTGTTCCGCCATTCTAAGTCCGGCGAGGGAGAGTTTCCGGTGCATTGCGACTACCTTTCCTCTATTGCAGAAGATAGCAAAGGCAACCTGTGGGTGGGCGGTGGCTATGGTATAGATGTTTTTAACCGGGATACCGGCAAAAGCACTTATTTCTCCCATGACCCGAAAGACCCCAACAGCCTTGTCAGTAACAACATTACCTATATACTGAGAGACAGTGAGCAAAATATCTGGATAGGGACCTCTGAAGGGCTTGATTTCTATAACGAGAAGACAAATTCCTTCCACCACTATACCGTAGCAGATGGCCTGCCTAGCAACACCATCGTTGCTATAGTTGAAGATGGTGCTAAAAACTTATGGATTTCTACACCGAACGGTGTGTCGAACATGCGGCTCAACAGAAAAGCGGGTGTGGCGGCTACTTTCCGGAATTTTGATGAGTTGGATGGACTGCAGAGCAAAGCCTTCAATGAGAATGCAGCCTACTTCACAAGCAATGGTGAAGTAGTTTTTGGAGGGCCTAATGGCATGAATGTCTTTTATCCTAAACAAATAGGAGAGAACAGTGTCTCGCCCCGAATTGTGTTTACAGATTTTCAGCTGTTCAACAAGAGTATGGAAGCAGGCAAAGCCGTAAATGGCCGCGTGTTGCTTACAGAGGCAGTTTCAGAAACACAGTCTGTCACTTTGAAGCACGACGAGAACGTATTCTCCATCGAATTTGCTGCACTAAACTTTTTTCATCCTGAAAAGACGAAGTACCGCTATAAACTGGAAGGCTTCGATAAAGAATGGCACACTGTAGATAATACAACCAGAAAAGTGACCTATACTAACCTGGACCCGGGTGACTATGCGTTCAGAGTGATGGCCTCGAACAACGATGGTATCTGGAATGAAGAAGGCGTTAGCATGCAAATCAAAGTACTGGCCCCTTTCTGGCTGACAACAGAGGCCTTCGCGCTTTATTTTTTGCTGGCTATAGTCCTGCTGGTATTTGCCCGGAAGAGGCTTCTGCAAAGAGAAAGAGCCCGGTTCCTGATAGAGCAGGAGCGAAGAGAGGCGCACCAGATGCACGAGCTCGACCTCATGAAAATAAAGTTCCTGACAAATGTGAGCCATGAGTTCAGGACGCCGCTTACCCTGATTCTGGCCCCAATTGAAAGGCTGCTCAAAACAACAGGCAACCCTGACCAGTTACAGCAGTACGAAATGATAAACCGCAATGCCAAGCGGCTGCTGAACCTCGTGAACCAGCTGCTCGACTTCCGCAAGATTGAGGTGGAGGAAATCAGCCTATACCCATCCGAAGGCAACGTGGTGAAGTTTGTGGAAGCAACCGTCAGCTCATTTTCTGCCCTATCGGAAAAGAAGAATATCACCTTAACCTTTAAAGCGAATGTGCCGGAACTCCAGGCGTCCTTCGATATGGACAAACTGGAGAAGATCCTGTTCAACCTGCTGTCGAATGCCTTTAAGTTTACACCAGACTTTGGCTTTATTAACGTAGAGCTGAACTGCTACGACAACGATTCCTCTTCAGCGGGTATCAAGATTCTTGAGCTGAAAGTAAGGGACAGCGGTATCGGTATTGCGAAAGAGAATCATAAAAAGGTTTTTGAGCGGTTCTTTCAGGATGTAGTGCCGGGCAATATGGTGAACCAGGGCAGCGGAATCGGCTTGTCTATTACAAAGGAGTTTGTGAAAATACATGGAGGTATCATCAACCTAGATAGTGCTCCGGGCCAGGGCAGCTGCTTTACCGTTACCATCCCTGTAAAAGAGATTATACCTATGCCAGACCTTGCTGCTAATGAGGCAAACACAGCGGAAGAGCTGCTCCCAAAAGAAGTAGCTGCAGCTGCTGCTGACAAACTACAGGTTTCCAGCTACCTCGACAATGCTCCTGTGGTGCTGCTTGTGGAGGATAGCGAAGATTTCCGCTTTTACCTGAAGGACAATTTGAAGGAGCATTTCACCATAGTGGAGGCGAAAGACGGAAAAGAGGGCTGGCAGAAGGCGCTGGCACACATGCCGGACCTGATTGTCAGCGATTTGATGATGCCGGAGGTAAACGGAATTGACCTCTGCAAAAAGATAAAGGCCGACTCCCGCACGTCTCACATACCGTTTGTGCTGCTTACGGCGCATGCCTCCGAGGACAAGAAGCTGGATGGTCTGAACATCGGGGCAAATGATTATGTGACGAAGCCCTTTAGCTTCGACCTGCTTCTTTCCCGCATTAAAAACCTGATCACACAGCGCGAACTGCTGCAGAAAGTGTTCGAAAAGAAAATCAGCGTACAGACAAGCGAAGAGAAAATAATATCCCTCGACGACAAACTGGTTCAGAACGCGATAAAGACGGTGGAAGAAAACCTCTCCAATTCTGATTTCTCTGTGGAAATGCTGAGCAAGGAACTGGGCGTAAGCAGGGTGCACCTCTACAAGAAGCTGCTAGCCATTACCGGGCAGTCACCGGTTGAGTTTATCCGGAAGATCAGGCTTCAGCACGCGGCACAGTTTCTCGAGAAGAGCCAGCTGACGGTGGCAGAGGTGGCCTATAAAGTTGGCTTCAATAACCGGA
Source organism: Pontibacter toksunensis (assembly GCF_042686245.1). NCBI lineage: Bacteria > Pseudomonadati > Bacteroidota > Cytophagia > Cytophagales > Hymenobacteraceae > Pontibacter > Pontibacter toksunensis. The sequence goes on along the minus strand of NZ_JBHUOX010000037.1, from coordinate 12,711 downwards.
AGTACTTCACCAAGTACTTCAAAGAGGAGTATAAAATTCTGCCCTCGCAGTACGCAGAAAGTAAGCAAAAAGCAGCGCAGGCATAAAGTTTTGTACAACCAACAAAAAAGGCTGAGGAAAATCTCCTAAGCCTTTTTTGTTGCCTTCCCTGCGAGCTAAGCAAGAGCACAAAAGGAAAACTAAACGTAAAGGTCGGATTAGAAACAAACAGAGCCTGTTTATCCACAAATAAGGCTCCTGAAGCAGTTTATTTGGCATGTTAACAGGCTGTTCTCTCATCAGAAACATTTGATACCCCTTCATTCAGAGCCAATTTGTTACCTTGGAGGCATGATAAATTTCTCGCTTTTACAGGTGGATGCAGCATTCAGCCAGCGCTAAAGAAACTACTGCAGCCATTCCTGTTACAACGAAAGTAGTCCGCTTGATTTTGGTAAGAATTGAAAGCCTATTTTCGATAAAAATACCTGCCTGGCCTGCCATAACCCGAACAAAAAGCAAGTGGGGCCGGCGTTCAGAGACGTTGTCAGGCGAATATATTCTGACAAGCAAATTGTGCAGCTAATTCATAAGCCGAAGCCGGAGAACTGGCCTGACTTTGCAACTCCATGCCGCTGATGCCGCAGGTGCCGGAAGCAGAGGCACTCAAAATTACTTCCTGGATCAATTCTCTGAAATAAGTTGTAGATTGTAGGCCAAAGAACTTTGTCATCAGAGTTTCTGCCTTGCCTCTTTAATAGCTCATGGCAGGAAAGAATAAGAAATCCAAAGAACCCTTACACATATGAAATCTATTTCTTCTAAGAAAGTTGCTTTCGCTGCCGTAGCCCTTGGCTTGCTGGCTTATACCAACACACAGGCACAGGAAGTGCCGAAGCCGCCTAAAATGGTACCAGAGATGACGGAGTTCTGGGAGCCGGAGGTGCGCGTGATTACACCGGGCAACAATAACGCTGCCCCCTCCGACGCTATTGTGCTGTTCGATGGCAAAGACTTATCGCAGTGGAAAGCCAAGAATGGCGGGGGAGAAGCCAAATGGCAGGTGAAAGATAAAGTATTCACAGTAGGCAAAGGTGATATCTCAACTAAAAAGGAATTCGGGGATTTCCAACTGCACATTGAGTGGAGCGCACCGGACGAGGTGAAAGGCGAAAGCCAGGGCCGGGGTAACAGCGGCATATTCCTGCAGGACCGCTATGAGGTGCAGGTACTCGACAACTATAACAACCGTACTTACTCCAACGGCCAGGCGGGTAGTATATACAAGCAGCACCGCCCGCTGGTAAACGCCATGCGAAAGCCTACAGAGTGGAACGTATACGATATCATCTATACAGCCCCAAGATTTAAAGAGGATGGTTCTTTGTTCTCACCTGCCCGCGTAACGGTGCTGCATAATGGTGTGGTGGTGCAGAACAACGTGGAAGCGAAAGGTCCAACGGAGTACATAGGCCTGCCTGAGTACAAGGCACACGGCAAAGCACCCATCAGCCTGCAGGACCATGGTAACCCGGTGCAGTACCGCAACATCTGGATAAGAGAGCTGTAACAATCAGGAAATGCAGGCGAAGAACAGGTAGTGTACTGATCTTTGCCTGCACTCTCGCTTGAGTATGACATTGTCTTAGCATTTAAGTTTTGTAAGATGAGAAAACAAATCACATTCCTGACTTTTGCTATCGTGCTGGTGCTTCTACAGTCATTGGGAGCCTATGCACAGTTAAAGGTGAAAGTAGCTTGTGTGGGCAACAGTATAACAGAGGGTGCAGGTTTAAAACAAACCTACCCTGAAGAACTGGAGGAATTGCTTGGAGATCAGTATGAAGTAAAGAACTTTGGAGTAAGCGGTCGTACGCTGCTTAAAAAAGGTGACTTCCCATACTGGAATGAAGACAAGTACAATCAAGTGCTGGCCTGGAACCCAGATATTGTAGTAATTAAACTGGGCACGAATGATACCAAGCCGCAGAACTGGAAGTACAAAAAGGATTTTGTTAAAGATTATGTAGCCTTAGTGAAGTCTTTCCAGTGCCTGCCTTCCAGGCCGCAGGTTTACTTGGCATATCCTGTTCCTGTATTCGAGGATAAGTGGGGCATAAATGAAAAAGCAGTGAAGAATGAGGTTTTACCTGCTGTCAAAAAGATTGCTCGCAAGACGAAGGCTAAAACGATCGATCTCTACACGCCTTTCTTAGGCAAAGCAGAACTGACCTACGACGGTATCCATCCGAATGATGCTGGTGCAGCCCTTATAGCACAGGAAGTATACAAAGCCATCAAATCAGTAGAGGCAGCTGCAGTTAAATAAGCAGGAAGCCTTTCTGTAAAACTGTACGCTGCTAAACTCCCAGTGGCAGCCTGCTTATGTTCTGCTCAGTTATTTACCTGAATGCTCCGAAGGTGCCGATTCAAGTACGACACTCATACACACTGCATTTCTTTTCAAGGGTAGTGAGAGAATACAGATGAATGCGCTTAAACAGAAATTCGTACAGACGCTTTAGTCCTTTCCAAGTTCTTAAACTTGTAGTCTTTAGTTAGATTTACTGCCAGTGTCCTTACTTGCCCATAAAGCGATATGAGCAAGTAAGGATGTTCAGAAATACCTCCTGAACGTGATAATTTTATTCATCTTTTGTACGGCAATTGAGTATCGAATTGTTCACTGGGAGATCGTGTAGATCGTATGAAAAAGTTCTGCTCATCTAGTGCCCCACTTACTATAGTATGAGGTCTCTTAATTGTAAGAACCGTTCCCTATACTGATTGCTCTTAATGGAGGTAATGAGTATTGAGATGGACACGAATTATAGAGTAGGCATGAACACAGATGAAGAGAGCCAGATGCAAAATTGGTAATTCTCTATGAAGGAAGTTTCACCCTTTTACTAGATATACTCAGTAGACTGAAGCAGGTTGTAAGAACCGGCATGTGCCAAAAGTGTTTAAAATACGCTTTATAAGTATAGTTAGTAAAACATACTCTATTAACAAGTAGGGTACACATTAGAAACATTTTATACCCCTGCTGAATTAAAAATACCCGTACTTTAGTAGCATCAATGGTAACGAATCACCTGTACTGGAAGAGTATACACTCACAAATCTCAAACCAAGTGATGTGAAATATTCTTTCGGTGAATTTTTTTATGTGGTTTCGTGTGCTACATACCGTGTCTAAGAAATCTTAATATACTACGTTAATAAGCTGCTTCATCTGACTTTAATTGTTTTGAAGGCACGATAAAGAAAGTAAATCAAGAACTGCTCTTAAAATTCGCAACCGATTTCATAAATAAATTTCAGTAAGATTTGACCCTTTGCTTGCTAAGTATGATAAAAGGTTTGCTAAAATAGTATTACTAAATAGATGGCAAAATGTATAGATTTGTTATAACAGGTAAGGGTATAAAGCTGGTGCAGTTTTTTAGTAAATAAAATTTGTGTGACGTCCGATTATAAAAATTTAGTTGAGTTATAAAAGAGTAGTTGATGTGCAACTAAATCCAAATAAGTCCAGCGGCCATAGAGAAGTGCTGGATTTTGATAATAAGCATAAGATGTGAACTGAGCTGGTATAGCGCGTATTTAGTATTGATTGACTGATCACTTCAAATAATAAGAAAATCTTGAATTGAAAGTAGTTCCATTACAAGAGCCAAGAATACATTAACCATTGATAACCTATATAAATTCTATATCCTATTATGATGAAACACATGTACTTTTACAGGGGTTATTTAATTAACCATCCTGTTTGCGAATCGCTTAAAGCATGGAAGTTAGCACCGGTTATGCTGGCTTTCCTTCTGCTGCAGAGCATTTGCAGCTTTGCACAAACTACCCAAACAATTAGTGGTAGAGTAGTATCATCGGAAGATAACCAGGGACTGCCAGGTGTTAGTATCGGTGTAAAGGGAACATCTTCTGGTGCTATCACAGATGCACAGGGACAGTTCCAACTTCAAGCTGCCAACGATGCTGTTCTTGTTGTATCTTATATTGGGTACGCCTCACAGGAAGTTCCTGTTGATGGCAGAACTAATCTTACGGTTACATTGAGGCCTGATCAGAAAGTGCTGGATGAAGTAGTTATCACAGGTTATGGCGAAATAAAGCGTGCAGAAGTAACCAGTGCACAGACTACCATCAAATCTGAAGACATTCAGAAAACTGTGAACACTACTATAGAGCAGGCAATTCAGGGCCGGGCGGCAGGTGTTTACGTTACACAGAACACAGGACAACCTGGTGGCGGTATTTCGGTAAATATCAGGGGCATCAACTCTATAACTGGTTCTAACGAGCCACTTTACGTTATAGATGGTGTTCAGATGCAGCCAGGTAACGTGAGTTGGGGTTCCACGAGCTCTACAAACCCCCTTGCTGGCTTGAATCCTGCTGATATTGAATCTATGGAAATCTTACAAGGACCTTCTGCTACGGCTCTTTATGGCTCTAGAGGAACGAACGGTGTTGTATTGATTACTACAAAGCGCGGTAAAGCCGGTGAAATGAAGGTGTCTTACGGTTACTTGTATTCGCTTCAGGATAAACCGGAGGCATTAGATGTAATGAACCTGCGCCAGTATGCACAAATGCACAACATCATCAGAACTTTGACTGGTGGTACACCAACTCCTGAATTTGCAGATCCTTCTATATTAGGAGATGGTACAAACTGGCAAGAGGCGCTGTTTAACACCGCAGCCCTTAACAAGCACCAGCTTAGCTTGAGTGGCGGTAGCGATAAGACCCAGTTTTATCTTTCTGGTGAATATTTTGATCAGGAAGGCATTGCACTAGGCTCTCACTTCGACCGTTATTCTTTGCGTTTGAACGTAGATAACCAGACACGCAAATGGTTAAAGTTCAGTACAAACCTAGCTGTAAACCAGACAGATGAAGCCTTAGGTACTTCTCAGGAGAACCTGATCATCACTGCGCTTCAAATGCCTCCACACCTTGCTGTTAGAAATCCTGATGGATCATATGCTGGTCCAGATGATAGCAACAACAGTTCCGTGCAGTTCACACCGCTAAACCCGATTGCCATAGCAAACCTTGTTCAAAACGATTTGCAAAGAAGAGGCTTTATCGGAGGTGTTAGTGCACAAATCGATATTATGGAAGGTCTTCAGTTCCGTACTTCCTTGAACGGTAATGCCGGCTTCAATGAGACCATTTATTTTATTCCGAGCTATAAGTTAGGTGCCAGACCAACAACTACTGCAAGCTTAGCTAAGAGCAGCGCAAGCAATACTTACTGGAACTGGAACCAACTGTTGCAGTATAATAAGGATCTTGGCAGACACAGCATCGGTTTGATGGCGAGCCATGAAGCACAGGCATCTGAGTGGGAAAACATCAGTGGCTCGAGAACAGGCTTCGTAACAAACGAGGTTCGCGAACTTCCTTTGGGTAACGCACAAGGCCAAAACAATAGTAGTGGTAGCGGCGATTGGGCAATGGAGTCTTATTTAGGCCGTGTGAATTACTCTTTCGCAGACAAATATATCTTACAAGGTACCATCCGTGCGGATGGTTCAGCTAATTTTGGTCCTGAGAACAGATGGGGTTATTTTCCTTCTGTGTCAGCTGCGTGGCGTGTGTCTGAAGAAGAATTCTTTAAAACGGCTCTTCCTTTCGTAAACGAGTTCAAGCTTCGATATGAAACAGGTATCACTGGTAACCAAGGTGGCGGCGGTATATATGGACCACTGCAGGCTACTACTACCCCTTGGGGAACTGGTTTCAGACTTGGTACCTATGGTAACCCAAGCTTACAGTGGGAAGAAACTTTCACAAAGAACCTTGGATTTAACCTGAGCCTCTTCTCTAACCGTGTACAGTTTGAAGGAGATTTCTATATAAAGGAAACTGATAACCTGCTGATGCAGAATCCGCTTCCAGATTATATGGGTACTGCAAGCGAAGGATCCATTGGCGCACCAACCGTAAATATTGGCTCACTGAGAAACAGAGGTTATGCCTTCTCTTTGAACACGGTGAACATCGACAACAATGACTTTACGTGGAATACAAACCTGAACTTTTCTCACTTTAAAACAGAGGTTACTGAGTTTTACTCTGATGCCGCTATCATCGACCGTGTGTCCTGGTGGTTAAGTGACTGGACACAGCGTGCAGTTGTTGGTCAGGCTCCATGGTTATTCCGAGGATACATCCAGGAAGGCATCTTCCAGTCTTTAGATGAAATTGAAAACAGTGCAGTTCCTACAAAGGGTGATGGTTCCAGACTCGATATTGATGAGGCTTCAGGTGTGTGGGTTGGCGATGTTAAGTTTAAAGACTTAAATGGTGATGGTGTTATCACTCAGGCAGACCAGACATTTATTGGTAACCCTTGGCCAAAGCTTACTTTTGGTTTCACTAACACCTTTACATGGAAAGGCTTTGATGCAACACTATTGTTGACAGGTTCATATGGTAATGATGTTTACAACTATGTTCGATTCATCAATACAAACCCGAACAACATCAACTTGGGCCGTAACATGTTAGCCGAGACTTTCAACTATGCAAGAGTAGCTTATGACGATGCTGGTCAGCCTTACCTGGAGAATCCTGAAACAAACATTCCAAGAATCAGTGGCCAGAACGCAAATAACAACGGGGTAAGACATACAAGCGCTTATGTGGAAGATGGTTCTTTCATCAGAATCAAAAATCTACAGATTGGTTATAATATTCCCCAGTCACTGCTAAGCAAACAGGGTATTGTACAGGGAGCGCGTCTTTCATTTGGTGTACAGAACCTTGCTACTTTCACCAAATATAAAGGTATGGACCCTGAGGTTGGTGCCTATGTTGGTAGAGATGTGTCGGCAACAACACAGTCTATCGGTCTGGACTTCGGCCGTTATCCTTTAACCAGAATGTATACTGTAAGTGTTGGAATTGACTTTTAATTCAAGAATAAACAAAAGTGATGAGAAAAATGAAATATAAAGGTTATTTAGCCTGCTTAGCTTTTCTGAGCTTCTTAACAGGCTGTGATAAGGAGTTCCTGGAAAGGCCTCCGAAAGACAGAATTGTGGACGCCAACTATTATCAGACAGCAGAGCAGGTAATAGCTAGCACGTCTCCTCTCTACAACATCGTGTGGTTCGCCTATAACGACAAAGCATCACACGGTATCGGAGATGCAAGAGGTGGCTTGCTTTACTCCGGCTCCTACCAGGCGGAAAACATCAGAATGAATACAACTCCTGTTACTCCAGAAGTTGGTAACTCTTGGCGTGCCTTCTATAACGTAGTGGGGCAGGCAAACACTGCAATTGCTAACATCAACCGTTATGCACCTGCATCTGTGCCTACAAGTGTAAAGAACCATGCTATTGGTGAAGCCCGCTTCATGAGAGGCCTCGCATACTCTTATTTGGTGCAGAATTGGGGTCCAGTACCAATTATTGCTAATAACGAGACGGTGCTAACAGACACTACTATTGCCAGAAACACAGTAGAAAGTGTGTGGGAGTTTATTATCCGTGACATTCGCTATGCAACAAAAGTGCTTCCGGAAGCACCGGTTCAAACTGGCCGCTTAACAAAGTGGGCTGCTGAAGGTATGCTGGCTAAAATGTTCTTGACTCGTGCAGGTGTTGGCATGGACGGTACACGCAGACAGTCTGATTTGGATAGTGCCGCTTATTATGCAAAAAGAGTTATCGACAATAGTGGAAAGTCATTGTTGCCAGATTATGCTGATTTATTCAAAACAGCAAATAACAACAATGAGGAAACGTTATTTGCCCTGCAGTGGAAATATGACGGTGACTGGGGCGCGCAAAACAGTGTGCAGGCTTTCTTAGCTTACAGCTCAAGCTTAACCGGATTTGGTGACGGCTGGGGTGGTGACATCGGTGGTTCTTTACATGCTCTTAATCTATATGAAGATTTGGAAATGGATGAGCGCAGACAAGCAACTTACATGCTGCCAGGTGACAATTATGACTATATCCATGAGATAGTAGATGAGGAGGTAGTTCCGCTTCATGTAAGAACAGATAACAACAACCAGGCTGCATATAGAACAAGAGCGCATGTAAAGAAATATGTTGTGGGCTTGCCTTCTGATAACGCCGGAAAAGTGTTGCAGCAGCGCACAGAAATTCAGACATACATGCTGCGTTTGGCTGATGTTTATCTGATATACGCTGAGGCCATATTAGGTAACAACGCTTCTACTTCAGATCCACTTGCTTTGCAGTACTTCAACGCAGTTCGCACAAGAGCTGGCTTGGATCCTTTAAGCTCTATCACTTGGGCTGACATTCACAAAGAAAGAATGGTTGAGTTCGCTATGGAAGGACAAGCTTGGTACGAGTTTACAAGGCTGCACTATTACGACCCACAGAAAGCATACAACATTCTGAGTGCGCAGGACAGAGGCTTGTTCTGGATCTACCCGAACGATAAGGAGAATGCTACTTCATGGGATCTCGTACCTCAGGAAACGCCGCTTCCTAGAACTTATACAGTAAACTCAAGTAATTTCCTTTTACCGTTACCAGCGACAGAACTTGCAAGGGCTCCTAATTTGAACAAGGCCCCGGTTCCTTATAATTTCGATGGGGAATAAGAAATGATATCTTTAAAATGTCTGCCCTCTTGTATTGTCTCGGTACCAGAGGGCAGATAAAAAAGAAAATTTAAAAAGACTTATATGGAAAAATATATTTTACAGCCCATACACAGAATGAACCTCAAGTTCTTATTCTTCTTGATGGGTAGCTTTATGTTCTTATCTTCCTGTGAAAAGGATAACGAAGGACAACCCATACAAGAATCAGCACCTCCTGTTATACAGGGAGTAAGAATCCCTGCTGTACAAGACAGTACCTTCACGAAATCAACTCTTGGTACTACTATTGTGATAATGGGCCAGAATCTGGCTGGTACACAGCAGGTCTTTTTCAACGGCTACCAGGCGCCGGTAAACCCTGCGTATGCTACTAGCAATAACCTTATCATCAGGATTCCTGATGAGGTACCTACAGTTGCTACAAACCCTAGTGTGCCAAATGAGTTGAAAATAATAAACACAGCAGGTGAAACAACTTATGAGTTCCAGGTGTTGCCGCCGGCTCCTACAATTACTGCAGTTTCTAATGAATGGGCGAGTGCTGGTCAAACAATTACGCTTTATGGCAACTACTTCTACTTTGTTGAAGATGTAATTTTTCCAGGTAATGTTAGTGCTACTGATTATACAGCAAGTGCTGACGGAACAATGCTTACTGTGACTGTTCCGGAAGGAATTAACTTTGATGACCCTACAAGCACAAAGCTACGTGTAGAGACTCAGAGTGGTATATCAGCAGTGAACAACAGAATAAAGTTTGCTGATAAAAATGGTGTGATTCTAGATTGGGATACAAGAACTGCCTGGGATCCTGCCCGAGTACTTAATTCAACTTGGGGTATATCAGAAGATATGAGCAAAGTCACTAGTTCATTCCAGGGAATAACTCCGGTTGATGGTGAATTTGGTGTTGTAAATATGCCAATCCTTGGAAACTGGAGCTGGGCTAATGCAAAGCTTATAAATTTCGGTAACAATGATGAAGGCACTAATGGAGCCCACATCTATCCAAAAGATCCAGTACTTTATGATCCGAATGCATCTTTAGCGAACTTCGAGCTAAGAGCTGAAATTGCTGCCACTCAACCGGTAGGTGAGCTACTATTACAGGTTTGGCAGTCTAATAGCGGGAAAGATTATGACACAACTGTTCCGCTCAAAAACTTTATCAAATCAGCTGACGGAAAATGGTATACTGTTTCAATTAATTTGGGCAACTTAGCAAGTGGTGGTGCTAAACTTTCAAAGTATGGCGACTTCATCAAAGCACCTGAGTTTAGATTACTGCTTCAGAATCCTACTTCTGAGACTATTCCAACTACACTTGCCATCGATAATGTTCGTATAGTTAACATCACCAAATAACCAAGGGCCCTTTGACCGCATAGAAAGAATCATATACTTCTGGTGGTGGGGAGGAGAATATTTATAACTATAGTAAAAAGAGGCCCTGCTAACTAGCAGGGCCTCTTTTTACTATGGGTTACATTGGATTTAACAAGACATTGAAAGCATTTTATACCTCTGAAGTATAGCTCAAAGTTGGGTGTACGAAGCCTGCTGTAATTCTTTGGGTAGGCTGTAGTGCAGCAAACTTAAAAGCTACATATAATTTATTAACTCCTCCTCGGAGGTGCAAGCTCTTCTCTATCTCACTTACATAATAGCAAATCATATAAAATGGATTTAAATCTGAGGATTTTGTGTTAAGTGCAGAATGGCTAAACTTGCTTGCCTGTTGCAGGTATGTGCATTTCTTTACTTTTATTTTCCCTTATATATCAGAATGCAGTTTTTAAGAAATTCTGGTCTTTTCCGTCTGTTTATGCTTACTGCTTTTTTAGCAGGCTGTCAGGAAAAAGAGCCTAAAGTTAACCAAGCTACGCCTCAGGAAAAGCAGGCCCCTGCCGAAACCCTGTTCAGCTTATTGCCGGCGGAGAAAACCAACATCAGCTTCAGCAATACTATACAAGAAAACCCTTACGGGAATATTCTGGCCTACCAGTACTTTTACAATGGAGGAGGGGTGGCTGTCGGCGATATCAACAACGATGGCCTGCAGGACATCTACTTCTCTGGGAACATGGTGGCAAACCGGCTCTACCTGAACAAGGGTAACATGCAGTTCGAGGACATCACCATATCAGCGGCTGTGGCCGGTAGACCTAATAACTGGAAAACAGGCGTGGCCATGGCCGATGTGAACGGCGATGGTCTCCTTGATATATACCTTAATTATTCCGGGAACATGCCGCCCGAAGCCCGGGCAAACCAGCTATTCATAAACCAGGGTCCTGATACGAATGGCCTTCCTAGGTTTGTGGAACAGGCGCAGGAGTATGGCCTCGCCGATGCCTCCTTTAGCACAGGCGCCTCTTTCTTTGACTACGACCGGGACGGAGACCTGGACATGTTCCTGCTCAACCACAACCCTGTTACTTTCCGGAATTTAGATGATGTCAGTATCAGGGAGGTCCTGAAAAAGACGGAGCCTGAAATGCGGGTGAAGCTGTACCGCAACGATAACGGAAAGTTCTCTGATGTGTCTGATAAAGCAGGCTTTGCCGGTTCAGCTTTTACTTATGGTCTTGGCGCTGGTGTAGCAGACATCAATCACGATGGCTGGCTGGATATATATATATCCAATGATTACTCAGCACCCGATTACCTCTATATCAATAACGGCAACGGCACCTTCACAGATAAAATCAACCAGAGCATCGGGCACATCTCCCTGTATTCTATGGGGAACGACATAGCAGATATCAACAACGATGGCTTGCTAGATGTGTATACGCTGGATATGCTGCCGGAGGATAATAAAAGGCAAAAGCTGCTGTTCTCTCCGGATAATTACGAATACTTCGACCAATTTGTGCGCGCAGGGTTCAACCCGCAGTACATGCGCAACATGTTGCATGTTAACAACGGGGACGGCACTTTTAGTGAGGTAGGTCAACTGGCGGGCATTTCGAACACCGACTGGAGTTGGGCACCGCTGTTCGCTGATTACGATAACGATGGCTGGAAAGACCTCTTTGTGTCAAACGGCTTCCTCCGTGATTTTACCAACCTCGACTTTATTAAGTATAGGAGTTCCTATTTCCAGGGCGTAGGCAGCAAAGGAGGGCCGCAGGCTATACTGGAACTGGTGAACAAGATGCCTGCCTCCAACATCAGCAACTATATTTTCAGGAATAACGGGAACCTGACCTTCACCAACAAAGGTGCCGACTGGGGCGTGAATGTTGCCTCCAATAGCAACGGTGCCTCCTATGCCGATTTGGATAACGACGGCGATCTTGACTTGGTGGTAAACAACATCAACAAGCCTGCTTTTATCTACCAGAACAAGGCAGAAAAGCAACTGAACAACAACTACCTCCAGGTAAAGCTCAAGGGAAGCGGCAAAAACACCCTGGGTGTTGGTGCGAAGGTAATGTTGTACAAAGACGGCATGCAACAGTACCAGGAGCAAATGCCTTCGCGGGGCTATCAGTCGAATGTGTCGCCGGTGCTGCACTTTGGCGTAGGCGATGCGGCAACCGTAGATTCCCTGCGTGTGGTGTGGCAAAGCGGGAAGCAGCAGGTGCTGCACGATGTGAAGTCAAACCAGGTGCTGGAATTGTTAGAGAAGGACGCAACTTCCACATACCGCTATCCAAAGACTAAAACGGCTCCTGCATTAGAAGCAGTTAAGTCGCCTGTGTCGTTCACGCACCAGAAAAATGCTGTAAATGATTTCAAGCGGCAGCCACTGCTGGTGAACCCGATGTCGTTTTCTGGGCCGGCTCTTGTGAAAGCCGATGTGAACGGGGACGGCCAGGAGGATGTGTTTGTGGGTGGTGGCAAGGGTCAGGCAGGGGCGCTATACCTGCAGCAAAGTGGCGGCCGGTTTTCCCAGAAACCTACGCCTGCTTTCGAGGCAGATAAGATGAGCGAAGATGTGAATGCAGTTTTCTTTGATGCAAACGGCGACGGGAAACAAGACCTGTACGTGGTGAGCGGGGGCTACCATGACTTTGCGCCGGAAGATGCCTTGCTGCAGGACCGGCTATACCTGAACGACGGTAAAGGCAACTTCACCAAAGCTGCTGACGCCT
>NZ_JBHUOX010000036.1:0-34730 GCF_042686245.1 Pontibacter toksunensis | reverse complement strand
GCACTCTCTCGCCGTAGGAACCATAGATGAAGGTCTTGGAAAAGCCAGCAGGAGAGAACTCAGGCGAGGTTATATCCGACCAGTGCACACCCATATTCGGAACAGCAAACGGCTCAGGGCCGAAGGTATATATAGACGGGAACACTCCCCTTTCGACCAGCTTGTAGGCTCCTTCATCAATGCCTGGCCCTATCTGCTTGACCTGCGCTTCCGTGATTTTGAAGAAGTGGAAGTCGAAGTGAGGAACAGTATAGACCTCTTCCGGGGCATGCCCCATCGGGTTCCAGTCTAACATAACTGATTTGATTCCTGTAGCGTGCGCCTGTCCCGGTAGCTCAAGAAAAAACATTCCCATCTCCTCCGGCAGGTCTTGCAGTACCTCCTCGGACATCTCAACACCAATCGCTGCAGGCTTGCCATTCACCATTTCTACCCAGGTACGGGCAGTGCCCCCCAACAGGGAGGTTGCAGGCCCGTAATGGACAACTGTTCTTGGCTTCTCTGGCTGTATAAAATCTTCGAGTTCGCACCCGGACATCGCCAGGAGACAAAGCAGCAGAGATGTCCCTAACAGCCTACGGCTGTAATTCTTTAAGTTAATCATAGTGTTTATGTTTAAATGTTTAATAATAGGAATATAGCCAGCTGTAAGGGAACTGCAGCAGGAGTAATAAGGGCAGAATGAAGGATAAATTTATTTAGTATAATTTAAAATGTATATAATTATACTAAATTTTGGATGAGCTTCACTAGTATTTTTCTGGTGTTAAAGCACCCATAACAACCTAGTGTCGGCTTTCCAGCAGCGTTTTTTAATCTACTTTCTTATTCGAAGGGTCTGCTCCTCTTATTCATCCGGAATGGCACCCTGCTTAGAAGCCGCTTCTATTCTACATAAGATCTGTTATAGCGAAAGTCCATTTAAATGCTCCTGAACGCACTTTTCTCATCCTTTTTCTGGTACTTCCTATAGAAATGGTTATTTTCATAGAACGGTGCCATTGAAGGGGCTCATGTATCTATTCTTGTTTATATCAGCTTTAGTTATTCCGTTTAGCCTCTAATTGGATACAACCTAAAATCAAAATGGTAGTAAAGATACTTATCATAGAATAATTTAGATTATATCAACTTAAATTCTCTTTTTATGAACAAAAATGTAGCAACCGTAAACAGGATTTATGAGGCATTTGGAAGAGGAGACATTCCTACTATTATTGATTGCCTATCAGAGAATGTGCAATGGGAGCAATGGGCCGACAATTCTGCACAAAAGGCAGGTGTTCCCTGGATGCAAGCCCAGAAAGGAAAACAGGGGGTAATGGAATTTTTTAAAAATGTAGGGGAGTTAGAAGTCAAAGATTTTCAAGTGCTATCGATTATGGCAAACGAGACGCAGGTAGCAGCAGAGCTTGTTTTTGAAGCTCGTGTCCCTTCTACTAATAACCATTACCGTGACGAAGAAATCCATTTATGGACATTTGATGAAGAAGGCAAAGTGATAGGTTTGCGACACTACGCTGACACTGCTAAAATTATAGCAGCTGCCAAAGCAAGCAATTAAATACCTGATTGTCCTGTCCTGAAATCCTGACATAAGTTGACAAACATAATCCCAGAAGAGCCTGAATTTCTTGTATAATAGAACAGCCTACTGCTCAACAGAAGCTATCTGTTAGGGGCATGCTTCACTATGCAAGATGAGAAGAGGGGGAAAATTATGGCGGCAGGCCTATAAAACAGAAAGGGACACCGATCGCGTCGTTTTCTTTAACGTCATCCCAAATAACTCCGGAGCTGACTTCTATAGGAAGCCATGCCACTCCCATAGTAAATTCTGTTCAAAAGAGTAGCTTTCTAATGGCCGTATAACGCCTTATATGTTAAATATAACACCTGAATGAGCGAAGCTTGAAGCATGCTGTTGCTTATCATAAAAGTAGTTAAGTGACAAGGATTGGCAGTAGTGCTAATGTATCAAGTAGGGAGGCTTATGCTGCTGCGAAGTTTTGGCACCTGGCTTTTCAAGAGCACTGTAGGCAAAAGCTGAGGCAGATGAGTACAAGGATTATTTCAGAAAGCGGTATAGGTAAGGTGCTTTGTTTGCCGCACCCGTGAATTTCTTTTCAAGGCGCTCCAGCACATTCAGGTCAAGAATCTTTTTCTGGAAATTGTTGCGGGCAAAGGGCTTGTCAAAAATGGCTTCATAGAGTTGCTGCACTTCCATCATGGTAAACGTTTCAGGAAGCAGGTTAAAGGCGATTAGCTTCTTGTCGAGGTTTGAGCGGAGGGTTTCGAGGGCTTGTTCCACTATCTGGTTATGGTCCATTATCATGGTCGGCAAGCTCTTGATGTTGTACCATTCTATGGATTCATCTATATCATGTTTATTTGGTACAACCTCATTGATGTCTACTAAGGCATAGTAGCCAATGGAAATAAAGCGCCGGGTCATCCACTCAAACTCTTTTCTGTTAAATTGTTTCTCCCTTGAACTCTCCTGGTTAAGCTCAATCAAACGCTCGAGGAAGGGTGCGCTGGTTCGGCCCGCATCACCAAACACCCTGAACTGCTCCAGGTAAATGTTCTTTATACCTGTTCGCCCTTCCAGGATGCGGCGTGCGGCCTGGTCTGTTCCCTCTTGCTGTAAAATAAAACCACTCGGCAAAGCCCAGAAGTCGCCCTTGAAGGCAAGCTTTGGGACTAATACCTTCAGCTGTGTCTCCTGATAACCAAATATGACACAGTCAATCGAGACCTGTTGAATGTAGTCCTGTTCACTTGGTAAGTGCATGTTCTGTTGTTGCATACCTTTAAGAAAAGATGCCTCAAACTTAATGCTTTCTGTTTTATTGAGTGTAATGGAATACATAGTTTCTATTGAGTTGGTTTCTTACCCCAGCTTGAGCGAAGTTATTAAGCCGCAGCCTGCGGCTTTCTGTCACGCATGTAAACTCCTCCGTCATTGATACCTCCGAAGCGGATAATGTCCTGCCCGGTTTTGAAATCAGAAAAGGCATAGACATGCATGCCAGCTACAAAGTCTTTTTTATCAGCTACATCTAAATAGGCTTTTATAAAATCCTCCTGATACTCTTTCTTAAACATCTTCGGCATACCCGAATAAGGGTCCACACTGCTGAACGTCTGGGCAAAGCAGGGTGCTAGCCACAGAAAAGGAGCAAAGTAAAAAGGTATCTCAGTGTCAGCTTATGGTTGTTAGGTGAATGATACTGCTTTTGGCTTCCCAAGGCAATTCTACTGACAGGATAAACAGTATGTAAAGGAAAGAAAATTATTGTCTAAAAAAAAGATAATAATAAAATGTTATTTATATCTTTGTTCATCGACAGCAAAACCCTTATCCAGATGTAAGCAATATCTATCAGATGCAGGAACATATTTGTAAGCTTATGTCTATTAAATTATGCTTCCTGTGCCCCAGACCCCGAAGCTGCCACAGCACCTTGAATTAAAGTCCCTTTTACCAGTAAGACGGTGGAGTTTAGGCATGAGTCGATAGAAGCCGGAAAGAAAGCTTTGTCAATACAAAGCCGGATCAAGGCGCCTTGATGTTAGTTATGGGTGCCGAATTTGTCATCAAATAAATAGAAGATATATGCTGGTAACATCCCGCATATGCAGAAAAGCTGTTTCAAATTTAATCACACAGAATAATGAATAGCAAGAAATTAATATTTCACTTTATACTGTTTGCGCTACTGCAGTTCTCATGCAGCGTACAGACACCAACCTCCACCGAACTATCGGAAGAGAATTTTTTCCTGGGTAAGTTTTATTTGATTGTAAAGGGGATGCCCCAGGGTGATGCCAGGATGATCATGAGTGTAGAGAAGGAAGAAGGGATGCTTTCTGGTACAATTACCAGCCCTATCAATCCTTCACAATTGTTCACCCTGGAAGAAATAACTGTTTCCGGCAAGGAATTGTCGGCCAAATTTGACGCGTTCAACAGCCGGCTTCCTATTACCCTGGTAAAGGAAGATGATGAAAATGTAACAGGCCAGATGGGCAGATTCGCTATTGAAGGCTCTAAAAAGGAATTGTTTAAACTCGAGGCCAATGCAAAAGTACCAGCTGCCCCTCATACGGCTAAAGACACAGCCTCTGCTGTCGTTACCATTGATGGCTCAAAAAAAATGGGTAAGCTTCCAAGATCAGCGGAGTACAACAACATTACACGCACTGATGTACTGGATAGTAGGGACATTGCTTTATATAAAGAACATGGACTTGGAGCAAAAGTACTTCGGGTGTGGATTTCTGATGAAAATATTTACGATAAAAAAACTGGTAAGTACGATTATGAAGGAGTGAATGAGTATCTGTTGGCAGCAAGTCCGGCTACCGATTTCTTCCTGGTAAATGTGGGCGTTAAGTGGTTGATAGACGAATGGGCAGATAATCCGGAGCAGGGCATGCCCATTCTAGAAAAGATACTTACAGACTTAAAAGTCAAATTTCCCAAAGTACGCTATATCGAAGTAATGAATGAGCCGGACTTTGGTCCTGAATATGTAAATAAGGTTACTCCTTCCAATTACTACCGCTATTACAAAGTTGTTTATGAGGCCATTAACAATGTTAATGCAAAGGTAAAGCCGGCTGTTCCCTTAGAGGTGGGTGGGCCTGCTGTTGCCAAATTTGATTTGAAATGGCTTACGGCTTTCCTGGACGATTATAAAAATGATGCCTCGCCAAATAAGAAGCTAGACTTCGTTTCCTGGCATGCATACTTTAAACCAGGAGATTCAGGATATGCTTTCTTAAAAGATGATCCAAGCCTGGTGAAAGACCAGCGCACCTTGTTTGAGGCGGAGCTTGCTAAGCGGGGGCTGGATAGAAGCATCCCTGCGTTTGTTACAGAAATGGGAATTTATCCAGGACCTCTGTTCGATCAGCAGGGATCGTTGCGCAACGATCATATGCGACAGGCCGCCGGATTAGCCTCCGTACACTACTGGTTCATGGAAAGTGACCATATCTACCCTTTCAACTGGGTAATGCGGCACCATGAGGAAGGAAGAAAAGATCAGCTGGTGTCGCGTGATGAATTTGGGGACCCCATGAAGCATTATGGAAAATTCACTCCCTATGGAAATACGCTAGTCATGTTTGCAAAATTGAAGGAGAACCGCCTGCAGGCATCCACCTCTACACCTATATCAGATGGTAAGGGAATATATGCGCTGGCAACTTCAGATTCCTCGGGTGTAGCTGCGATGGTATGGAATTATCAAGGTGTGAACAATACCGGGTATAATACCGAGCTAATTTTCGAAAAGCTCCCAGCTCTATTTAAAGACAAAAAAATCAGGGTTAAAACTTATAAGATTGACTTCCAAACGAGTAATTATCACGCAGATCTGGAAAATAGCAATCTTCAACTAGTGGAGGAAAAAGTTTATGATAACCCTAAGGAGTTTAGAAAAACAGTTTTTCTTCACCCCAATGCGCTTCAGCTTCTGGTACTGGAACCCATCAAGTAACATCAAAATATACGGTAGACTGACTATTCAAGAAAGGATGCTGAGAACGGATACATTTAAAACAGAAAGTATGAGAACAGCTGTTAATTCATTATGTCGGAAGTACGCACGTGGGGAGATGTACAGGAAGCAGAAGGCTTTTGTGATTACTGCGTTTCTTATGCTAGTGCACATTGGTCTGGCTTTTGGCCAAAGCCAAAGTTCAGACAGTCTGTTTACACAACCTTACATCGATGTGGATGAGTGGCGTAATGAGCCTGTACGGCATCGGTATGTCCACGGAGGATTTAAAGGTACTGAAACTCGGTTTTCTTTTTACTTTCCGCCAAAGGAAAACTATGAAGGTCGCTTCTTTCAATACATTACCCCTGTGCCTGACAGCGAAAACTTATCTCAGGGTGCTACAGGAGAAGAAGACAAAATAAGTTTTTCTATACAAAATGGCGCCTACTTTATAGAGACCAATGGTGGCGGAAATCTGGGACTTAGGGCAGATCCCCTGATCAGTGCATATAAGGCCAATGCTGCCAGTGCACAGTTCTCCAGAACAGTGGCCAAGAAAATGTACAATACCGATCAAAGGCCATTTGGCTATGCTTTTGGCGGAAGCGGGGGTGCGTATCGCACCATCGGAGGAATAGAAAATACAAAAGGAGTATGGGACGGAGTGGTTCCGTTTGTTGCAGGTTCTCCCATGGCCATTCCCAATGTATTCACGGTACGCATGCACGCTATGCGCGTCTTACAAGATAAATTGCCACAGATCGTGAATGCCATTGAACCTGGTGGAAGTGGTGATATGTACGCCGGGCTAAACCAGACTGAGAAAGCAGCCCTCATGGAAGTTACCAAAATGGGCTTTCCCAAAAAGGCATGGTTCAACTACGAAGAAATGGGTATACATGCTTTCCCTGCCATATTTCAGGGAATGAAAATGGCCGATGCTGGTTATTTCACTGATTTCTGGACAGTACCCGGATATCTGGGAAAGGACAAATACGAATCCATCAAGAAGGATCGCTTGCAAAAGAAAGCCAGGATAAAAGGAATTATCACAAAAAGAAAGGCTCATGAGTTAGGATTGCCGATGGGAAGCGATCCCGGCAGGGCCCGAGGAACTGCGGATGCCGCCTGGAAAAATCTGGACCAAAAGGCTGATACCATACCTGTCGCCATTCAATTGGATACGAGACTGCCTGAAGTACAATTTTTAGGAGGGGAACTTAAAATTCTATCGGGTGAAACGAAAGGGAAGGCTTTGGCACTAAAATCCATTGATGCTGATATGGTAGTATTAGGTGCAGTAGACCCTAAAATTGCCGCTGCTCTCCAGGTGGGTGATGAGGTACAAATCGACAATAGCGATTATCTGGCCGCCCAGACCTATCATCGCCATCAGGTACCTGGCCCGGAGTACAAGGTATGGGATCAATTCAGGGATAAAAACGGAAAACCCATCTACCCGCAACGCCCGATGCTGATTGGACCTTTGTTTACAAGATCCACCGTGGGATCATTGCCAAGCGGTAACTTTAAAGGAAAAATGATCTTACTAGGTTCACTGTGGGATACTGAGGCTTATCCCTGGCAGTCAGACTGGTACCGGAATAGAGTTGAAGAGTCTTTAGGAGATGCATCCGAAGATAACTTTAGGTTGTGGTTTACCGATCATGCCAATCACGGTGACTTTGCGGTGCCCGGTGATCCAACACATATTGTAAGCTACCTGGGGGTATTACAGCAAGCCCTGCTGGACCTGAGCAATTGGGTGGAAAATGGTATTGCCCCCGCAGCCTCTACAAACTATGACATTGTAGATGGTCAGGTCATAGTCCCTGAAAACGCCAACGAAAGAAAGGGTATTCAACCCGTAATTAAACTCAGAGCAAATGGCGGCAAGCGGGCAGAGGTATCAGTAGATGAAAAAGTGACCTTGTCCGCCGTCATTGAAGTTCCTAACGGCCAGGGTAGTCTAGTCAGCGTGGAGTGGGATTTTGATGGCACAGGCGAATTTGCGGTAGCGGAAAAAGACATAAATTCTTCACAGGAAAAAATGACCCTGACCAAAACCCATTCCTTTTCCCAACCAGGGACTTATTTCATTACCCTTAGGGCTGTTTCCCAACGCGATGGAAATGCTGAAACTCCTTTTTCCGGTATCCAGAATTTGGATCGCGTGAGAGTAGTAGTCAAGTAACATTGACCGCCTAATAAAAACATTTCACACGCCGACAATCCAAACTGCGAATGTTGAAGGGCAACTTGCAAGCATTATGGTAGTGATTAAGAAGTAGAAAAATCTTTTATAGAAAATAAACACTGCATTGATACTCTAAACGATGAAAGTAGAAAACAAAGTAATACTCGTTACAGGGGGAGGTAGCGGTATGGGCCGTGAACTGGTGCTTCAACTTATCGCTAAAGGGGCAAAGGTGATCACCATAGATATCAATGCCGCCGCACTGCAGGAAACTTTGGAATTGGCAGGGAATAACGCAAGTTCAGTAAAGACCTTTTTAATTGACATCACAGACAGACGTTCGGTTGAAGAACTTGTTCCTACTGCTATCTCGCAATTCGGTGTTGTTGATGGCATCATCAACAATGCCGGCATTATTCAGCCTTTTATCAAATTGAATGACCTTTCGTTTGAAACGATAGAACGGGTAATCAATATCAATCTGTACGGAACGCTCTATACCACAAAGGCATTTTTACCGCATCTGATTTCCAGGCCTGAGGCGCACATTGTGAATATCTCAAGTATGGGAGGCTTTCTGCCCGTGCCAGGTCAAACCATTTATGGCGCTACAAAAGCAGCCGTAAAACTTTTAACAGAGGGGCTGAATTCGGAGCTTAAAAATACGAAGGTACATGTAACGGTAGTTTTCCCGGGGGCTGTTCGAACCAATATCATGGGAAACTCAGGCCTGGATAATGCAGCCTCCATGGATGATCCACGGGCTGCCAGAATCACTTCCGCACAACAGGCAGCACAGGTAATAATCCGGGGTATGGAAAGTAACCAGTACAGGGTGTTGGTGGGTAAGGATGCTAAAATTATGGATTTCCTCTACCGCTTGAATCCCAAAGCAGCGGCTGCGTTTATTAGCAAGAGAATGAAAAGGGTCTAAAGACTTATACTAGTTGTCTAATCCAGAAATAGGTTGACAGAAGTAATCCCGGAAAACGTGGGAATAACGGGACAGAAAGTAGGAGCTTAAGTAAAAGGCTGTTTTTTCAGATTTATTAAACAAGTTTTCGCTTAGTTGTATTAATCCCTGTTGACTCCTGAAGTACAAGGGAGGGTTGAAGTGAAGGATAACTGCGCTTTTCAAACTATGGAGAACGCTGCATGCCGTGCCTGGCACTTCTATCTAGTAATGATATTGCTAATAACCATCTGATTATAAATGGCTTTACTGCTAACACTTTGCTTGATTGGCTAGTAGCGGTGTATTTCAGTTTTGTAACACGTGTAACAAACCAGAAATATTTTGTTACAGAATTCAGGGCCAAAAACCGCGTTCTTTTATATATATACCTCTTATTTATTAAAAGTAACAATAGTAACAAAAGTAACGCGCATTTTTAATTTCAGAAAAACGGCTTGCAGCAGAAGTGGAGGTTCGATGCCGTGAATTGAACTTATACCAGAATCAGGGTTTTCCTGCAGTTATAGGAAGCTGGCGGTGTCCCCCTCTCATAAGCACGAATCCAACAGTAGGACCTGCCTCTATTAAGGAAGAGCAAATGCGTGCCCGCCTAGGAGGCTGTCGCATTCTGCTGCGCTGACTTTAAGCGCCGTCTGCCCTGTCCCGCAAAACCCCCGTTTTACAGGACGATGAGAACAGCTGAAAGCAACATCCCCTGCAGCGCACAAAATATCCCATTTTGCCGTCCCATTAATCAAAAGGCATTTTATATATTTGGGACGAGTAAATGGAACAGACATGAAGATTGGATACGCCAGGGTCTCCACCCAGGACCAGAAGCTGGAACTGCAGACCGACGCACTTACCCACCACGGGTGCGAGCAGATATACAGGGAGAAGAAATCAGGAAAGAACAAGGAACGTCCGGAGCTGGAGAAGATGATAAATCAGCTCAGAGCAGGTGACACGGTGGTGGTGTGGAAGCTTGACCGGTTGGGACGCTCGCTACGGGACCTGATTGACTTGGTGGCAGAGTTCAAGGAGAAAGGGGTGGACTTTGTGAGCCTGCAAGACGGAATCAACACGGCCACGCCCACCGGCCGCTTCACCTTCAACATCTTCGCTTCCTTGGCAGAGTTTGAGCGGGAAATCATACGCGAAAGAACAAATGCTGGGTTAGCTTCAGCTAAGGCAAGGGGCAGAAAGGGAGGCAGGCCTACCGGTCTCTCCAAGGCAGCCATGGAGAAGGCGAAGTCAGCCAAGATTTTGTTTGACTCCGGAACCAAGTCAGTGGAGGAGATCGCCAAAATTCTCGGCGTAGGAAGGACCACCTGCTACCGCTATATAGAACATGTCTCTGGTATGAGCAAAGACGCTACCGAATCTTAATTAAAGCAAATCTTCAGTTGGGAAACACAGCAGGAATCAGGAGGAGCTTTTAGAAGCCTGCCTGGAGGAGTACGTTAGGCAGCATATTAGTGTGCTGACTGCAAGACCGTAGTGAGCACAGCGCCCTAGACCGGGCAACATGCAATCCACCTGTGGGCAAGTCCAGCGGCTATAAACGGAAGCTTAAGGGAAAACATGGGCTATAGAAGAGATTCTTCGAAAAAATTCTGCTCATTTTCAATTTGATAAAGTGCTGCGCATCAAAGCGAAAGCAAGTAAATTTCTAGTATTTTTTAGTCATACTCATTTAGAACCGCGACACACGCTGCCGACACTAGGCAACTGCCTACCCGTTATCAGCCGTATGTGACGCGGGCACAAAGCTTTTATACAAGTATCAGTCGATTTTAAGAGTGGCTTGAGAGAAGGGCAATTGTCCTGGCTGTTGCTGTCACCGCCCGGCTTCAATTCGGGCAACGAGGTCCTCGGGCTTGGTGCCTAAACTCTTAGATACCTTGAAGAGCGTGTCAATAGTCGGCACGCGCAGCCCACGTTCCAGCAGCGAGATGTAAGTCCTGTCCAGGCTGCTGCGGAACGCCAGCTCCTCCTGTGTCAGGCCCTGCTCCCGCCGGAGCTCCTGTAGTACGTTTCCAAAGGTCTTCTCAGGCATTGTGCGACTTTAGTCTGCACAAAAGAGACTAAAAAGGACCCCAGCCACCACGGACTATAGTCTGAATCTATTATATTTGTGACTATAGTCTACTTTCCTATTCCCTTTGTTGGCACCCGTTCTGACGAGCAGAGAGGAATAGGTGAAGATGGTAAACAGAGACAGAGTCTTTTAACTACACCACACATGGAAAAACTTTATCTGCCGGAGCGGCCGGCCTATTCAAATAAACTCAGGCTCCTTATCGATGAGTGCATCGAGTCAGGCAACTATGGGCTTACCACCGATAGGGCTAAGGTAGAGTATAACCTGAAGATGCTGAGAATGTATGAGCACGTGCTGCGGCAATCAGCGGCGTCTGCACAAGGCATGAGCTTTGTATTCGACGCTGGAAGGTTCATCGTTATCGCAAAGGTGAAGTCGGACCAATCCCAGATGTCAATGGACTTCTTTGACTTTCGAGTATATGCAAACTTCAGGGAGGTTAACGCCAGTAAGCTAGACCATGAATTCTCGGAGACAGTGGTCAGTCAGTTCGAGGAGATCCTCTACCAGTTGAACGCCTCCTACACAGATGCAGCAGACAACAAGGTGGAACTTCTATTAGAAGATTAAATCCCTTAGGCCTCTCTACCGGCCAGCACCTGATAAACTTTTTTTGGTGTCTTTTAACCATATTATAATAAATAGCCAGAGATGAAGCAGAAGCCGCCTCGTCCCAGGCTATTTATTTATAATGTGGGTTATACCTCTTAAACTTTGCATGGCTACATCCAAGGCCACAACAAGAATTTACTGTGAATTCAGGCAAGCACTTACTTCTTATAGGTATTGTAAAAGTTCAATTTAGGTAGATTCTTCTCTCTTTGTTCAGTAAGCGGAAATCCTGAAAATGAAAATACAGCGTTACTTTTGTAACATTTGTAGCGTTTTAAAAAAGATAGGAATAGAGGCTCTGAGTGCAGGTTTTAGCTCTAAATGCTGTAACAAAATTTTTGGAATTTGTTACACTTGTTACAAACTTCAAATACGCCGCTATAGGCTAATAAATCAAAGTGTAGCAGTGTAGGTATTTAACTGCCAGCACATTAAACACATAATACTGCCAGCACATTAAACACATAATCTCATGCCTAAAGAAGAGCAAATTTAGGAACGTAGTGCTCCTCTAAGTTCAACAGTTGCGGATTTCTTTCACTTTGAAACCTTCTTTTGTTTTAGACAGCAACATGGATTAGTTCAATTTAAAGCTAATCAAGAGACAAGAAAATACCGATGGCTGCTCCATGGTACGCACACAAACATAAGAAGTATTTCCCATCTTACATCCAACTGCGGGCAAAAACCTGTTCTCTGATCCTCTGCTGTAACTGCTACTAGGTACCTCATGTACTTTTTCGTCTCGTTATTCCCACGTTTTCTGGGATTGACTTGAGCACTTGACCTTGTATCCGCATCAAGCTTAAAGAGCTGGAGCAATTGCATTGAATTTCGTCCTGCCGCGCCAGTGGAAGATACTTTAGCCGTTCTCTTCAGAGCCAACACTACAAGCAACATGCTGTTTGAGTGGCTGTAGCCGTACGTATCCGGATATAACCGTATTAATCGGATATATCCGGATATACACGTTTAGATAATTTGTACTTAAATAGCTGTGCTTTTAGCGTTGCATGCACCCTTTCCAGCTGGTTTTGCTTCTGAAATGAAGAGATTGAGCTGACTTTTCTCTACAGGAGGAGAAAGTCACAAGAGCCACACCCCCGGCTTTTGGCTTTTTGAGTCTTTCCCGCATAAAAGAAAGGGAAAGGTGCCGGTATTCTCACAAAAGTTATTATATTGAATAAACAAGATATGGATGACAAATACCTCTGAAACAGCCGCAAAAACGTCCATTTTGGCAATGAGAACAAACCAGGTCACTTCCGCACATAGTGTCAATAAGCGTATGTTTACGCATATCCCCTAGTTGGTGGTAAAAAGAATGAATAAACTGTTCACCTTCATGTTGCTCTTTTGCACCAGTGTTTGTTTAGCACAAGTCTTACCTGGCGATTCTCTTAAAATAAAAATTGCTGAAGAATTTCTAAAGAAAAGGCTTGGCGAGAAGGTGGTAAGGGATAAACTCGTCTTTGCTGGAATTTATGAAGGTCCACTTGACTTAGTAACCTTTGAGCTAAAAGGAAGAAAAGAAAATAATAAGAATTTGGTCGTGATATTTTTAGATGGTGATAAAGTGGAGAGCAAGTTCAATACAAAGATTACCAAAGAAGATATTATCAACTACTATAAAGGCCAACAAACAAAGAACTTGTTCTGGAATAAAGATTATGCTACTAATCTTGCTAAGAGTTTATCCTTTGAAAAAGGAATAAAAGGGTGGGAAGTCAAATTAGAAGATATGATTTACGATATTTCTTGGAGCATCTACTCCTATGCAACTGAAACATGGGACCCATACGAAGCAGGTGGAAAGGCATTAAAAATAAATGCTAAGACTGGAAAGTATGAAATTCAAGAATGGTCTGAAATAGAATAAAAATTTCTTCCACCAACAACACCTATAAAGTAGCTACGCCACTTCATAGCCCAGCACGTTATGGGCAATAAAAATTAATTAAGAAAAAGATGAAAGCATTAAATGCGTTATTCTATCACGTGTACAATAGCTATTATAAGGATGGAAATTATACAAATGATATTCCTCATTTAACGGCTTTTGGTTTATTAGGCTCTTCCTTGACTATGTTCTGTTTGGCAGTTTTCGCACTGTTTAATAGCATGTTCAACAATTCAAGATTGTCTGTGGGAATATGCCTTGCGATAGTAATTGCAGGTCTGCTTTTCTTCTCTTTCCAATTTCTTTATGATTCTCGATACAATAGAATATACAACGAGATAAAGGGGTCTAAATTGGATAATATGTTTATGAAAATAGTAGCTTGGGGAGTTGTTGTGATGGGTTTCGTATCTGTTGGGCTTTATTCTTATATCTTCAATCAACCAAAGTGATAAAACACATCAACAAGAAGAGAAAGAATTAAAGCCCATAACAAGGTGCATAATTTAGGCTTCGGCTTCGCCTCGCTCACCTTAGGTACCAACCGCTAAATCTATGATGAAAACAAGCATTTTGGTCTAATTAATGTTCAATCTCACTTCATAAGGGGTACCTCTCTTGACCTAAAAGAAAGAAAAACAGCAGCTAGTAATTCATAAACGTCAGCTGACGGCAATACTGGACGCTGCATTTGCAAACTAAAGCTCCATTAAGATGCTTCTCCTCAAGCTTAAAAATTGGCAACTGCTCGCACTGATATTTTTGGTGCCCCTAGTCTTGGAGTTAACAGGATTAGGTAATGCTTTGCTGCTAAACGAATCTGAAGGACTACCCGTAGCAATCATATCAACAGCAGCTAACATGATTCCTTCTCTGGTCTTTCTTAGCTGGGCCTGGCATGTAGGTACTTATCTTCATAAAAAGTTGCCGGCAGCGGTCAAGATGAGCCTTACTGTCTTAAAACTGGTGATAATTGCCCTAGCTGTTTATGGTATTGTATTTTCAATGTACAGCTCCCTTTTCTGGAATTACAGCGAGTTCAGTAGCTGGATAGGCTCTCATTTGCTTGCGATGCTCGGCACGATGTATATTCTACATTTTATAGCGAAGTCCATCAAAGTTGTTGAGATGCAAAAGCCCTTGAAGCTCAGTGACTATTCTGACGAATTCCTATGGCTGATAATATGGCCCTTTGGGATTTGGAAACTGCAGCCAAGAATAAACGGTTTACTCAGTGGCTCTAATTTGAAGCCTTTAGAGCTGTAAATTGATAATTTGTTTAACGGAAGTTGGTAGCCAGGCAAAACTATCAAATGAAGAAAGCAGCACTTTTAGTCATTGATATGCAGGTTGGTGCTTTACAGCTATCTAACCCCAGGTTTCACGCCTTAGATGGAGTCATTGAGCGACTGGAAAAGCTAATTGGCAGAGGGAGGGATAAAGGTGTTCTAATCTGTTATGCTCAGCATCACAACCCGGATGGGTTTCCAACTTACGGCAGTAGTGAGTGGGAGATAATACCGCAGATAGGACCGGAAAGCCAAGATATTGTGGTTCAAAAAACAACGCCTGACGTTTTCCTCAACACTGCTCTACATGAGCAACTACAAGAAAAAAATATTGGTAAGTTAATCATAGCGGGAATCCAAACGGCTGATTGCATCGATACCTCCTGCAGGCGGGCGTTTAGCTTAGGCTATGAAGTTGTTTTGGTAAAAGATGGACATACTACTTTCGATTCACAAAATTTGAGAGCGGAGCAGATTATCGCTCATCATAACCAGATAATGGCAAACTGGTTTGGCCAAGTGATAGAATCAGAAAAGGTTGTGTTTTAAAAATGCGCTTGCCTGCCAAACCTACGAGGCATAGCCCAGTCCGTTACTTTTCAGGCGGTCCTGGTGAACATAAAAGGCGTTATAAGGTATCCCAAAGCTATTAATCAGCTACTAAATTGATGGAATAATGAGAAAAGGCGTGTTTAGACCGTTTTCCAAAATTAGGTAACGTACATTTTACAGATTGAAAGTTTTCGAGCCACTGTTCCAAGATAGGTGAGGATTTCTAATGTGCAATCTATAAGATGTCATTCCACCCTTTATAATGCGCCTGAATTGGATTCCTAAGTTGTTCGCTACATCCCTAAACGGTAGTTCTTTTGAAGATTTGACTTCAATAACTTCTCCATAGTCTGGACTTACCAGGTATAATACTTCATTATAGGCTTTGGGCAGGAGAATCTTACTTTTAATATCCTGATCCTTAATTTTGAATTCTTTGAAAGAAATGGGCTTTTTGAACTTTGAAGATGAGGTGTTTTTTAATAGTTCTATCCAACTTCGACTAGTAGGAGAGCATAACTCTGAAATTTGTTCTGCATTTGAGACCAGGTGAATGTAAATATCCCTTACACTCAAATCTACTAGCTGATTGTCTATAGTTTCGCTTAGCTCAATTGATGAACTTCTTGATTTTATACCTGCAAGATAAATTTTTAAGGCCAGCATATTTGGCAGACCTGTTTCTATGAGTAAAGCAATCTCTTCAAAGTATTTTGCGATGGCTTCCTGCTCAGCGAACTTTAATTTTCTTGAAATAGCATTTATTACCCAAGGCAGAGTGTAGCCATAATAATCATTGCATATTTCTTGTCCTTTTTCAAAAACCTTTATTTCCTTAATAGACAATCCTTGTAGCCAGGGCGCTCTTACGTTATCTATTTCTATTTGTCCATATTTTGAAATTTTGCTTCGAACTACAGGTAAGTTAACTAAAGCTTTCTCTATTGATTCTAGAAATGTGACCCTATCGTTAAAATTTCCACTACTAACGTGTAATTCTTCTGCAACTCTTATTAGCTCTGGCAGTAGCTCATCCAGTAGAAGGGATGACTTCAAAGGGAGACCAGTATTTACCAAACCCTTCCATCTAGTATGAGAACCCACCATTCTCAAAATACCTTGATTTCGGTGCTTTAGAAAAGCAATCAACTCTTCAATGCTTATAGCCTTTGACTTCTCGGCTTGAATCGTAGCCAGTGACTCTCTAAAGAAATCGTCTATCCAATCAGATGGATCACTCAGTTCGTAGCTCTTAAAATGGAGATTTAAAGCAAGAAGGCTGTCATCCATCAAGTCAAAGGCATAGTCTATGGACTCAGAGTAATCTCTACCATTTGGATCCTTGAATTGCGTGAAGTCATTGTCCGCAATCAACTGAAGTAGAAGATCAAATGGAATATTACATTCTGTTGCAATACTCTTGATATTCCGTAGTATGATAAAAAGGCCACTCTTAGTGTCTTCGTTTTTGTACTTGTCAAAATAACTCTCAAAATGCTTTAAATCCCTAGCATTTCTCCATTCTTTATCTGTCCTATCAAGACAGACTAAAATTTTACCCTCATGGTCTACATAGGCTCTCCCGGCCCGCCCAGCTATATTCCAAAAGTCTCTATGATCCATTGGCGATCCATTAACCCAATGAGTTGTAAAGATGACAGTTGATACGCCAATGTTTACCCCCTGCCCAAGAGTGCTCGTGGCAACAATAATTGGAGGGCAATTCGTTCTCATCAACCTTTCCATTATTATTCTAACTTCGGAAGGGAGGTCTCCATTATGACATAAAATCCCGTAGGTGGCATGCTTTAATATCTCAGAATCTTTACCATAAGCTTCATCGCATGCCATGCTAAATGCTTCCCAGTCAGCGTCAGTTTTCCACTTGAATGGTGCCGCATTGTGCCCCATTGCTTTGAAAACAGATTTAGCGTAAGTGAAAACAGATGCTTTAAGACTGACGAAAAGAAGTACAGAGCCGAAAGTGGAAAGTTTTACCGCAACTGCGGCAATAGCGTCTTTTTTATTACTTGGGTAATAATGAGTCTTTTTCCCTTTCTGAAAAGCTTCCTTAGTTATGAAGCTTTGATTAGATGACTCATGTGCTCCACGCCAGTTAATGTTTACCTCATCTCCGGTCCATTCTATTACTCCAAAACGCTCTTCTGAAGGGCGCCATTTAGAAGTGACTGCGTTGGCACTTTCACCTGTCAGCCACTTTGAAATCTCGAAGCTATTGGGAAGAACCGCTGAAAGCAACAGGATCCTGCCACCATTCGCATTCATGTGACTTTTAAACTCCTCTATGAGCAGCTCGTTACGAATAAACCTCTCTTGGGCACCGAGCAGGTGTCCCTCATCTATTACCACCAGTTTGACGCCTTCGACTATCTCTGGGTTTGCCCTTAGTATGGCCTTTACCTTTTCCGGTGTGCCAATTATAATGTCAGACTCTTCAATGAGAGAGATATCGATTCTGCTGTATTGAGCACCACCGTACAAGTGCGTTACTTTATAATCTAATGTGCTAAATGTGAGGTCAAAGGTTTCTTCAATCTCATAAGCCAAGGATTTATAGGGAGCAATGTAAATTACCTTAGCACCAGGATTGTTGTTTAGGCAACTGAATATCCCCAACTCAGCAATCCTTGTTTTACCGCTACTCGTGGGTAGACTAATTATGACTCCCCTATTTTCTTGGTTTAAAAGTTTGGGTAAGGATATTTTCTGTGAATAAAACAACTCAAACACAGGTGATTTCCTAAAGGCCAAGCTAACTATAAAATCGTTGACCCTAAAGCTGTTGTTGTCAAAATATGGAGGAAGCAGTGTCCATAAAGAGCTATCTTTGAAGTCTCTAAAAATAATCCTTAGGAGCCTCACGGCCCACCACATGGAGGGCTCATTGTCTATCCTTAGCAACTCCTCCAGATCATCAAGAATTTCAATAGACTCCACAAGCCATTCCTCGTTGCCTGTAAAAATATACTCTATCAGCATGTTGAAGGATTTCGCCAACAGCGATGTGTATATTCTTTTATCAATCTCACTCTCCAGACCAAGTTCTGGATTAGACGCTTCATATATATAGTCTGTAAGCAAAACTCTGTTTACCAGTTCAACCAGTTTTGTAAAGTCCTTTTTTAAGAATAGGGAGATCAGACTCGCAGTGTCAGACTCAAACGCAGCGGTCTTCAGCAGGATAAAAGACTTGGAGTACTGTCCACAGGCATAGTAGGCAAGAGAGGATGTAAGCACAAAGTACAGGCTGTAGTCCTTCCTGTTTGCTAAGGGTGCATGTATATTTCTTAAAATATTTGCCCCCTTCTCCAACGGCTCAAGGGCAAGATGATACTCTCTATTCTCTGCAAACTGGCATCCGATTGAGATATATGAGAAAGCGATTGTGCTTAGCCGGTCATCCAGGCCTGGTGTGAATGGAGGAAAGTTTTCATTAGGCTCGTTTACATTATACAGGATGTGCCTGGCATTTGACTCTGCAATGAGGCTTTGGGCAAGTTCATCCTGTTCTATTCTCTGGTATACTTGTGTTGCTTTCTCTGTGCTCATATGCTGCTGGCTAGCTCCCCTAAAGCCTTATTAAATGCTTCGCTCACTAAGCCACAGGGATCTTCAAGACTCAAGGAGAGTAAAACAAGACTTTCATTGTCACAATCTCCGTGCAAGTCAATAAAGTGACTTGCTTTTTCATTGCTCAGCAACAACCCCACATTTACTATAGGAACTTCTAGGCAATGCATTTCTGCATTCAAGTCTTCTAACCTATCCGCCAGTTCATCATGGCCTTTATCACGCATCACTTGTGCCAGGAAAGGCAGAGATAGAGGTAGCTTTTTAGAGCCAAAGCCCTCTGTGATGTCTTTCACAACTTTTTTGTCGGGGGTAGAGCGAAATTTTGCTTCACCTACAATTACTTTTCTTCTTAAATCCGTGCTATCGAGCAAGAGTACGTCATCGCCTTTCATGGATTGTTCAATGTTAGTGTTATAGCGAAGACGGTACACTAGTAATTCCAAAAGCGATGTTGATTTTATGTATTCTGCTAATATGATTTCCGCGCAGTTGCCTCTTTGAGTAATTTCTGATTTCGGGAAGGGGCTGTTCTTATCTATAAATTCCCCATAGCCCCTTTTATCTAATATGGCCTTCTTCCTCTCAAAGCTTTGTATTTTCTTTTCATCTATGTGGTGAGCAGTGATGTAGTTTTTGATGATTTCAACTGCAGATTCTCTTTTAAGGGGATGCTCTAAAAGCTTCCTGTGCCTTATTGTTGAAGTGACTGGGAGATCCTCATGTGTGAGCCAATCAGAAAAAAAGTCAGGAGCTGCTGGGTGGGATCCGATGAAATCTGTCTGTGTCATTGTGGCTTTACTGTGATTTCTAATTTACTATAATGTTCATCTAGTATTCATTGAGTAGTTGGATAAAATAAACACAGCTATGCAAAATCATTTCAAAAGAAAAGGCCCCATATAGGGGCCTTTTCTTTTGAAAGTCCTTCTAAGCATGCTGCTTGTGTTGGTAGGCATGGTGTACATATTGGCTAACTGCCTCCACTACCAGCTGATTCAAATTTTTGCCTTGTACAATAGACAAGCGAGCCGCCTCCTTGTGCAGCTCAGGCTGCATACGGATGTTAAATGTTCCTTTAAAGGCTTTATCCGGCTCCTTCCCTATCTCTCGGCACATCTCCAGATAATCATCCACTGAATCTTGAAACGCCTGTTCCAACTCCTCTACTGTTGTTCCCTCAAAAGTAACTACATCATTGATGAATTCAATCTTACCGAAAAACACTTTGTCCTCGGCGCTATACTCGACACTGCCGATATAGTCCTTATACTTGATAGTGCTGCTCATTTCTACGATCTTAAAATTTTCTTTCTATTTGTTCTACTCAACTTCTCAGCAAATCCCCAACGAATCCATTACGATCTTCAGCTGGTAACGCTTTAGAATATTCCCCGGGTGAGGCTTATGCAGGTTGATCACATGTTTTGTAGTTACGTGCACAAACGCCCTTCTACTTCCCCCTGTCTTGCCTCCCGTATGCTCCTGATACCCCAGTCCGTTTAACATACTCACCAGCTCTGACCAGGTAAAATCTGTGGGACAGCTGCAGAATCTTTCTATCAGTTTGTCTTTCTTTGACATTAATAGCTATATCAATTACAATTGCAACTAAAATATGGTTGCAAAATATAAAAAATATTTCAATTCTTTATTCATTTATAAAACTCATCGAACTTGTCTGACAATAAACTACATCATATGTAAGAATATGCCCTGTGGGAGACAAAATTCGATTATGTAAAATCGTAGAGTAGAGCTCCTATTTTACATAATCATACTTATACAACAGTTACATTCCAAATGAATAGCTTTACTGGAAGTGGTTAGCAGCTTCCTACTAAAAACCGAAGATGTTTTTTTTATAATCGAGTTGGGCTATCACAACAGCACTGAAAAGCTGTTCGCGGCCGTGCACGAGGCTTGCCACAAACCAGCCCACATTTGACCTTTGCTGCTCACCTTTAGCGTTTTTAGAGCTCATTTGTCCCCGCATTTAACATAACCCTTGATTTGCATACAATGTTCAGGGCTTTGCATACAGCTAGTAGTATAGCCTTTGCGAACTTTGACTTATTAAAATCAGCATTATGAAAATAAAGAAAATGACATTAGGAAGCCAGGGTTTGGTTGTACCAACTATCGGTCTGGGGTGTATGGGTATGACTGGCTTTGAAGAAGCAAACATGTATGGGGAAGCAGACGAGCAAGAAGCCATCGCCACCATCCACCGATCCCTTGAGTTAGGCGGTAACTTTTTAGATACGGCAGATTTGTATGGTCCATTAAAGAATGAGCAGCTTATCGCGAAAGCTATCAAAGGCAATCGCAGCAGTTACATTATAGCTACCAAATTTGGTTGGGAAATAGACGATAATAACAGGGTAACTTGGGCCATCAATGGCAAAAGAAAATATGTAAAAAAATCGTTGGAGCGTTCTCTGAAAAATCTTAACACCGATTATATCGACTTGTATTACCTGCACCGGCTCGATAAAAACACGCCCATCGAAGAAACGGTTGAAGCAATGAGCGAGCTGGTGAAAGAAGGAAAAGTGGGTTATATTGGCTTATCAGAAGTTTCTTCAGAAACGGTAAAAAGAGCGCATGCGGTTCACCCGATTACGGCAGTACAAAGTGAATATTCGTTGTTTGAGCGAACAGTAGAAGAACGGGGTGTACTGCAAACGTTAAATAAACTTGGGATAGGCTTCGTGGCCTACTCACCGCTGGGTCGTGGCTTTTTATCCGGACAAATTCGTAGCATATATGATTTACCGGAGAATGACTTCCGCCGCGCAATCCCTCGCTTTCAGGAAGCCCACTTCGCTAAAAATTTAGAATTAGTTAAAGCTATTGAGGCCTTAGCAGGAGAAAAAAACGTTACTCCTTCTCAGTTGGCATTGGCCTGGATCATGAGCAAGGACATCTTACCTATACCGGGCACCAAAAGGAGAAAATATTTGGAGCAAAATATAGCGGCTACTGCTATTCCATTAAGCGGAGCAGACCTGGCGAATTTGGAAAGTATTGTGCCGTTAGGTACTGATACTGGTAAACCATACGATGAGTTCAGCATGGGCCTTATTGATTAATTAACTTTCTGCGGCTGCATCTTTTGATGATGCAAGCGTTATGCTACCAGTCGCAATACTTAAAGTAGTGTTATGAACGCCATTAACTCTGTTTCAGAATTTCACCGGTTATTGTCTTTGCCCGAACCCCGCCATCCGCTGGTAAGTGTTATTAACCTCGCTGATAGCATTTTCCTGGAGGACGATATCTGGAAAGGTTTTGTTAACCGGTTTTATTGTGTTGCTTTAAAAAGAGAAGCAAAGGGTAAAATAAGATATGGTCAGCAACACTATGATTACGATAAGGGTGTTTTAAGTTTTACGGCACCCAATCAGGTGCAGTATCTGGACCTGCAGCATATGGAATGCGGATCGGGCTATCTGCTCATCTTCCATCCGGATTTTTTGCTTGCTCATTCATTGGCAAGCACCATTAACAGTTATGGTTTCTTCTCTTACGCGGTCAACGAGGCACTGCATCTTTCCGCTGAAGAAGAAGCCGATCTTATAACTATACTGAACAAGATCGACAAAGAATGCCTGCATATCGATAAACACACGCAAGAAATTATTCTGTCGCAAATCAAGTTGCTGCTTAACTACTCCAACCGCTTTTACGAGCGACAGTTCATCACCCGCAAAAACCACAACCATCAACTGCTTGCGAAATTTGAACATCTTGTTGACGAGTATTTTGATACCGATGCTACAACGCAACAGGGACTTTTGACGGTGCAACATATTGCGGAACGCATGAATCTGTCGCCCAACTATCTAAGCGATCTCTTGCGCGTGCATACCGGACAAAACACACAACAACATATCCACGAGAAGTTGATTGAAAAAGCTAAAGAAAAACTCTCCACTACCAATTTGTCAGTGAGCGAAATTGCTTATGCTTTGGGCTTTGAATATGCGCAGTCATTCAGTACCTTATTTAAAAAGAAAACTGAAATGTCACCTCTAGAGTTTCGACAGTCATTTAACTGACAGCTTCAGGTTATCATGGCCATCAAGAGCGCATAATAAAAATAGGCATATAAAAGCCTGTAAGCTCTAGCAGCAAAATGCAACTCAAATCTGGCTTCAAGTTAACATGTCATTACTTATCAGCTTCTTCAGTCGGTTTCAGCAATCACAGAGAAAGGCCAGGACAAGCAACTTGCATACAAGATGTTTCTGGGGGAGCATGACTACATTAAAACATCAGAAAAGAGCCTTACATTGAAAGAAATTTAACCCAGCTACAAGAGCTTTTGCCATAAGGATAATTATAAAAGCCCCTAAACTGCGCCAACTTTTGCAAAAGGTAGGAAAGCGCAGCTGTGGCTGGGTTGATTAACTGGCAGGCAAACCCAAGTAAACTAAAAATGTTTGTTCCAGGCAACACTTCCTGCACTCCCAACACGTGAACGATGCGTGTAGGAGTGCAGGAAGTGTTGCTCCAAAACAACATTCTGTTTTCTTCAGGACCGTCATTATCAAAAATCAGAACCATTTTCAATACCCATGGAAGACCCATCCACCCCAACAACACCCTCCGTGAAGGAACAGGTGCAGCAGCTGCGCCAGAAACAAATGCCTATCCGCAAGATCGCCCAGGAGCTGGGAGTCACCAAGTACGCCGTTGAAACAGCCTTGAAAGAACTCGAGTCAGAACGCCTTCAGACACTTCCTCAGACAAAAGAAGAGGAGCCCCGGACAACCGGCAACACAGCAGGCCGGACAGACCAGACAGGCGCGGGTGTACACCCGGACAACGGCCGGACAACGCAAAACGAGAGTCAGACACTGCAAAATCACCACCAGACAGGGCCTCAGACACACCCAGACACAGTGAAAAATGCCCCACAAGAAGGTGTTTTAGGGCAACAAACACAGCAAAAAACAGCGAAAATAAGGTCTTCTTATGCTTTCTCTAGCTTTCAAACAGACTACAACAGGTTTTTTGAAAGATTTTCAGCGCGACATACAACAGGAAAGGAGCCACTGGATACACAACATTTTAGGTTCACTGCTGCCAGAGCTGAAGGACCTGCAGAAAAGGGGCCGGTATCTGGCGCAGCAGCAGGATCTGGAGTATGATGAGCTGCTGCTGTCTGATGTGCTCAAAGCCTGCGTGGGCTATCTGGAGAACGTGCTGCAGCATGCCCCTGTAGGTCATGCCATACCGATTCTGCCGACATTGAGATTCCTGCCAAACAAACTACTGATAGACCTCTGCCAGAGGGCACAGCAGACGGAGTTCGATTTTGTGGAGCCAAAGCACGAGCCCGCTACCGCGTAACATGATGCCACCCCTGCAAATCAGAGCCGCACCGACCCAATCAAAAAGGCTGTACAGGCCATCAGCAGGTTTATGGGCAAACACCATGGCGCCACCTGCCACGGCCCACTGGAGTGCAGGGGGAGCCTGGTAGGGGTAGAGTGGCATGTTGTAGAGACAGTGCACCCGGAAACAGGTAAGGTAACAGGGTGCTGGCCCGCCTTCAAGTACCACTCCGTCTCTGTTAAAGCATCTCATGCTTACGCATAAGTAGCCAGCAGCCTTAGGTTCAATGGAAGCTTCCTTGTAGAGGGTAGGTGGGGAAACAGGCTGGAGTTTCCCCCCTGTTTCCCCACCTGTTTCCCCCAAAAACAGGAGCGTATAATATAATATAAATAAGATAATTAAACATCATATTACTATAGATGAGAGGGTTGCATCACAGTGGTTTTGCAGGAGTGGAAACAGTGGGGAAAAGGGGAAATTAAAAGCACATATATGGGGCTCTGGCGGTGTTTTCAATATTTATTGGCAGACGTAACTAATAAATAGATAAAAAACATATAATACAGATCTACCTGTATAGTGTCATCTGAAGTTTCCCCTTTTCCCCATTTCCACCCCTGCGACCTAATCGTCTGATTATTTTGCTGTTATGCCTTTAACGGCCGGATATCGGGGGGGAAACAGGTAGGAAACTCCAGCCTGTTTCCCCCTAGGGAGAATTTCTGCAGCTTCAGGTACTGCTGAGGGAACAGGCGTTGCGCAAGGCAAGAGCTTCCCCTTACTCTGTCGGCCCCGTGTCCACCCGGCTCTCCAGCGCCTGTTGTACCTGTATAGGCACCGCCGACAGCAGGTCATAGCCTGTGGCCTGCTCGATGGCATCCACCGTGGTGCGGTAGCTACCCCAGTCGGAGCGCACGGTGTTGCTGTTGGGGGTGTCTACGGCGATCACACGCGTATCGGCGCCGATCCTGTTCAGGTCCCCCTCCCCTTCCTCCAGCACCACCAGCACCTTCCAGATGCGTCTAGGCACCCTCACCCTTCCCTGGTCAATGGTCCGGGCAAGGCCATTGCTGCCGGTGCCGCCCTCCCCATAGCTACCCATTACCACGTACACTTCCATCCTATCCCGCACCAGCTCGCGCGTGTAGTCCTCCAGGTTACCCCACGTCTCCTGGTTGTTCTTCGGGGCCTGGGGAATGATGTTGGTCATCAGGAAGGTGGCTGAGTTATCCTCCTCTGATTTGGTGCGGTCGGCGGAGGGGGTGTTGTGGCCGCGGTCAAAGCCGCTGCCTGTGTAGCTGGAGGCCGTCACGCGGTACCAGCCCTCGGGAAGCAGGGGGTCGGAGCGGAAGTTGTCCTGCCTGGCCGCAGCCCCCAGCCAGTCTTGGTCCACGTGCCAGCTCACCCAGTTGGGCGTGCCCCGCTCGCGGCTGTAGGAGAGCGCGTACTGGGGTTTTAGCATCAGGTAGTCATTAGGATTGCCCTCGTCCGCTGTGGCCCCGCTGGGGTTGCCCAGCAGTAGCTGCTCTTCCTCCAGGGTCAGCGTCTGCTGCGGCGCTACCTCCGCGTCCTGACAACCAGATAAAGCAAGAAGGAGAAACAGGAGATAGCGGTAGCCGTGTCGGATCATAAGCGGTGCGTTAAGCATAGTGTAGCAAGAATCAAAATGAAAGGACTTTATTCGAGCAGCCCCTCCAGGTCAATGGTGTCTAGGTAAGGCTCCAGCAGCTTACCTTTTTCGAAGCCGTGTACCAGGGCGATCTGGTTGTCCTCCGGCGAGTACCACACCTCGGCAAAGAAGCTTTCCATATGGTAAAGCACCACGCTACAGCCCATCTCCAGCCGGATGGCCAGGAAACACCCGCGCTGCCACACCAGGTCGGCCCGGGTGTCACGGGGCAAGCAGTTGAAGGCGTAGAAGTCCATGGCAGTCACCCTTGTGTTCCTAAATCTACGGAACCTGAGCCAAACAGTCTTGGCGCAATGCAGCTCATGTAAAGCCACCCACCATAAAAGAGCACCTTCAGTTAAGACGGCCTTTACTCCTCCTATAGACGCTAGCGCTCTTGCTGTGCACACTTGCTTCATACTGTTAAATGCGATACTTTTTAGCACTATTGTCGTATAATATAATACTATACTAATAAGCATATCATTGTTAAGAGGAGAAGCATATGGCAAGCGATTTTGAAATCGGCAGGCGCTTTCGGGCCGTCAACGACTGGTGCGTCAGGAGCAGCGGGGTTTACGCTGCGGGATGGCCAAATTTTCACAGCGAGACATACCACAATCCCTTGCGCACCGTCTACGGCCACTTCTTACTCAAGCCGTCGATAGTGCACTGGCGGGACGTACCGGCGACAGAGTACGGGGCCACAGACATGAGGACGCGTTTCACAGGGGCGTATGACTACGCGGTCCGGCATGGCTACCAGCACGGCTTCCCCAACTTCCACGAGGCAAATTATGGCCAGGGCGTTGTCTACGGGACCTTCCTCATTCTTCCCGGCGCGTGCGAGTGGCGGGATGTCCCCGCGGCAGAGCTTGGGCTGGGGACCGGCGACCCCACCAGGTTTCCGATGAACAGGTGGTTTACCGGCGCCTCTGACTACGCGGCGCGACGCGGCTACGCCGCTGCCATGCCCAACGGGCACTACGCCAACTACGGCGGGGAGTATGTGTGCGGTGTTGTGGTGTTCCCTCCAGGAAAAGCAGCGTGGGCTGACATAAGGGGGCGTGAGCTGGGGCTCTGGGAGGATTCCCTTCGCCCACCGGATCCCCCAAAACAAATGACTGTTGTCCCTAACATCGTGGGGCTGCTGAGCAGCAAGGTTAATGAAGTCTTGGAGGCGGCAAGGCTTCGGCAAGGGTACGTCCGGAACTTTACCTATGAGTACCGGAGCGACCGCCTGGTCGTAGCAGAGCAGGATATTGAAGCCGGAAAAGAAGTGATCGAAGGCACGCGTGTCAGCTACGGTCTCAAGCTCGCGCAGCAACCGCAGGGGGTCAAGTCGGTTGTGCTCGTAAACAGGCACCAACAAAGTCGCCCAGTTGAGATATACCATCTTGACTCAGCTGTTGGCGTCTGGAGCAGTAAAGGGACTCTCTACTATGGCGGCTATTACGTAATACCTTTCGCCTCTGGCCGGATGAATTGGCTGGTTGCGGTTGACAGGGGCCTCATCAACTGCAACGGCGGAGGACCTGAAAACATCAGCTGCCAACGATTTAATTGGAGGGCCGTCGGTGACTCGGGGGGCAGTCAGGTAGAGCTTCATGTCCAATGAAGCGCGAAGTATAAAGGATATACGGGAAGGGCAAAGGAAGTTCAACAACAGGTACTGCCAGTCGGAACAGCTCCAGCTGGTGAGGCTGGCAATACCTGCTGTTGAACTTTGGTTTGAGCATGCGGATGTAGTGCTTCTCCAGGCGCAGCACCTCTTCCTTGTCAGAGTACTCCTGGAAGTAAATGACTGCTTCATCGGAGCATTTGTCCTTGTGCTTGATGATGCGCCAGAAGATGTTGCTTGTTTCTCCTACGTAGACACAGGTATCGGCCTCAAAGATGAGGTAGAGGAAGTAAGAGTTGTTGTCTCTAATATACCGGAGACGTTTGTAATTGGCTAGGACCTCCCTCCTACTGTAGCGCCGGAACCTGCTTAACTGCACCATTTCTTTCTGTCAATTAGTAGTAAATCATTAACCCGTGAGTCATCATCACAAGCAATGGATAATAATTAGTTGGATGTTCAACAAGGCGCTGTTGCGATGGTGTCAGCGGCTCAGTGTCTGCTTCCCCCAATCCTCCCGCCTCCTGGCGTAAATCAACTCATCCAGGTACTCTCCGTTCTTGTAAAGGGCTTTGGCAAACCTTCCCTCTAAAACGAAGCCGTTCTATTCTAAGGCTCTTTGGGAAGCAAGGTTGGTTCCAAACGGCCGCGCAAACACCCTGTCAATGTCATACGTGGCAAATGCAAAGTCCACTGCTTGCCTTATGGCTGCGCTGATGATTCCCTTTCCCCAGAACGCCTCCGCCAGCCAGTACCCCAGCTCTGCGTTTTTGCAGTGAATGTCTGTTTGCGGGTGGACGCCGATGCCGCCCACCGCCTCTCCCCCTATGTCAATGGCAAAGATGTGTACGGGCTGCTGGCTGTTTGCAAAGTCGATGAATGCACTTGCATCAGCCGCTGTGTATGGGTGGGGAAACTTGTCCGTCATGTTTTTGGACACGTCCAGTTGTTGGCGTTCCGGACCAGGTTGTGCAGGTCTGAAGTTTGCCAGGGCCTTAGTTTGAATTTCATGTTCCTTTTGCTGTTTTTGCCTCGCTGCCACCACTGTTGGTTGGGGAGATGCCCCCGCAGGCCACAGGCATTTCATAAACCGCCAGTGGCCTGGCGCAGCCGGGTTACCCTTTTGTCGAAAGTGGTCCGTTCGCTATCATTGCCGCCGCATCATGTGCTTGTTGCACAGGCCTCTGAAGATAACCGTAAAAGGAGACAGTACCAAACCTGCAGCGCGGAGCATGAAAAAAGCCAGCTGGCGGGGGCTTACCCTTTAGCTGGCTTTCACTCTAATCTCACTTCACCAATATGAAGATGCCGTGAGGATAGGGAAAGCCCTCCGAAAGGTAAAGGAAAACCTCTCTCCTCCGAGCAGTCCTTCCTGTCTTCGCTGGCCCTAGTGTGTAAAGCAGCAGGCGCAGTACGCATAATTGGAAATATCGGCCTCATGAAGAAGCGTTTAGGTGAATCGGCTGGTCTTAAATGCGCAGAATAGTGTAAAAACTGACATCCTGAACAACAATATACATTGCCCAATGCACATGATGTAATGCGCATTGCTTATAAAAAGTGGTTTTTGCGCGGGCCAATTTCCCCTTTTCCTACCTTTTGTTGTTTTTTGCCTTCTTCTGCAGGTTAATTCTGTTTTGTGGGGGCTGTCGGTTCCCTAAAAGCCTTGGCGCGGATGCGCCCAACACAACTTTGTGTATTTGTACTTATTTGTTCTATTTGCAGGGGCTGTAAGTATATTGGGAACCAGTAAGTTACAGAGGTTTAAAACCACGTATTATAAGTTCAGAACCACTTTTTATAAGCCAACTACCACCTTTTATAAGCTTAAAGCCACTTTTTATAAGCTTAAAGACCACTTTTTATAAGCTTAAAACCACGCTTAAAATTTAGTGTGGTTTTTATGGGTAGGTTTTATATCTTTGGCTAAACAATGTAGCCATGGAAGCCTCTAAATCAGTCGAAATCAGGCAGCACAACGCCATTACGGCCGCCCGCTATGATTACTCCTCCTGTCAGCTGGATATCCTCTTCTGCCTGCTCTCGCACCTGCGCAAGGAGGATTCACCGGACGTATCTTACCGTATCAACATCGCCGACGTGGAGAGGCTGACTGGGCGCCAGTGGAACTACCAGCAGCTCCGGGAGGCCACGGCTGACATGGGTTCCCGCATGTTCGAAGTGGAGAACGACAAAACCTATAAGCAGCTGTGGATGTTCCAGAAGGTCGAGTACATCAAGGGGCACGGCTGCCTAGAGATAGTGCTCTCCAAGTTCATCCGGCCGTACCTGTTTGAGTTGAAGGACAACTTCACTTCCTATCAGCTGCACTCTGCTCTAAAACTCTCCAGCAAGTACGCTAAGCGCATCTATCAGCTGGCCAGCCAGTGGAAGGATATTGGCGAGACAAAAACCTACACTATTGAGGAGCTCAAGCTCATGCTCAAGTTGAAAGACCCCACCGGGAAGCAGCCCGACCAGTTCGAGAAGTTCAGCCAGTTCAAGGCCCGGGTGCTGGACATTGCTATGCGCCAGATTAACGAGCACACCGACTTAAATATCAGCTACCACCTGATCAAGCAGGGCAAGGCCTTTCACAGCATCCGCTTCTACATGAAAGCGCAGCTACCCGAGCAGCTCCCTATCCCCTTTGACATGGCAGGTGAGGAGGTGCGCCATCAGAACGCCCGGCAGATACTCGATGACCTGGGCATTAAAGACGGCAAGCTCATTCAGCAGGTCATGTCTGACAAAGACCTTGTGGACGCTGTGTTCAAGTTCAGCTATGGACTGAAAACGGGCAGGACCAAAGCCGACAAGAACCCCGGTGGCCTGCTTCTCAAAGTGCTAGGGCTACGTTAAGCCTAGGCATCCTCTCCCTTGTATTCCGTCTACAACAGCTATTACTTCTATACCCGCTAGTCTGACTAACTATATTATTAGTGCTTTCAATGATATAAATACTTGCAGCGTTATAAATTCTATATATACTAACGTTTCTAACACTTATAACATCTATAGTAGATCTATATTTTAAAGCATATCTATAGCATCTAACAGCCACCCTGCACTCTTATTCAGAAAAGGAAAACTTTTTATAGCACCCCTATTGTTACTTGTAACGTAACATGTTATACTTGTGGCATGATTGTGAGCTTCAAACACAAGGGCCTTGAACGCTTCTTCTTAAAGGGTGATGCGTCAAAGCTGAACCCGCAGCACATCTCTAAAATCAGAAGGATACTCGGCGCGCTGCATGCCGCTCACAACGTGCAGGATGTTAATGTCCCGGGCTGGGACCTGCATCCGCTGAAGGGAAATCTGAAGGACCACTGGTCGGTGAAGGTCAGCGGAAACTGGCGCATCACATTCCGGTTCACAGGAGAAACGGTGGAGGTGCTAGATGTGAACTACGTCGACTATCACTGAGCCAAGACACAATTACAACGAAGGAGAAGATGTCAACTATGATAATGCATAACCCGCCGCATCCAGGGGAGATTTTGAGGGACTATACGGATAGCACGAACCTGTCCGTAACCCAGATTGCAGAAAAGATACATATAAGCCGGAAGGTGCTCTCGCAGATCCTGAACGGTCATGCCGGTATCAGTGCGGAGATGGCTTGGAAGCTGTCAGCCGCCTTCAGCACCACACCGCAGTTCTGGATTAACCTGCAAGCTAATTATGACCTGTGGCAGGCTAAGCAGCGGGTAGACGTATCTGGTATTGAGCACCTGCTGAAGCCTGCCGCCTGATGCTGCCTGATGAGATAACAAGCAGAAGCTACTTCTGATAGGGTAGCATCTTTCTTTTCTAACTTATCTAACATTAATAACACGCATAGAATATCTAGCTTCTCTATTGTCATTGTAAATGTTAGAAACCCTGACAAGCCTAGCACATATAGTTATGCTAACTCTATAAGTAAAGATAGAAGCACATGCCAATACTGACAGTACTAAATAACAAAGGCGGTGTCGCTAAGACAACAACAGCCATCAACATCGCCTCCAGGCTTGCCGGAGAGGGAAAGCGAGTCCTGCTCATTGACCTGGACTCCCAGGCCAATCTAACTATGTCTACGGTAGGGCAGGATGGCGAGGCTCACGTGGGCCACTGGCTGAACGGGGAGAAGCCGCTGTCGGAGGTGGTGCGGCCTTACGTGCCAAACCTGAGCGTCATCCCCTCATCCAAGGCGCTGGACATGTACTCAAAGCTCATCGGCTCGGAGGAGGACTATCAGTTTAAGCTCAAGGACAGGATTGACGGTGACAACCTGACGAAGCTATACGACATCATCGTGATAGACAACGCGCCCTCCTTGACCACGCTGGCCTACTGCTCCCTGGTGGCGGCAACGCATGTGCTCATTCCCTCGGCCCCGGAGTACTATTCCTTCGCCGGTATTGATAACATCATGCAGTCGGTGGCCAACGTGAAGAAGCGGTATAACCGGCAGCTGGAGGTGCTGGGCATCTTCTTTACCAAGTATCACACCTCTTATCGCAAGAAGGTTGCTAATGATGTGGTGGAAGCAGCAAGGGAGACGTTCGGGGACTTGGTGCTGACTTCCACCATCCGGGTAAACGCCTCGCTTGAAGAGGCGCAGATGATGCGGCAACCAGTGTACGAATACGCCCCTGACTCTAACGGCGCGGCAGACTATTCCAAACTTGTAGAAGAGATTAAGACGAGACTATAATGGCCAAGCAAGCAAAACCAGATTTCAAGTCCATAAGCCGCGGTGTGACGAGCTTTGATCGGCAAATGTATGAAGACAGGCCGGAGAAGACGAAAGCGCAGGAGACGGAGCCTGAGGAGCAGGGAGAGGAGGAATTAATACCTTTCGCCACCAGGCTACCAGCATCTCTCGTGATGCGGATC
This sequence comes from Pontibacter toksunensis, assembly GCF_042686245.1. Taxonomy (NCBI): domain Bacteria; kingdom Pseudomonadati; phylum Bacteroidota; class Cytophagia; order Cytophagales; family Hymenobacteraceae; genus Pontibacter; species Pontibacter toksunensis. The sequence continues at coordinate 2,494 of NZ_JBHUOX010000036.1, read as the reverse complement.
CGGCAGCATTCCTATTGGGATCGGGAGGGAATCATGGAGACTATCACCAACGCAGTTACAGAGTACCTGGACAAGCAGGAGGGGAGTGACAAGCCCTTACCCCCGGAAGTGCTGAAGAAAGCAACCAGGGGGCGCAAAAAGAAGTAGACACTCCCGCATGAGAATGTAGGCCCAACTTACCCCGCAGCAGATTCTCCAGAAGAACATTGCCCGGCTAGCCCCTAGTCCGCCTCCGGGCAACCCTGTTGAACATAACATCTGTTATAGGTGAAACAGCCTTCACGCGCTGGATTCGCACCCGCTCCTTTTGGTGCGTTGCTGTGGCGGGGGACCTCTGCCGGTTTCAGTGTTTTATGTTGACTGTGGTATATAGTATATTCTTTTGCCTGATTACGTTTAGCCAATAATTAGGCACAAGCCACGCACAATACAATTGATAGTCAAGTTATGGAATGGATATTTGATAAAAGTGACCCGCTCTTGGAAACCATGATTGGAAGCATAATGATGTTCTCAGTCATTATTTTATTAACCAGAATTATAGGTTTGAGGTCATTCGCAAAGTTTACTGTTTACGATTTTGCCTTTACAATTGCTATTGGTAGTATCATATCCTCTACTCTCACTTCAGGTACTTCTATTGTTCATGGCTCAGTTGCAATCGCAAGTCTTCTTTTTTTGACTTTTATTTTTTCAACATTGCAGAAAAATTTCCAGCCTTAAGTTCTACAATTTCGAATAAACCGCTTCTGTTGATGAGGGGAAATCAGATACTTGAAGAAAATCTAAAACACGCAAGAATTGAAAAATCACAGCTGATCGCAAAACTGCGAGAGGCAAACGTATCACGATTAAATCAAATTCAAGCTGTTGTTCTTGAATCCACGGGAGACATTTCAGTCTTACATAAATCGAAAGATACAGATGAGCAATCTGTTGATAGTATAATATTAGAAGGAGTTCGAGAAAAACTATGAGATAATGGACCAGTGCTTAACAATGGCTATAAATGATTTCTCATTGCCGCCTCTTCTGAAGATTTCTGCGGAATTTTCAACTAGTATATACCTGTAAAGGTTCGTGCTAACCCACACAACTACTCCTTACCGAGACTGTTACTTTACATAAAAAAGCTTATGAGCCACCAAAAGCCGGAACAGGGGCAAATGCTTTGGTTCTTTGCAGGCAGGTGTACTTGCCACCGTCTATTTTCTGTTGCCCTTTATATTATGTATATTCCTCATTCACTCAGGCATGCACTGCTGGGTAGCTTAATTGTAAAAGGCATAAACTATGGGAATGTATAAGTTAATGCTTGTCGTGTTTATTATGCACCTGTTGCCTGGAAGGCAGGTTTCTCTGGGGCAGCAGGCCCCCCAAGCGTACTTCGACCTGGCCAAGAAAGCGGACTCGCTTTACCAGGCAAAGGCCTACCAGGAGGCCGTCCGCGCCTACACGGCCGCCTTCAGGGTAAACAACTGGAAAGGGTATGTGCCGGACCTTTACAACGCGGCCCGGGCATGGGCACAGGTAAGCAACCTGGACAGCGCCTTCCGGAAGCTTGACCGTGTGGTTACTTACAGCGACATCGGTGACCTCAAAAAGTACCGGGCCTTTACAACGGAGCCAGCCTTTGGCCCCCTGAAGAAGGACAAACGCTGGCAGCAACTGCTCACGAAAGCAGACACCAGGCTCAACAACCCACTGGTGCAGCAACTCGACACTATTTTCCGGGAGGACCAGAAATACAGGCTGATGGTGGACAGCGTGGCCAAGGCATACGGTTTTGAATCAAAGGAAATGCAAAGCCTGTGGCATAAAATGGCGGCAGTAGACTCCATGAACCTAATCAAGGTAAAGGAAATCCTGGATAAGCATGGCTGGCTTGGGGCACAGGAGGTCGGCCAGCAGGGAAACACCACCCTGTTCCTGGTCATCCAGCACGCTGACCCCGCCACGCAGGCAGAGTACCTGCCCATGATGCGGGAGGCCGTGAAAAAGGGAGACGCCAGCGCTGGAAGCCTGGCTTTGCTGGAAGACCGGGTTGCTTTGGGCCAGGGGAAAAAGCAGATTTACGGCAGCCAGATTGGCCGGGATCCGGAAAGCGGAGAGCATTACGTGCTGCCGCTTGAAGACCCGGAGAATGTAGACAAAAGAAGAGCTGCGGTGGGGCTACAACCGCTGGCAGAGTACGTCAAGCGCTGGGGCATTTCCTGGGATGCTGAGGCACACAAAAAGCAGCAGGCAGGAAGCAGAGGAGACACCCACTGACAAAGCAACAGCGCCTCATGAAAAAAAGCTGCCGGTTGTTTAACAGTGTTTATGAACAACTAGTAAGAGCACTGCCGCCTGAGGCCGTATAACGAAAGTTATGTAAAGGAGGAGAGAGTTTCCTACCCAAACTGGCTAGGAAACTCTTTCTTGTTTGCCTCAGTTACGCCACTCTAAGTCAGTCAGAGCAACAGAATAAGTCCCCTTCATCGCGCTATGCTTT
>NZ_JBHUOX010000035.1:0-36509 GCF_042686245.1 Pontibacter toksunensis | reverse complement strand
CTGAGGACCAGGAACAGGAGGATAGTCAGAAAAACAGCCTGCTTCTCGAAAAAAGAGCAGAATCATGACAATGCAATGAAGCTAATTTTCTATTACCGAAACCATCATACATTCTAGACCACAACCATAAATTAAATCCGGATTTCAGGCTGCTAACGCGTACGTTGGAAAAACAGAAGAAACGGCGATTGCATTAGAAACGGTTTGAAGGTTATAAATAACCGTGATTCGGTTCTGAACATTTGCATGCCGTAACCTTTCATCGGGCATACTAACCTGTATACATCTATTTTCCTGAGATTCGTCTAAAGGATGGGGTGCAGCTTGGGTTTTCAGGTATTTCTAGGGATATTTAGGCAACATCATACCATCTCGCCTTATCCAATGCTTCTAACCTTACTCTCGCACCAGTGGAAAGCAAACAGACGCTCACCTGTCTTTCAAAAAAGCATCGTGCTCAACATTATCCTGGGGCTGCTTATCCTCTATTTTGGGGCGATATTTTTATTTGTCGGGTTTAACTTAGATAAGATTCTTGCCAAGTCGTACCCGGGCCAGTTGCCGATAGAGATTTTTAATGGGGCGCTGCTGTTTTACTTCCTGGTCGATCTGTTTTTCCGTTTTGTGATGCAGGAACTGCCGGTGCTGGCTGTGCAACCATACCTGCACCTGCCCATCCCGAAGCAAAAGCTCATTCATTTTGTGCTGCTCAAGTCGGTGCCAAACTTTTTTAACCTGATATTCCTGCTGATTTTTCTACCTTTTATGATTTCAGCGGTAATACCGGAATACGGGATAGGTGCGGCCCTTGCCTGGCTGTTTGATGCTATTGCACTAACATTTGTCAATAACTTTCTACTCATCTATTTCAAACGGCAGCTGAGTAACAAGCCGATGTATACCCTGTTGTTTGGTGTAGCAGTGGCTGGCTTAGTGCTGCTCGATTATACCGGGGTGTTTTCGTTGTACGCCATTTCGAGAGTTGTTTTTGGAGCCCTCCTGCAACAGCCCTGGCTGGTAGCTGTGCCGGTGCTTCTGCTGGCGGGGGTATACATGCTCAACTACAATTTCCTGAAAGCTCACACTTACCCCGAGGAGCTAAGGGTGAGCGAAAGAAGACAGGTAGAGGGGAAAAGCATTGCTTTCCTGAGCCGCTTCGGCGAATTAGGGCAACTGATAGAATTGGAACTGAAGCTTATATGGCGGCACAAGCGCTCCAAGTCGGTGGTTACGATGTCTGCTATCTTCCTGTTTTATGGCTGTATTTTCTATAGCAAAGACACGTATTTGGACGACTTTGCCATACTTATTTTCGTTGGGATTGCTATGACGGGCATGCCAGTGTTTAACTATGGGCAGTTTGTGCCGGGCTGGCAGAGTGCACACTTCGATGCCCTGCTGACCAGACGGATTTCCCCTTACCAGTTTTATGCCGCCAAATTCTGGATATTTGTGCCTACCGTTGCCCTGGTTTACATCCTGACGTTGCCTTACGGTTTCTTTGGCTATAAAATTATACTCATCAACACAGCTGCCATGCTTTTTAATATTGGTGTGAATGTGTTCGTTGTATTTTACTTCTCTGTCTATAACAAAAGCCGGTTAGACCTGAGCAAAAGCTCTGCTTTTAACTGGCAGGGTGTAGGTGCTTCTAAGTTCCTAATGACGTTACCCCTGTTGCTGCTGCCATCGCTTATTTATGCTCCTTTCGGCTTTATGGGAGTGCCTTATATGGGCGTGGCTACCCTCGGGTTGATGGGCCTGTTTGGCCTCACCTTTCATAAGCCCCTGCTGCAGTGGACAGCCAGTCGCTTTGTGAAGCATAAGTATAAACTGGCCGCCGGCTTCCGGCAAGCTTAATACGTTACGATAAAGCGTTCAAAATCTACTTTAATAACATCACTGAAAACAAAGCACCCCAATGATTGAGGTAAGAAACATAGAGAAGAGCTACAACGGTAAAGTTGTCGTGAAAATACCGGAACTGACCATTGCTACCGGTGAGGCAGTAGGGGTGGTAGGGAATAACGGTGCGGGCAAAACCACTTTGTTCCGGATGGTGCTGGACCTGATCCGGTCAAGCAAAGGAGAAGTATACAGTAAAGGCATTAACGTTGCGAAGTCTGAGGATTGGAAGGAGTACACTGGCTCGCACCTGGATGAAGGTTTTCTGATTGACTACCTGACAGCCGAAGAGTATTTTAAGTTTATTGGCGGCCTGCACGGGCTTTCAAACGGAGACATTACGGAGCGTTTGCTGCCTTTTATGGATTTCTTTAATGACGAGGTCCTGAACCAGCGCAAGTACATCCGCGACTTCTCGAAAGGCAACCAGAAGAAGATTGGCGTAGCCGCCGCGGCACTGTCAAACCCGGAACTCCTGATCCTGGATGAGCCTTTTGCTAACCTGGATCCAAGTTCTCAAATCCGGCTGAAGAACCTGCTGCGGAACCTGCGGGAGCAGAAGCGCATGACAATGCTTATCTCTAGCCACGACCTGAGCCACGTGATTGAAGTATGCGAACGCATTGTGGTAATGGAAAAGGGACAGCTGGTGCAGGACATGCAGACAAACGAAAATACGCTAAACGAGCTGGAGACTTATTTTACAGTGTAGGTAACGGGCAACCTGAGGGAAAATTAAAGTCCCTTTCATACTTTGGATTTGCAAAGTATGAAAGGGACTTTCTTATACATTTGATTTTTACCTATATCTCTGAAAGATGTAAAGCTTTAGCTGCGAGGCCTCTGCCACCAATTGCACCGTTGTTCCCTCCCTGTCATCAAACTCCACTTGGAAGCCGTCTTCGTAGCCACGCTGGTTGGTCATGCGCCACAGCCAGTTTATTTTCTTGCGCTGGTTTGAGATTTGGGTTCTGCTGAACTGCTGCTCCAGCGCCGCAAAATTGAGCTTCGGTAGTATAGAAAGTATGACTTCATCACTATCCACATCCACAGCAATCACCAGGTATTCCTTCTCCACCTGAAACACCACCTGTTGTAGCCACCCCATCTCCAGGTCGTGGAGGGCATACGCGTTTAGTACTTCTTTTCCGGTCAGGTCATCTAAATCTACAATACTTTCCATCTGATTTTTGGATGTTGCGCTTTACTGACCTAAAGATAGCAGCAACTGTTTGAGCAACTCTTATTTTTACGTAAATCTAGTTTCTCATCTTATGACTCAGGAAGCTCATTCTATAAGTGCGCCATCGGTGGGGCTGCTGCTGCATGTGCTACGCCAGCAGGGGCAGGACGTGGATGCTATATGCCAGCAGATAGGGCTGAACCAGCGACTGGTGCAGGATGTGAACGCCCGGATATCCGTGGAGCTGGTGCAGGAACTGTGGAATGCCTCCATTGCCGCCACCGGTGACCCGGACCTGGCACTGCACGTGGCTGAGATCATCAACCCTACTGCCATGGGTACTATTGCTTATGTGATGATGAACGCCGCAACTCTGCACGAGTCGCTGCAGAAGCTGTGTAAGTACCAGGACATTGTATGCGGCGCTATTCAGACGAGCTTGGAGGTGCAGGGGCAGCAAGCTATTGTAAAGCTGCAGGTAGTGAGTCCGGCGCTGCGACACCCACGTAACGCCGTAGATTCTGAATTGGTCATTTATAAAAATGCTTTCTCAGCGTTGGTGGGGCAACCGGTACAGTTCAAGCAGGTGCTGTTTGCCTATCCCAAGCCTGCAAGTATAAAAGAGCATGAACGGGTCTTTTCCGGTGCCGAACTGGTATTTGACGCTGCCTTTAGCGGCCTTGTGCTGGATTTAGCTTACCTGAAGCTGCCGGTGGTAACAGCGAACCCGGAGTTGAACCAACTCTTCGAGAAGTATGCAGATGAATACCTGCAGAAACTGCATGAGCCGAAAACAATACAGGAGCGGGTGCAGCGCGAAATCGCACGGCTGCTCAAGGGCGAGGAACCTGGCATCAATACTGTCTCCCGGAACCTAGCGATGAGCGTGCGCAGCCTCCAATCGAAGCTTAAGGAAGAAGGCGTAACTTACCAGGCGCTGCTGGACGAGGTGCGCAAAGAAATTGCCGTGAAGCACCTGCAGGACAATCAAAACACCATCTCCGACATTGCTTACCTATTAGGCTTTGCAGAGCCCAGCGTTTTCTCCCGCTCCTTTAAAAAATGGACCGGCATGCCTCCTGCCGTATACCGCCAAAGTATGGCTGCAGCCTAGCCCGAACGAGAGACAAAGGAAGTAAGACAAATGACAGTTGAGGTATTCTACACTGCTGCGAACTAGTAGCTCGCACCATTAGATAGGCTGAGGGATAGCATCTACAAGCTCGCACCAACGCTGTAAAACCGACTTTCAACTTTTTAACTTTAACTCTCTTACTCCTCTGTGCCATTCCAGCGTTTCCATTATCGCCTGCTTCATGGGCGTGCGTTGCAGGTTTGGGAGGGTTTGGCGGAGCTTATCGTCGTTGAGCAGGATAGTGTTCTGCCAGAGATAGCCCATCTCGCTTATCTCGCGCATTACCGGGGAGAAGAGCCCCATTAGCTTGAACAGCCAGCCCGGAAACAGCTTGTGCTTTGGTTCGGTGCCAGCAGCAGCGGCAATCTGCGCCTGCCACTCCTTGATACTCGGTACCACCTCCCCGGCATAGTTATATTCCGTGTATGGCTCCTGCGGCTGCAGCTTTGCCAGCTCGTAGTAGGCATGAGCGGCGTCAGGAGTGTAGATTAGTTGGTGCGGAATGTTATTGCGGTAGAGCCAGGGCATTGGCTTACCAGTTAGCGCACCTTTAAAAACAGGTGCTATACCTTCATTCATCACATTTGGGCCCCAGAAATCGGGCATGCGGAGGTTGATGACACGGCACTTGCCCTGCGCTGCCGCCTGCTGCAGCATTTGTTCCAGTTTAGCCCGTATGGCTCCTTTTTTGGTAGTGGGTTTAGGTGGCGTCTTCTCTGTAATGACATCAACCAATCCAAACGGGTATATGTTTCCCGGGAAAAAAATCGTAGCTTTGTTTATGGCCGCGGCCTCTATTATATTTTGCGTTACACGCTCCATGTTGTTTTGCCACTTCTCGTAAGGGTAGTTTATCCCGTGGAAGATGTGCGTCGCCTCTGCTCCCAGTTTCTTTAGCAGTTCTCCGCCTTGCGCATCTCCTTCTATCAGCTGTAATGCAGGCCAATCGGCAAATAACTTTTGCGCCTTCTGCTTGTTACGTACCAGTAGGGTTACCTGCTCCTGGTGCCGCAAAAGCTCCTGTGTAAAGGCATATCCTATACTGCCTGTTCCGCCGAGTACTAAAAATCTGAAGGTGTTCGTGGCCATGTTTCTGTGGTTAAAATGTTATAAGGCAAAGGTATGTGCACCGGCAGGCTTTATACTTGACAGATGCCGCAAACCTCTTGACTTATCGCGCAAAACAACAGAAAAAAGGTAGCTCCAAAGGCATTCCCAGGGAAGCGGAGCAGGAGGAACTATTTGTATTGATGAAACCGTAGTATAGTTAGATATTATTAAATAAAAGAAACCATTCAACTTAAAAATGAACGATACGCTAAAAGCAAAAACACCTATCACACAAGAACACCTTTCAAAAGCAATATCTTACATGCAGTACCTCGAGATGATTGACAGATTACTGGTGGAAGGAAAGACCACCGGCGACAATCATTCAGAGGAAATGGTAGAGTACACCCGCATGAACATGCACCGTATGCACCGCATGGAGAAAACTGCTGTGCTGGATGATGAGATAGTGCAACTGCTTTTGAGTGTGGAAAACAAGATGACCTGGGTGGTGCTCACAGAAGCCTGGTGCGGTGATGCTGCACAAAATATTCCGACCATTTCGAAAATTGCGGATGCTTCCCCGCTTATTGAGGTGAAGCTGTTGCTGCGTGATGAGCACCCTGAGCTAATGGATGCTTATCTGACAAATGGCACCCGCTCCATTCCAAAACTAATTGCACTCGACACTGATACGCTGGAGGTACTAGGTACCTGGGGCCCGCGCCCGAAGGCTGCGCAGCAACTGGTGCAGGAAGCAAAGTCAAACAACTTGCCTTTTAAAGAAATGGCTGAAAAGCTGCACGGCTGGTACGCAAAAGACCGCGGCCGCACGTTACAGCAGGAGTTCAAGTGCCTGCTCCAGAGTTGGGCAAAGCTTACGTCTCCGCAGGAGCAGCTGGTAGAGCGCTGCTCTTAAGATCATACCCATTCAAAACAGTAAAGGCGACACCACAGTGTCGCCTTTACTGTTTTAGGTTCTATTGTCATCTCAACGTCAGGAGTGCTCTGGATTGTCAATTAATTTATACCGGATTCGCCATTGTTGGTGTTTTCACCAACAACTTAGTGCTACAGCTACTGCAGGTTAGTTGTTGGTGAAAACACCAACAATGGCATGACACTCTTTGCACAAGCGAGTTTTGAGACTCGCACCCACCTTGGCATAGGATAGATTCCTGCGCCAGTATGGCCATGTGTGATTTACTTTTCTCCTGCTCCTATACCCGCTGTAGGCATCAGTACTAACCGCCACCCATCGGGGTCTTCCACAGTTACAGCACCTTTTTCTTTCCAGTAGGGATTCTCGGGCACTACCTCAGGGTAGCCCATCTGTTCCAGCCGCTGCACAATTTGCCTGATTCGTGCCTCATCCGGTATATAAAGCACCAGCAGGTTATCACGGGTGGGGGCAGGGCAGGGGCTGCCGTTTACATGCTGCGTAAACTCCAGATGATAAGGAAAACCGGGCAGCCCTATCATCACGCCATCATAGCCCTGGTGGTTCTCAAAGGAGTCTAGTTTTTTCAGGCCAATACCTTCACAATAGAATCTCTCTACTTCTCTCAGCTTGTCAGTGGGGCGCGCTAAACGCACCTGTGCCACCGGCAGGTTTTCCGGCCATTCGGGTTTCATCTGGCGCTTACCTGGTTCGTTATCGGCTTTTTCAGTTCTACATCTAGTATCTTGTCGCCAACTTCCAGCTGGTGCACTACCTGCATGCCGTCTACTACCTTTGCGAAAATGGTGTAGCGGCCATCGAGGTGCGGCGTAGGGGAGTGGGTGATAAACCACTGGTTGCTCTCGGTGTCTTTTCCGGCAGAGGCCATGCCGACATAGCCCTCGCCATAGTGCAGCGGCGCAAATTCCGACCGGATAGAGTAATTAGAGCTGCCCCAGCCATCGCCGCGCTTGTCGCCGCCCTGGGCCACAAAGTTCGGCACCACTCTATGGAAGTAGAGGTTGTCGAAGAAGTCTTGTTTAGCCAGTTCTACAAAATTAGCTACAGAGCCGGGGGCGTCTTCCACGAAGAGTTGCAGTGTAATATTCCCTTTCTCAGTGTGCAGTACTACCTGCTGGTCCACGGGTATGCTTTTCACCAGTGCCCAGTCGATAGGGTGCGTGAAAGGGTTTTGCGGTGTAATGCTCTCTTTCCTGTTGTTCAGGTAGTCGAGTGTTTTCTGCAGCTCAATGTTGGTTTCCATGTCGCGGGGAAGTTGCAGTTTTTGCTGTGCCTGCACCAGAAAGCCAAAGTTACGGTAGTGGGGGCGCAGGTTCAGCTTTGGGTCCCGTATGGCGGCCGCGGCCATTCCCACCAGCGCCACGTCGCCGGTTCCTACAGCCTGCCTGAAAATCTCTGCGAACTCGCCTTCAAGGCTCTTAGGAAAATCAGCCTGCTGGCGCATCAGGATGAGGGCATCCATGGCAGTGGTCGCTATAACAGGCTCCTGCGCAGAGAACATTTCATCTGCAATAAATCGGTAATTGTCGTAGTAGCCGGAAAGCCCCTTCAGCAGGTGTGCTTTGTCGTAAGGGTCGCGGGCGTACTGGTACTGTTGCTTGTAGCGGTTGTTGAGGAAGGCTTTGCTTTGCGGCTGGCTGTTGTGCAGAATCACCCAGATGAGATTTCCGCGCACGCGGGCATCCTGTAGTTTCGGCAACACCTGCAACAGGGCCTCCATCTCTACTCCGGCAGGGTTCGCCACCAGAAATTCAGAAGTAGCCACCGCTGTGTTGATATTTTCATCCTGTAGTGCAGCCAGCACGGCAGGTTTTATCTCCCTGAATTCCAAACCTGCCATAGCCCTTACAGCGCTGAGGCGCACGCGGTAGTCCGGGTCACTTTGTATGATGGTAGACAGGAACTGTGTTTTGTCATTTGCCCTTACCTTCGCCAGCGATTGCACCACAGCCATGCGCACCTCGGGTGCAGCATCGGAAGTGGCAGTGGTAAGCAGTTGCTGGCGGTAAGGCGTCAGGTCTATTTTAGGGGTGCGGGCCAGGTAGTGTGCTGCTGCCAACCGGGCTTCGTAAGGATTGTCTGCCCCCAGCAAACGCACGGCCTCTGCTGTTCCCTGCTGCGTTACCTGCTGCCGAAGCCCGGCACGGTACAGGCCCCAGGACTGGCCGGCTTTGGCTGTAGCATTAGGAGGGGAATACCGGTTCAGGAAAACGGCTCCGGCAGGTGTGGCTACTTTCCCGAGCGCTTCCAGCAACTCGGCCTGCACAGCAGGGTTCTGCTCCTGCTGCAGGTGTTGTGTAATTTCGTTTTCTGCCTTGGCATGGCCTATCTGGCCCAGCGCATAGGCAGCGGCTTTTCGTGCAGACACGGCAGTGTCTGCCAGCAACTGCAACAGAGGCGGTATGGCCAGCGTGTCCTGCACTGAGGCAAAAGCCAGGGCAGCCTCTGTGCGGTATTGATTGTTGCTGTGGTTGAGGTAAGGCAGCAGTTCGGCGGTTTTGCGCTCGTCCTGTAATGTATAAATTTGCTGCAGGGTAGTGTCCCCGAACTTAGTAATGGCCACCGGGGCTTCTGTTTTCTTTAGAGGCAGGTATTGGCAAGAGGTAAAGGCTCCAAGGGCAAGCACCCAAGTGTAGCGAAGTTTCATCTGTCTGTTCATATTACGCCCTGAAGATAAAGAAAATTTAGAAGAGGTCCTGAAGTGAGTGCAGTGCGGTACAATTTTGATAATAGGTTATAAATATTTATTTTTAGTCTAAATAACCCGCTGTTGCTTATGCAGGAACTAAGTGTCAGACTTTTTAAAGGGGCTTATACATTAAAGCCCAAAGCAGAAAAACGCCTGATGTTTCTGGCTTTTGCTGCTGTAGCTGTGCAGTTAGGTTTTCTGGTGCATCTTGCTATATCAGAGATGTATACCATAGAACTGGTGCTTGTTTTCCTGGTCAACCTGTTCATACCTGCCTATTACTTCTTCAACATCTGGCTCGACCATAAACCCAAATACCGCCGGCACCTTACCCTGACAGAAGAGGGAGTGTGTTACCGCGCTAAGTTTCGGCAAAGAGAGCACGAGTTTGACTGGGAGGAGATTGATGCCGTGCAGATAGACGAGTACAGAGTAAAGTTTCTGCTGAAAAATGAGGAGGAGCACAGTATAAACCTGGGACGCATCCAGAATGACGAAGTGCTGCAGCAGGTAAAGGAGCAGATAAGGGAGATGGTGCAGCAGAAGGCGATTATGCTGCAGTAGTTTTCTATATTAACTATAGCTTTTCCCGAGCCAATCAAGCTGTAGCTTCCAATTACGCAAATTTACAATTCATATTTTGCCGCATTCAATCCAAGTACGCTGGCGGCATCTACAAAGCCATACATGTTTTTTTACGGCACCTGTGGTGTGGCAGCAGAAGGTTTGCCACCTTTGCAGCCTGAAACATGACGTATGGCAGAACAGCTTACGCGGGTGTATGGAGTGCAGTTCGGATTGCTTTGCCTGAGCTCTTTCCTCTTCTTCGCAAGTTTTAATATGATTATCCCGGAACTGCCCGATTACCTGAGCAGCCTGGGCGGTGCCGAGTACAAAGGCCTTATTATTTCCCTCTTTACCCTGACGGCGGGTCTTTCCAGGCCTTTTAGCGGCAAGCTGGCAGACAAGATTGGGCGCATTCCTGTGATGATTGTCGGTGGTGCTGTTTGCGTTGTGGCCGGATTTATGTATCCGCTCACTGGCACTGTAGCGGCCTTTCTGTTCCTGCGCTTCATGCATGGCTTTTCTACCGGCTTTACACCCACAGGCACAGCGGCTTATGTCGCCGACGTGATACCGGCAGGGCGGCGCGGGGAGGCGATGGGCTTGATTGGCCTCTCGGGTAGTTTAGGGATGGCTGCGGGACCTGCCGTTGGCGGTGCCATTGCCAACCAGTTCTCTGTGGACACCATGTTCTATGCTTCTTCGCTGGCGGCATTCTTATCTGTAGGGGTGCTGGTGCGGATGCACGATACGCTGGACAACCCGCATCGCTTCCGGATGGGACTGCTCAAAATATCACGGAGCGAGATATTTGAGCCGCGCGTACTGGCACCTTCCGTCGTGATGCTGTTTTCAACCTTCGCCTATGGCACCATCCTAACCATTATCCCGGATTTTAGTGAATACCTCGGTATCCGGAACAAAGGCCTTTTCTTCACCAGCTTCACATTGGCTTCTCTGGCCATCCGTTTCCTAGCTGGTCGTGCCTCTGATAAGTATGGGCGGGTAAATGTGCTGCGCGTCAGCACCAGTTTGCTTACTGTTTCCATGGTTTTTATCGGCTTGGTATCGTCGCCTACAGAGTTGCTGCTGGCGGGAGTTGTGTTTGGCGTGGCGCAGGGTATGAACTCACCTACCATTTACGCCTGGACAATTGACCTCAGCCATGAGGCGCACCGGGGGCGGGCCATGGCGACCATGTATATTGCACTGGAGGCTGGTATTGGTGTCGGCGCTTTTTGCTCTGGCTGGCTCTATAACAACGAAGCCAGTAATTTTACGCTGGTCTTTTGGCTTTCGGCCGCTTTTTCGCTGATTTCGTTTTTGTACCTCATCTTCTTTGTAAGGAAGTAGTAGGAGAAGGCGTACTCGTATCACAACATTTTGCCTCAGCATAAAAGATATGTTATAACCCGACGCAAAAGACCTAGCGGGACGACCTGTTGATAGAATAGAAAACAATGTTTTTTGCTCCGGAGGAGCGACATGTAAAGAGGTTTAACAGCTCGCTCCTCTGGAGCTATAAATGCTAATGGGCCATTGGGCTACAAACAGGTCGTCCCGCTGGGACAGGGTGCTAGAGTTGGAAAAGAATGTCCTTGCATAACATCAGGCAAGGATACCCCTATGTAACCTCAATGATGTTCGTCTTACCGTAGGCAGGTATTTATTCTCAAATTTCCCACTTCACTCTTTCTACTGCTGAATAGCTTGTTTATGAAGCTGTAATACAAAGCAGGAGGCAACTCTGAAATCCTGGATTGGGTACGATGAAGTAGAATCCCCTGAACAAGTATCTCCTTTTTTTGTTAATTGCAACACAATATTCTGCGGGATACGTTGATAAAATCATAATGAACAGTCAGTTTATACATACACTATTCAGGCACCACCAACAGGCAAAGCACCAGGTGCCGGCTTCAGCTATCTGTCACCTGGTGGAAGGGGTACTTCATTTACTTTTTCCGGCTCTTGCTGATGAACGTTTTGAAACAGTGCAGGAACTGGAAGAATATGCGGGAAGCCTGCAGCAAAACCTGATGCGGGTGCTCTCCAGTATGGAGCAGCAATTACCCATGCCGGCTGAGGAGGTGGCCCAGCAGGTGATGCAACACCTGCCCCAGATTCACCAACTCCTGCTGCTCGATGCAGATGCCATCGCTGCCGGGGATCCTGCAGCGCAGAGTGTGCAGGAAGTCATCAGAACTTATCCTGGCTTTAAGGCAGTGGCTATTCACCGTATGGCCCACGAGCTATACCGGCTGCAGGTACCGTTGCTTCCGCGGGTGCTGTCAGAATACGCGCACGCACAAACTGGTATCGATATACATCCAGGCGCTCAGATTGGCACCCACTTTTGCATCGATCACGGCACCGGCATTGTCATCGGGGAAACCTGTATTATCGGCGACTACGTGAAGTTGTACCAGGGCGTGACGTTGGGAGCGCTAAGTGTGGACAAGGCCATGGCTAACATCAAACGCCACCCTACTATTGAGCACCATGTGGTAATATATGCCGGGGCTACTATACTGGGCGGAAACACGGCGGTGGGCGCTTATAGCACGATTGGCGGTAACGTGTGGCTGACAGAGAGCGTACCTGCTTACTCGCGGGTATACCACAGGCCGCAGATAAACGTGCGCCGATCCGCCGACCCGGCAGACGTAGTAAACTTTTCAATTTAAACAAAGTAAAGGCAAACAGGCGACACAATATATTCTTAATAATGTAATATATGCGCTCAGTTGTTTAAATTGAATAGCAGTAGTTAGCTACCTGACTAATTTTTCTCACAACATAAAACGCAAATCAAGATAAAACATGAAAGCGAAATCAATACTTGAAGTAATTGGAAACACGCCGCATGTGCGCATCAATAAGCTTTACAACAAAAATGTAGAGGTTTGGATGAAGCAGGAGCGAAGTAACCCGGGGGGCAGCATTAAAGACCGCATCGCCCTGGCCATGATTGAAGATGCAGAGCGCAAAGGCTTATTAAAGGAAGACAGTGTTATTGTAGAACCCACTTCCGGCAATACAGGTGTAGGCCTGGCCATGGTGGCTGCTGTAAAAGGTTACCAGATTGTACTTGTAATGCCGGAATCAATGTCTATTGAGCGCCGCCGCCTGATGGCAGCCTATGGCGCCAAACTGGAGCTGACACCGCGTGAAAAGGGTATGAAAGGTGCCATTGAGCGTGCCCGAGAGATGGTGCAGGAGAACGACAACGCCTGGATGCCGATGCAGTTCGACAACGAGGCCAACACACAAATCCACATCGACACTACGGCGCAGGAAATACTGGAGGACTTTCCGGATGGGCTGGATTACATCATCACCGGCGTTGGTACCGGAGGGCACATTACGGCTGTGGCAAAAGTACTGAAAGGCCGCTTCCCTGACCTGAAAGTATTTGCTGTGGAGCCATCTGCCTCGCCAGTGCTCAGCGGTGGCCAGCCCGGGCCGCACCCGATACAAGGAGTAGGCGCTGGCTTTATTCCAAGTATCATGGATACATCGCTATTGGATGGCGTGATTCAGGTAGATGCTGACGAAGCATTTGATTACGCCCGCCGTGCTGCCCGCGAAGAAGGTTTGTTTATTGGTATTTCTTCGGGTGCATCTTTGGCCGCAGTTGCAAAAAAAATAGAAGAAGACATTCCGGAAGGCTCCAAAGTGCTGACTTTCTGTTACGATACCGGAGAGCGCTATTTGTCTGTAGAGGGCCTGTTTGTATAACGCAGCCTTTCTTGAATTCTATAGGTGCCTCTTGTTCCAGAACAGGAGGCGCTTTCTTTTGTAGCACTACCTGAAGCATGAAATTGCATGCGCAATATTTTAGAAGGCTTAGGGGAGTAACATGAATAAGTAAAAGTAACGTCTCTTTATACTTCCTCCATAAAGAAATCTACATAACTTCAGAAAAGTAACAAGCTTTTACTAGAATGGCAGGAATGAAAACAGTCTCTTCCCTAAAAAAATTGAGTAAGAAGATGAAGTATAATTGCGTAAAAGTAACAGCTGAACTGAACAGGTGCTTTAGGCATCCTTTCCGGGTTCTTCGGGGCTAAAACCTAAGTCCTCCAGCGTTAAACGTGCATTATCTTTTACGTTCAGTTCTACCCGTTCATAAACCTCTTTTCTGACCTCTTCAAAGTCTCTGCCTTCGAGGAGGGCAATGATTCTTGCCTGGTTAGAGAGAATAGAGCCTATTCTGGCATCCATGGCCGACTGCTTTACATAGTAATCGGCAATAAACCTATCTAAGCTTATTTTGGGGTTCTTAGAATTTGTAGGGTTCTTATCCATCTTCGTATAACTATTGTTATTTAAAGATAAGCTAAATTATAACCCTTAGCCTGGCCAGGCGCAATTAATTTCCTCTGCTGAGGACAACGATATGATATTAGTGCAATTCAATTGTAGCTATACAGGCTGGTGTTCCTGTTTAGTACCGCTTAATGATAACTAGTATCTGATATAAGGCACAGCAGTATCAGTAAAGTGGCTATCTGCCAGTCCAACAAAGTAGTCGCCGATAAATATGCCTGCGCCGTTGTTGATAGCATTTTTTCCTGCATTAAAAGCAAGCACGCTGCCATCTATGGTAGAGAAGCCACACTGTTCTTCGTTATACGAAGCTCCTGCCTTAGATGGAAGTGAGAACACCGGAATGTTGCTTCCAAAACTTTCTGTAGCGCGAGCGTGGGTAGTTTTTGCTGAAGTGTTCATAAGACAATGTTTTTAGGTTCTAATACATTACAACATTACGAACAATATATATGGGCAAACAGTAATATTGTTGCTGTAAAGTAACATCAATAATTAGTGAAAAGCAGCAGAGATGAAGAGGACTTGAAGATGCAGGAAGGGCAGTGAAGTAGTAAAATTCTAAATTTCGTTATATATGTATATATTATTTTTAATATATATTGAGTGTAGATTTTATTAATGTATTTTGCAAAAAGTAACATAATAGAACAGCTTCTTTCCCTGATTAGCAGAAAAATTTTGTGGTTTAATCGTTCTATTTGCTGCCGAAACAAATGTATTTCGGCTGATTCTCCTCTTTAAGTGGTTTAACGCTCGATTAAAATTTGTTGAGAAAGTAAGATTGTCAAATCGCCGTGGACGTAAAAAAACTGCCTTTTATATATCAAGGACGGTGTATCAGCGAATGCTGTCGCTGCTTTCAGGCTTAGGACCGGTATTTTATGGCTCCTGATAGGCTCATGTAATAGACTATATAAGTTATCTTATTACCTGCGCTGGTGCAGGTCTGCAAACATTTATGGGGCAACAGGTGTAATTATACCATGCCCATACAATTTACAATATATAGAATAAGCCCTTCCCTTGGCTTATTCCCGTTCTTGCTTATTTTGCTCTCCTCCGGATGCGGCAGAAAGAACTTCTACGCAGAGACGCAGGTCATTAACCCCGCTGTTTATAAGCAGCTGCAAGAAATACCCGACAGTATCGATAGCGTGACGGTGCAGGCTGGTAGCCACTACCAGCGCGGCTTTCTATATAATGCGCTTTGGGGAGTTCGCCACCGGGACGCCTGGGCAGCACCGGTCACTGTACCGGTGCTACGCCTGGGTACAGTAAAGGGAGGCCTTGAAATAGAGAAGATAGGAGGTGGTATGCAAACCATCAACGCCACCATGGTGGGCGGAGATGGAATGACGTATTCCCTTCGCACTGTTGACAAAAGACCAGAGATTAAGTTACCTTTTCTGCTACGCAAAACCTTTCTCTCGGACATAGTCCTTGACCAAACCTCGGCACTCCACCCATATGCGGATCTGGTGGTAGCCCCGCTGGCCAGGGCGGCAAAAGTTCCGCACGCAAACCCGGTGCTGGTATATGTGGGACCGAATGAAACCCAACTAGGGAAGCATAAAGAGCTACTCAGCGACAGGCTGTACATGCTGGAGGAGAAGTATAACGACAAACGTGCTTTGGTTGGTGAACTGGCGGAAGCCTATAATATAGTAGGCACAAATAAAATGCTCAAACATCGCAAAAATAGCAGTAGGCATTCTATCGATCAATTGGCCTACGCCAAAGCCAGGCTTCTGGACCTGCTCATAGGTGACCGCGACAGGCATGAGGGGCAGTGGGAGTGGGCTGTTTATGAGCAGGACGGTGAGCATACCTACCGTCCTATTCCGAAAGACAGGGACAATGCCTTCTATGTGTATGATGGTGGCATCTTGTCCTGGCTCCTGAGCCGCAAGTGGACCTTCCGCAAGTACGTATCCTTTAGCGGAAAATACAGGGATGTGAAAGCACTTGCGATAAAAGCAGCGTATCTGGACGCGCGTGCGCTATCGGCGGTGACGGTACATCAGTTCGATTCCCTGGCTCATGACTTGCAGCGTTCTATAACAGATGGAGTGATTGAACAGGCTGTGCGGGAGCTTCCGGGGAGCGTATACCGTATGCAAGGGAAAAGCTTAGCGCGCAAGCTCAAAAGCAGGAGAGACAAACTCGACGAGGCGGCACGCAAGCTTTATGACGTTCTGGCAGAGGATGTATTAGTAACAGGCACAGCTGACGAGGAAGAGGTTGAAGTGGTACGGCTAGATGAGAACGAGACGGAGGTGACGGTACGGAGGAAATCAGACAGCAAAATAACCTATCACCGGATCTTTCATCGCTCAGAGACAGATGAGATAGAGATACACGGCATGGCTGACAATGATAGCTTGGTAGAGCGGGGGCAGGTACGGAAAGGCATTAAATTTTCAATCGAAAAGGATTCGGTACAGTATAAAAACAAAAGTAATTCCCAGATAAAGGCCCGACGAAAGAAGTTGGCAGTTGAAGGCATGGAGGAGTAAAGTAAACAAGGCCAGTGCAGTGGGGGTTAACCTTTTATTACCTTCACCATACAAGCCTTCTGAAATACAGCCTGTGAAGGATCAAGCGAAAAATTTATATCATAATTTTAACTTATCAAACCTTACCTTGATGACTCAGTCAAACATAAGCAACACAACGCCTCTTGATAAAGTGTATCAGCAACTTGCAGATGCTGGAAGTATACAGCGCTCCCAACTTCTGGAGATTGTTCGTAACGATAAGGTAGCCGCAAGGGCTTTGTACGAGGACCTGAAGCAAGCAAGTATGGTAACACCCATTGGAGATACACAGGAAGTAGGAGAGGTGCCTCCCGAACTCGCTTTGACTGATTTTGGGATGGCATTTCTGATCTCTAAAGGTTACTCAGTAAGGCCATAAATCAGGGTGCTATTTTACTGAGTATCCACAATCCTTAATTACCAAGCTGCCAATGTAGCGGCATACTTGCTTATCAGATGAAAGGATATGGAAGAGGCAGTATAAAACAAAAAAGGCAAAGCTGAATGCTTTGCCTTTGTGGAGAATATCGGAGTCGAACCGATGACCTCTTGCATGCCATGCAAAAAAGGTTGGTTTTCGTCCTATTTACTCTTTCTTATTTTTGTCTATAAACCTATTCAGCTGTTTAATTAGGGGATTTTAGCGTTCACTTTCTTTATCTACATTTGCTTTTTTTTCTATTTTTGTATGCAAATTGTATGTACCTTGTATATGTGCATACAGATTAGGAGAGATACAATATGTTTGATTACTCAGATAGCGGCATTACGCTAACTACCATCCTTGATACGCGGAGAGACACCAAAGAAGGCCTATACCCTATCAAAGTTAGAGTTACCCATAAAAGGATCCAGAAGTACTATTCCACAGGTAAAACTATTTCGATTCAAGACTGGGAAAGATTGCCTACTACGAAAAATAAACTTCTGCTTGAAATTAGAGGGGAAATTCAGTCAACAACCGACAAGGTGAAAGAGCAGGTAAAAAGCCTGAACAAGCACGATAATTTCTCCTTTGAGAATCTTAATAACCGCTTGGGCAAAGGGCTGAACAGCACCCTAAATACTGCCTTTATCGCAAAAATTGAGGAGCTGCAGGAAAGTGGCAAAGTTAGCACCGCCGATTGGTACCGGTATACGCTGCGAAGCATTCTTCTGTTTGAGCATAATAGTATAGATGATAAACTTTTGAAAGGGGAGAAGTTTAGCGATACGGCCTTGGTCTGGGCAAACAGGGTAAGTTTTTTACAAATCAACTCTGCTTGGCTGAAGCGCTATGAAAAACACCTGCTTGATTTGCATAAGAGTTATACTACCATCTCAATGTACATGCGGGCGCTGCAGGTGATCATGAATGACGCAAAGAGTGCTGGCTTCCTCAAGCCCTCACAGCACCCTTTTGGGAAAGGCAAGTACGAGATTCCACAGCATGAGGGACGCAATATTGCGCTTACAATCGGTGATATTGGAAAGATTGTCAAATATGAATGTGAGACGGATACCATCGCAATGTGCCGGGACCTGTGGTTCTTCTCCTACCTGTGCAATGGAGCGAACATCACCGATATCTGCAAGCTAAGGTACTCCAATGTCCGGAATGGAGAGATCTGCTTCTATAGGCAAAAGACAGTGGCTAAGGCCAAAAAGAAAAAACTTATTCACGCGTTTATCACGCCCGAAATGCAGGCCACCATTACTAGGTGGGGAAATGAGTGTAGAACCCCGGATCATTTCATCTTCCCTTTCCTGAAGGGTAATGAAACGCCTGCAGACGAGCGGCGAATCATCAAGAACATCACCAAGCTGATGAATGACAAGATGAAGGCTGTTGGGGGGAAGTTGGGTATAGGTAATATTAGCACATACACCGCCCGTCACAGCTACGCCAGTGTCCTCAAGCGATCTGGTGCCAACATCGCCTTCATTTCGGAGAGCCTGGGTCACAGTGACTTGAAAGTAACAGAAAACTACCTGGCTTCCTTCGAGCAGGAAGAACGGGTAAAGAATGCCGCTTTATTAACGAACTTTAGAATTGACAGCCATGAATGAGGATTTTGATAAATTTCTCCAAATCGTTAAGCAGAATCCTAAAGAGGCAAATACTGCCTTCCTGGTAAAATGTGTAAGGAAATTCTGGTCTCTTGATGAGGAGGAGTACACTGATGAGGAAATAGGTATAGTTTGCTCCAATTGGATAGAGAGTGTCGTTTGCATGGTAAGGGACACCATTTCTCCTTCCATTATATCTAAGAAACTGGGCAATAAGATAGAAGAACAACTTATCTCATCATTGTTAGATAAGGCAAAATGGTACGCATGGTACAATATAGCTACCTTAGGAGGGATTCATGGTGATTTTTTTAAAAGGTTAGGTGAATATGTAAAGAAGTTTGAGGCGAAGGTAACCTCTATATGGTTTCAAAAAATCGAGTACTCTATAAGACAGTCAGACGCGAAGGAGGCTTTGCGGTATATAAACGAGATGATGTTCCAGGTAAAGTCCGTTGAAAGAAGACATGATTTACTAAGGGCGAGGATTCCGGAAGATTTACCTCATCTGAAAGGGTTTTTCTCTGATTGTTTCGAATACCTATCAACAAGAATTGAATTGGAAACAATTCCTACGGATAATTCTTGTAAGACGGGCAATGTTAATATCCTTATTGATGGCACAAGAGGCACTACCGGCACAAGTGGCACAAAAATAGTCGAACATAAAGCCCTCTTTGACATCTGGGAACCGGGTGCTGACGGTAAAAAGGATTATTATTATAAAGTTGTTGAGAGGCTAAAAAGTGACCACCACTTGATTGGTGCCCTAGTTAGTGAGCAAGGCGGTAAACTGTATTGGAATAGACAAGTAAGAGGTAGTATCCAATATTTGGCTGGTCTTATTTATATGTTAACGAAGCATGCATGGATTGCTGGATGGCATAATGCTCCATTTTACAAAAGGGTCTTGGAGAGAACATTTAACATCACATTTAGCGCTGAACCTTTAAAGGCACTTCATAAATTTCCTCCTGCGAATGAGTATTTAGAGCCTTTTTTATTTTTGGAAATAAATCTAAAATAGCTGAAGTAGCTAAACTAGTGCTTCTCCAATTTAGTTTATAGAACTAAAATTACCCCCCATTCCTTTTTCTTAAAAGGAAGAGGTGAAATGGGAAAGCGATTAGACAAAGTAGCGCTGAGTGCAGCGGAAACAGCAGCTTTGGACAAGCTTGTCAGCAAGGGCAAGCATGCTGCAAGAAAGGTAAAGCGGGCTCAGATACTGCTCCATCTTGACAAGGGCAGGCAACCCAGGGCCATAGCTGGGGCGGTAGGCGTGAGTCTTGCCACGGTTTACAACGTGCACGGCCGCTACCTTTCCTGCAAGCTCGGTGCCTTGGAGGAGAAGCCACGTCCGGGCCAGCCCCGCAAGGTGACACCGGAGGTGGAGGCGGCCGTGACGCGCATCGCCTGTAGCCAGGCACCTGAGGGGCACGCCCGCTGGACAGTGGCGCTGCTAAACGAGCGAATAGTGCAGTTGGGCTACCAGGTGCATGATGAGTCGGTGCGGCAGGTCTTAAAAAAAGCAAGCTCAAGCCCTGGCTCAAAAAGCAGTGGTGCATCGGCAAAGTAGACGGCCGCTACCTGGCCTGTATGGAGGAGGTGCTGGAACTGTACGCGCAGAAGCCGGAGGAGGGCAAAGCCAGAGTGTGCTTTGACGAGCGCCCCTGCCAACTGCTCAAAGACGTGGTGGAGCCACTGCCCGTGAAGAGAGGCAGGCCTGCCAGAGAGGACAGTGAGTACGAGCGCCGCGGTACGGCTGTTATCCTGCTGGCCTATGACATAGACACAGGGCAGCGGTACCTGCAGGTGAGGGAGCGGCGCACGAAGCAGGACTACGCGCAGTTTATGGAGTGGCTGGCAAGGGAGCACTACCCGCATGCAGAGCAGATAGAACTGGTGCAGGACAACCTCAACACCCATAGCTACGGCTCCTTCTATGAGAACCTGCCTGCCGCCCAGGCCAGGGAGTTGACATGCAAATTCGGCTTTCATTTGACGCCAAAGCACGGCAGCTGGCTCAACATGGCCGAGATAGAGTTCTCGGTGCTGGCCAGGGAGTGCCTGAGCAGGAGGATTGGCAGCATGGAAGCACTGGAAAGGGAGGCCCTAAACTGGTGCGCCAAGCGCAACAGCAAGGCCAGTAAAATCCATTGGAGTTTTACTGTCAACACCGCAAGAGAAAAGCTGGGAAAACAGTACCAGAATGTAAACAAAGATAACCCGATATTTAAATATTAAATTGGAAAAGTGCTAGCTAAACTAGCTATTTGAATTCTAGCTAGTTTAGCTAGCGAATATGCATAAAAATGCTATATTATTGTAGGCAGAAACCAATACATATTCTGCCATGCAAATACCAAACCCATTTGAAGAAATTGCGAGCAGGTTAAACAGGATTGAGCTTTTCCTGTTAGACCTAAAACGCGTCGGCACGTTAAGCCCCCAGCAAAATGTTGCCGAACAACCTGAACGGTTGAATGTAGCCTCAGCGGTAGCCCATCTGAAAGAGCAGGGCTATACTATTACGAGGTCGCAACTCTACAAGCTTACAGCTCAAAATAAAATACCTTACTTTAAATTAAACACAAGGCTGGCATTCTCACGCAAGGAGTTAACTAAGTGGGTTGAATCACAAATAGTCAACCCCAATGACACAAGTGAGAATGATTTAGCCTTGGCAAGAAGCGCCAGGCGAAAAAAGAAAGGAGGAAAGCAATATGCCTGAGCATATCAGCAATCCTCCTCGAAATTTTCTGTCCGGGCAAGGGCAGAAACTGGTGTCTGAACAGACCAAAGATACAAAGATTTCAGAATTCCTCAAAGCTGTACCCTTGATTTCTTCCTCAGATATAGGGCTTTTCAATACAGTTGAACGCTTTGGTATCAACATTGAAGAGCTGAAGCAGCGTGTCGCTGATCATGAAGCCAAGGAGGGGCAACGGAATGGGTAGCATTAACCTACAGGTCGAACAGAAGTCCTTCAACATTGGTGGGAACGATATCGCTGCCGAGGCAGACAGTAAAGCAAGGAATCCTTTCCCTGTTGAAGCGTTCCCAGAGCCCGTTCGGCAAATCATACAAGCAACAAACAAGAGCCTGAATTTTCCGATTGACTTTGCTGGAGCTGCAGTATTATTTTCTACGGCACTGGCTGTCGGTAACACACACCGGGTGGAAGTTATGAAGGGTTGGCTAGAATCGGCACTGCTCTACATTACCCTTGTAGGGAGGCCAGGCACCAATAAAAGCCACCCCCTCAGCTGGTTTATCCAACCAATCCTTACTAAGGACAAATCCACCTATAAGCAATTTGAACAAGACTGGAAGGAGTACCAGCAAACCCTTGGCCTTACCAGAAAGGAGCGGATGGAGCAGGGGTTAGTAGACGAGCCAGTAAAACCTGTTTGGCGGAAGTTCATCGTGTCTGATTTCACACTTGAGGGACTTACTGAGTTAAAAAGGTGTAATAAGCGGGGCATAGGCGTGTATGTTGACGAGCTGGCGACTTGGACCAAGAACTTTAACCGCTACACCAAAGGGAGCGAACAGGAGTTCTGGCTGAGCAACTGGAGCAGCAAACCAATTGTAGTAGACAGAAAAACAGGTGAGCCTACTTTCATCTCCTTGCCTTTTATCCCTGTGATAGGCACCATTCAGAATGCCTTGTTGGAGGAAATGGCTAAAGACAACCGAAGCCAAAACGGTTTTATCGACAGGATTCTGTTTGCCATGCCTTCTGAACTAAAAAAGGATTACTGGAGCGAAACGGAGTTGCCGGATGCATATAATCACAGATGGGACATCATCATTTCCAATCTCCTAGACCTGCCTCTAATTTCAGATGATACGGACACGCCTGTTCCAACAGTTCTGCAGTTTACCCCCGAGGCAAAAGCCGTCATGAAAGAGTGGCAAATAAAGAACACTGACTTATGCAACAATGCCTCGAATGAGGCGATAGCAGGCATCTACAGTAAGCTCGAGATATATGCTGTTAGGCTCTCGCTCATCCTGCAGATGCTACGCTGGGCTACTAGTGAGGCTGACAAACAAGCGGTAGAGACGGAGGCTGTGAACGGTGCCATTCTGTTGATAGAGTATTTCAGGAAAACTGCACTTGGTGTACATACCACGATAGCCGACCACAACGCGTTGGATAAACTTTCTGCAGATAAGCAGAAACTATACGATGCCCTTCCTGATAATTTCAGCACTGAGACAGGTGTACAGGTAGCGGAACGTCTTGGCGTCCCTGAGAGAACTTTTAAAAGACTACTCAATAATAAGGAGTTGTTTGACAGGCTGAAAAGAGGGGAATACGAAAAACGCTTTTAGCAGTGGCATTTGCGGCACTACTGGCACAAATGCCCAGCTCAGCTATGGAAAATGCCATTAGTGCCGAATACTTAAACAGAATAATGAACTTGCTACCTTTGACTGAAGGCTTTTAATAGGCAGATTTACATAAATTACTAAGTTTAACTATTACGGAAAGACGCGTATTCGACGCCTCCAGTCAAAGGTAGAAAGTTCACTGCATGGATTCACACTTGTTTGGGATGTCCATCAGATAGTCTTACTCCACAAAATTTTTTATAAATTTTTTTCATGACGCCCGCGTAGGCAACCTTCCGTAACCCCCCCATGCGATCGGGAATTTTAAACAGTCTCACTTCCGGAGCGAACGGAGTGTCGGCGACTCAGACTAAACTTTACCCGGCCTGACAGAGGCCTTGGTAACCCAGACCGGAATGCTATTCTAAGGGGGCTGCCTTTTGCAGCCATTCCCCGCAGGCTATGACCGAGGCATCGGTTTATTCGAAGTCGGTTGGATTTGATGAGGACAGGCAGCCGCCAGTCCTTTTTTATGCTCCTTCCCATATTAGTGGTGCCCAGGCTCGCCCCCGGAAGTTCTCCCGGACAGAACTGGCGGACAAGAGCACGATTGAGCCAAGGGTTGCCGGTCATAACCTCACCGACTCCTTACTCTCCGACTCCCGTCCTCCTCGTCTCAACTTCTGATAAAGTCCCATATTCTTCAGGCATGAGTCCCGTTTTACAGGCAAGCATACCGGACGCCGTCCCTCCCTCTAAAGCCGCACGATACGGTGGTCTTGCTCCCCATTTCGAGCCCCCAAGTAAGAATAAATAGGAAAGGCCAATGTGCCGTTAATCCTGTCGGCTAAAGACATGAGCAGGTCGGGCGTCACCCCCGGCTAACCCGCAGAAGGAATTCAGGAGTGGGCCTCCTTCCGAAATAAGGGCGGCCGTTCCGGACTTTACTATTGATGAATAGCCTAAGGTTTACATTGTTGCCCAACTGACGGCAAGCCGTAGGTAGATTCGGCTTGGGAAGCTGAGCTTGATCTGGCGGTCCGGGTGTCAGCCGGCGTGCCTTGAGTGGAAATCCTGACGGCAAAATAGGAGGGCAGGCGGCATGATGCGGCCGGCGGAAAGGCAGTCTAGGAGGCTTCCCGCAGGCCGGACGTAATCCAGAGGCACCGCATGCAGCTGGAGGGAAGGCTAATAAGGAGGAGGCGCAGAATAGAGCCGGGAAACAGCCGCCGGTAACCACTTTAAATCACTACCCCATCATAACATCTGCAACATGCACTGCTTGAATTTGCTTGCTGAGCAGGTGGTTAGTTTGCAATGGATTCAAATGGTCAACTTCTCCAGGCGTGAATCACCACCACAGTACTGCGATTGGTTTGGCAGAAAAATCATGCGCTAGAAAATACATCCGCAACAGTTAATCGTGCCAATCCCAGGTGTGGCACTGCTTTCATCATTTTAATCTTTAACATTTAAACATTTCTAAACAACATGAAGAAAACCACCAAAAGCCAACAACTTAACCTCCAACTTCCACTATCGAACAACTCAGGTGAGGTTACACTACCAAATGCTGCTTCTAAGGTGCTAGCCTGTAAGTCTCAGGCAGAGCCTAACGTAGTCACACCTAAAACCGGCTCTGATGAGGATGATAGCGAGGAAACAGAAACAGAGCCCTCCAGGAGAAATGTAATCTCACAGTCTAAGGACATTACAGTCAGGGAGCTGTCTATGCTGCACCATGAGCAGGACCTTATCCTGCAACCTTTCTACCAAAGGAATTTTGTGGTGACCCGGCAAGTAGCCAGCCGCTTAGTAGAGTCCCTGTTATTGGATATCCCGATTCCTGCCGTATTCCTGTCGGAGGAGCAGGACGGAACGTTCAGCGTGATTGACGGACAGCAACGGCTTACATCCCTTATCTCCTTCCTGAACGGCAAGTTTCCGGATGACACTGTTTTCAGGCTATCCGGACTGAAGGTACTTACGGATATAAACAAGCTGGGCTTTGAACAGCTTGATAAACGCCAGCAGCGGAAAATCAAGAACGCCACGCTGCATACAATCACCTTCAATAAAGAATCAAACGAGGAGATAAAGTTTGATATTTTCGAGCGCTATAACACAGGAGTAACTGGCCTGAACGATGATGAAATAAGGAACGCTATCTACCGTGGCCCATACGTTGATTTACTGAAGGAGCTGAGCAACAATAAAACTCTGCATGAACTACTGCAGCAGGAAGGATACAGAAAGAGGATGAAGGACCGGGGCCTCATATTGCGCTTTCTGTCCCTGACAGAGAAGACTTACATGAACTATGGTCCGCCAATGAAACTGTTCCTGAACAAGGAGTTGCGGGACAACAGGTATCTGGCTCTCGATAAGGCTGCTGAATTCAGAAAGTCCTTTAAGCACTGTCTGGGCTTGGTTAAAGCTGTCTTTGGGAATAACGCCTTCAGGAGGTATATAGCGACGCATGCGCCGGATCATCATCACGCTTGGTCCAGGAAGTTCAACACCGCGCTCTTTGACCTGCAGATGTGCGGGTTCGCTTACTACACAAAGCACCAGGTGATGTCGAAGGCAGACGAAATCCGGGAGGCGATGATGGACCTGATGGTGAAAAACGGTGAGTTCATAGATGCAATCGAGCACAAGATAGACAACAAGAGTGTCCTTCAGAAGAGGTTCAGGATATGGTTCGATACCCTTGCGGCAATCGTAGGCCCGGGCGCTCCCCAAAAAAGGGTCTTCCCGAACAGCGTCAAGGAAGCCCTGTTCAAACAGCACCCTTACTGCGCTATATCCGGGCAAAAGATCCTTAGCATCGATGATGCAGAGGTAGACCATAAGATAAGCTGGAAAGACGGTGGACCAACAACCCTGGAGAATGCACAACTGGTGCTAAGGTATTTTAACAGGGAGAAAGGGAGTCAAACTACAAAATAAGACCCCCAATACTGCTCCTGTATAATACTAAAGCCGTAGGAAGCTTAACTTTAGGGCTTTATCCACTACGTCGGGCTATAAGGGAGCCTAACCACAACTGTTAAATAGCATCATGCTTGGGAAGGCCCACGAGCATGATGCTGTTTTTTTACGCAGGTGGAAAGCTTAAATTGAAGCGCATCCGCAAAATAGATTGCATGGTAGAAGATATCCATCAGCGCCTCTGTACGAAACGGCTAATGTAGGAGCGGCGGCAGAGCTAAACAGCCACCTGATCAGGCTTCAGAATTTAGTGAAAGTTCTATAGAAAAGGTACTTTGCCTTTTTACCAATCCTGCTTTTGTGGGTGTATCTTTATCTTTACCTATCCTTGTACATGCAGGCACTTGACAGACAAACTTCAGCCGAGCCGGAAAAGCTATCGGGCATCGTCAAACGCGTCACCTTCCATAGCGCGGAGACCGGCTATTCAGTGCTGAAGGTAAACAGCTTCCAAAGGCCCCACGAGGACCTCACTGTCATTGTCCACCAGTCCAAGGTGTTCGCCGGGGCCACCGTTGACTTTTACGGCGAGTGGACCACGCACCCCAGCTATGGCATGCAGTTCAAAGCCTCCAAGGTCATTGAGAGGAAGCCAGCCACAGCCAACGCGCTGGAAAAGTACCTGGGCTCAGGCCTTATCAAAGGCGTAGGCCCGGTGACAGCCAAGAGGATCGTCAGGCACTTCGGGGACAAAACGCTGGATGTCTTTGAGAGCAGTATCGAAAGGCTCACCGAAGTGGAGGGCATTGCCAAGCTCAAGCTGGAGATGATCAGCAAAGCCTGGGTAGAGCACCAGGAGATAAGGAACGTGATGCTGTTTCTGCAGTCCCACGGTATTTCCACTCTGTTTGCCGTCAAAATCTACAAGACCTATGGCAATGAGGCCATTGAGATAGTCAAGACAAACCCATACCGCCTGGCCGCCGACATCTACGGCATCGGCTTCTTCTCTGCCGACAAAGTAGCTTTGAGCCTGGGGCTGGCGCAGGACTCCACACAGCGTCTACAGGCAGCCATTGCGCATGTGCTGCAGAACGCAAGAGAGGAGGGGCATTGCTACCTGACCCAGGAGCAGATCCTGCAGGCGGTGGCTGAACTGCTGTCCCTTATGGATGCCGCTGCCATTGAGATAAACCTCTTTGAGATGGAGCGAAAGGGAGAGCTTAAAATCAGGCTGCTGCCCGATGAGGAGGGAACGGCACAGAAATGCTTTTACGCCCACTCCCTCTACTATGATGAGCAGTACATCGCCACCAAGGTCAGGCAGCTGGCCAGCCGCCAAACCAGGGGCAACAGTGAGCATCTGCTGCAGGACCTGGAGGTGTTCTGCCAGCTACACCAGATTAACCTCAGCCAGGAGCAGCGCCAGAGCGTGCTGGAAATAGCCACCCAGCGCCTCTCCATCCTCACCGGGGGGCCGGGCTGCGGGAAAACAACCACCACCCGGGCCCTGGTAGGCGTGCTGCAGTTCATGGCCAGGAGAGTCATGCTGGCCGCCCCCACCGGCAGGGCCGCCCAGCGCATGAACGAGGTCATCGGCGTGGAGGCCAGGACCATACACCGGCTGCTGGAGTGGGACCCTTCCAAAGGGGGCTTCAAGCGCAATGAGGAGGAGCCCCTGCAAACGGATGTACTCATCGTGGATGAGTGTTCGATGCTCGACGTGCACCTGGCCGCCTCCCTGCTCCGGGCAGTGCCTGCTGACGGCCAACTGGTGCTGATAGGGGACGCCGACCAGCTCCCTGCCGTAGGGGCGGGCAATGTGCTCAAAGACATGATTGCCTCGGGAGTCGTCCCCTGTATGAAGCTGACGAAAGTGTTCCGGCAGGCGCAGGAGTCGCTCATCATCTCCTATGCCCACCAGATAAACAGCGGGGAGGTACCCAGGATAGAGTCTCCCTTTCATAAGCCCCTTGTCTGGCAGGAGAAGAAGGACTGCCTATTTATCGACTCAGAGGAAGCCACAAGCGAGCAGCTCAGGTTCATCTCCAAAGTCAAGAGAATGACAGCCGAGACGGCCGGGAACGCAGCGGGTGCAACGGAAGGAGCGGCAGCGGACCCCTATCATCTAGGCAGCAGCCTGTCTATCCCCGACAAGTTCAGCCATGTGGACCTGGCGGCTCTGCTGCAGGCCCGCAGGCACAGTGAGGAGCTGAAGGAAGTCCTGCAGAGGATCCACCCCTGGTCTTCGCTGCATTACGGCCTTTCTGCGGTGGGAATGGTCGAAAAGCTGTATGAGTCGATTATCCCCAGGTACCATGGCAAAGAGGCGGAGATACAGATTCTATCCCCCATGACCAAGGGCAGCCTGGGGACCTCTAACCTCAATAAGGTGGTCCAGGAGAGGATAAACCCGGCAAGGGAAGGGAAAGCGCAAATACTCATAGGGGGGAGGGTGCTGCGGGAGGGGGACCGGGTGATTCAGAAGCGGAACAACTATGACTTAAATGTGTTTAACGGAGACATCGGCTCCATCATTCAGGTGGATAACGAGGAGATGGAGCTGTCGGTAAGCTTCAGGGCAGGCAAGGAGGTAAAGGAAGTAAGGTACACAAAGGAGCACTTGCTGGAGCTGGAGCTGGCTTATGCCATCACCATTCACAAGTCACAGGGCAGTGAGTTTGAGAGTGTCATCATCCCTGTGGTCACGCAGCACTTCGGGATGCTGTTCCGCAACCTGGTCTACACCGGTATCACCAGGGCAAAAAAGCTGGCTGTGTTCGTGGGGACTAGAAAGGCATTGGCACTGGCGGTGAACAAGCAAAGCACCGCCGCCCGGCAAACAGCCCTGGCTTATTTACTCAAGCAGGATGTTGCGTAACAGTCACTCACTCCTGGGCCTTGGCGGCACAGCAACAGGTTTAATTAATCTCTGAACTGAACATAAAATCTGTTATGAAGTAAAGGCCCTTTCTGAAACTAGAAATTTTCACTATTATTTTTTTGTATTTATTAAATAAATTTTATAGCTTTTGCAATGATAATTTGAAGATTATTGTCGCAGAATAACCAGCAAAGAAGTATCTTCATTATCAGTTCGCCCTATAGTACTCACTCCCCTGAGGCAACTTCAAAACAGAAGTTGTTGACTAAGCATCCATTGCTTCTATACATCACATTTCTTAGAGGGTATCAGCTTTTTGACCAAAAAAGAGAAGATGCAACAGTCCTACCATCTGATTTCAGCAGAAGCCATGATACATGCTTCTGATAAGACAGTATTTACCGCAAAAAATGAACGTGTGACACATAACCTTTTTAACTATGGAAAATAATACTATCACTCCAGCACCAGCATCTATTGAGAACTCGGCGATTGAAACACTAAAAGCTAGCCTTCGGGGCACACTTCTACAACCAGGAGAAGTGGGATATGACCAGGCCCGTACAGTCTGGAATGGAATGATTGATAAACAT
This sequence comes from Pontibacter toksunensis, assembly GCF_042686245.1. NCBI lineage: Bacteria > Pseudomonadati > Bacteroidota > Cytophagia > Cytophagales > Hymenobacteraceae > Pontibacter > Pontibacter toksunensis. The sequence goes on along the minus strand of NZ_JBHUOX010000035.1, from coordinate 7,349 downwards.
CCTGCTTTGATAGTTAAGTGTGCAGGTCCTTCCGACGTGATACAGGCAGTGAACTTTGCTCGGGAGCATAATCTCATCGTTTCTGTAAAGGGCGGCGGTCATAGTTTTGCCGGTAAATCTGTATGTGACGCGGGATTGATGATTGACCTTTCCAGCATGCGAAGCATTTGGGTAGACTTGTCCAGAAGAACGGCTCGGGCTGAGGCGGGTGCTCTGCTAAGTGATCTGGACCATGAAACGCAGGCTTTTGGACTGGCAACGACAGGAGGTACTGTTTCCCATACAGGAATCGCTGGCCTGACCCTTGGTGGCGGCCAGGGATGGTTGATGAACAAGTACGGATTAACTGTCGATAATTTACTGTCTGTCGACATTGTCTTAGCGGATGGCCGCATGTTAACGGCCAGCAAGTCAGAAAATGAGGACCTTTTCTGGGCAGTGCGCGGCGGCGGGGGTAACTTTGGAGTCGTCACTTCTTTTGAATACCAGTTGCATCCGGTAGGGCCACAAATCCTTGGGGGCATGATCCTTTATCCGATGGACAAGGCAATGGATGTGCTGCGTTTCTACCGTACCTACTCTATGGAAACTCCAGAAGAACTTAGCTCTGCTGTCGGGATCATAACCTCCCCAGAAGGGCTACCCTTGATAGCAGTGGTGGTAGCATGGATAGGGGACATGGAGGAAGGTGAGCAGCACATAAAAGCCTTGCGCGAGTTTGACACTCCGCTCGCAGATATGATTGGCCCTATGCCTTACACGCAGATGCAGAAAATATTCGATGCTGCGGTACCGCATGGGATGCATCGCTATACGAAAATGGGCTATCTTCCGCATCTTGAGGATGACCTTCTGGAAATGATAGTAAGGCATTCAAACCAGGTTACTTCTCCCTACTCAATAGTTCTGCTCAACTGCATGAAAGATGCTGCAGCCAAGGTGGATCCTGCCGATACTGCATTCGCTCATCGCGGTGAACAGTGGCACTTTGATATTGTGGCACAGTGGACAAACCCTTCTGAGGCAAGCAAGCATATTAGTTGGGCGCGTTCTTTCTGGCAGGAGGCAGAGTCGTTTACAAATGGCACCGGGATAAACTTCTTAGATGCAGATGACGGCTCGGATCGGGTTAAGCTAGCTTTTGGAGCTAATTATGAAAGGTTAGCGCAGTTAAAGCAGAAGTATGACCCGACAAACTTCTTCCGTCTCAATAACAATGTCCTACCCAAATCTTATTTGGAACCAGGAATATTAGCATAATGAGTTTACATAGCTTTTCAGCTAGAACAAGATAGGCTCCTCATCACGGGGAGCCTATCTTGTTCTATAACGTCTGTTATGTTTAATAATGTTTGTTATGGACTAAAATGCAGTAGACACTGTATTATCTTACAGGTAAACAATCTACAACCTGAATAAAAGCTGACGTATGCAAGATTTACTTAGGCAGAATGATGTAGTACTCTTCCTGATAGAATGTAAAGGAGTTGTTCTTTACTGCATCCACGTCTGCACACACGTTGTGATGCAGGTGGCGAATGATATAGGAGCTTACACTTAGTTCGTGAAGGCTTGAGCAGATTTCATCAAGCTTTTCCAGATAAACTTCGTCACTGCCTGCTTCTGGCAGGGTTACGTCCAGAAACTTTTCTATGGTAGCCAGTTGTGGGAAAGTAGCCTTATGCATGGCTACGGTCGCATGAAGCTTTCCAATGATGATGTTAAATATTTCCTTTGTACCACCGCTATCAGGCATGTGCAATACTTTAGGCATCGTTGCTTTGTTTGCATCAACTTCCAGCGCACAGATACAAGCTATGTACAGGTAGGCTTTGATCAATCGGTTAAACACATACACCTTGTCTGTTTATTGTAAGTTTAGCTATGGCAGGATGTGTGTTGAGATGTAAACACAAAAGCTTTTGGGGAATCGTTCAGAACAAAGGCAAAAAGAACATAGAATGATTATAAGTAGTTTTAATATACTGCATAAGTAGTTTTAATATACTGTTGTAAGTATGCTTGTTAAAACCCAACTCATTACAGAGCAGTAAAATAGCATGGGTAAGAGAGTTGGCTTTCAAGCTCTTTGTTCAGAAATTTTAAAGAGGGTCTGCTTGTACGATGATGTGATGGTTTATTCTGCATAGATGTAAGCTCAACATAATGATTACTATACCTAAAACAAGAAAAGGCTCCTCATCACGGGGAGCCTTTTCTTGTTCCATAACGCGTGTTACAAGCCTAAAAAGACTCTTATGTTCAACTGGAACGTCTGTAACGGCCGCTTGCATGCGAAGCCAGAAGCGACAGCGAAGGGCGGGCATGAAATTGTGTTCACCAACGCCGCCGAGGGATTTCACCGCCAGGTCAGGAAGGTGAGCAAGACGAAGGGGCGGCTCATACATGGCCCTTCCGAAACTGATATATCTCTCGCGGCACATCACCAACCCGAAGGAACCAGACGAGAAAATTGCAGGTGTAAAAATTGTAATGAGTATATTTCTCATTTACCACAGAACCTGAACTACCTGGTGTTCTCAGCGGCTTCCCCTCATATTTTTCTGAACTTTATGTATGATATGCCTATCAAGGGGTTTGTGAATTAGCTCTGTCACCAGTGGATGCTCCTTTGCCCGCGCTATGTCTGAAGGGTCCAGCGATGAGGTTAACAGGTAAATGAGGCATTTTGCTTGTAGTTGTTCTTTATATGGTTCGAGAGCCCCTAAAAGGTCCCATCCTGAGATTCTAGGCATTTTCAAATCCAGGAAAATAACTTGGGGCACCTGGCCGGAAGATATTTGTTGTTGGAGAAACGCCAGGGCTTCCTCAGGATTATCAAAGGCAATCACTTTATCGGAAAGACCTTCAAGTTGGAAAAGCTTTTTGTATAAAAACAAAGTAATTGGCTCATCATCAATTATTACAAAATCCACAAATAGCTGAGTTAATGTAGTGAAATTTTAAAAATTGTCCCTTCATTGGGCCTGCTGCTTACTTCAATCTGACCTCCCAGGCTCTCCACATGAGCCTTGACCAAATACAAGCCCAGGCCACGACCGGAATGTTGTGGATGGAACCGTTTGTAAAGCTTGAATATATCCGTGCCTGCCTTGTCAAGATCAATTCCTGAGCCATTATCTGCAAATGAAATCTCCTTATTTTGACTGTCCTTTACTGCTACAGTTATATCTACCTGCAACGGCCGCTGCTCCGATCGGAACTTTATCGCATTGGACAGTAGGTTAGAGAATATGCTGTAAAGATAGGCCCTGTTGCCCAGTACCTGAATACCCTCAGGAATGTCCACCCGTACAGTTCCATCGCATTCATTAAGAGCTTCTTGAAAGTTTTGAACGACTTGCTGAACGACTTGGGCTAGCGGAACGGATTCAATTTGCACAAGGCCTTCCTTGTCGCGTATTGACAAAATTGTATTTATATCACGAACAACCTGATCAAGCTGTCTAAGGCTGGTTCCCAAGTGTGTCAGCGTAGTTTCGAAGTCAGAAGAGCCTGGGTCTAAAATTTCCAGCACTTCTACTAACCCTAAGGCATTGGTCAGGGGGCTACGCAGGTTGTGAGAGACCACATAAGTGAACTGCTGTAAATCTTTGTTTTTCTCCAGTATTTCCTCCTGCGCCTGCATTTTTTCTGTAATGTCCCTTGCAATCATATGCACCCCTACCACTTTTTCATTCTCCATCACGGGTATTTTTACTACATCCCAGTGTCGGGGAGCAGAATTCCCCTGAGGGGTATAAAGGTCAAACCTAACTGTTTTGCCTGTGAATGCTTCTTTAAGTTTTTCTTCATAAAGGAGCTGAACATCCTCTGACAGAAACTCATTGTAGTTGCGGTTAATTACATTTTCCTTTGGTTCCTGGACCAGCATGAGAAAGGCAGGGTTAGCATCCAGTATAGTGGACTCTTCGTTCTGGTACAGAATCAGCTCAGGGGTAGTTTCGAATAAAGAACGAAACCGAATGTCTCTTGCAGGGCTTGAGAAATCATTTTCCATAGACATCCTTATTAGTAATGAAGCATTAGCGAAAACGGGAACCTGGCAGCAAAAGTTAAAACTTTTCTAAATAAATGTCTCTTCCTGATATAGGTTGCCAAACTTTTCTTATAAAACGCGGGTGGCTGTTGCACAACCGGCTGAAGATAGCCGTTAAAGGATAATGACCTATTGCTTGTAGTTATGCAGGGAAGGAAGAATTTCAGGGATGAGAAGGAGCTGCTCTTCTCGCTCTCGGCGCACGTTCCGGAGCACAACTTTTACCGTCGGCTCAAACAGCAGCTGGACCTGAGCTTCCTCACCGAGCTGACGCGGGGCTACTACGGTAAGTGTGGCCAGCAGAGCATTGACCCGGTGGTGTTCTTCAAGCTCTGCCTGGTGGGCTACCTGGAGAACATCACCTCGGACAGAAAGCTCATCGAGCACTGCAGCCTCCGCCTGGACCTTTTGTACTTTCTGGATTATCAGCTTGACGAGCCCCTGCCCTGGCACTCCACCGTATCCCGCACCCGCCAACTTTACCCCGAGGCCTTGTTCGAGTCACTCTTTGACAGGGTCTTCAGCCTGTGCGTGGAAACGGGCATGGTGTCGGGCAGTACGCAGGCGATCGATTCAGCCCCGGTCAAGGCCAATGCCTCCATGGACAGCCTGCTGTTAAAGCAGCCCCAGGAGTCAGTGCATCTGCACCCGGCTCAGCATGGTGCAGGCAAGCGCCAGAGCAAGCCGGCACAGCTTATCACAGCTCCCGCGCATCAGCTCAGGAAGCTGGAGAAGCATCAGGAGAATATCAGGGGCACATTCACCTCATTAGGCTCAACTCATGAGAAGGCACAGCTGGTCAGCAACAAAACCCACTACTCCCCGCATGACCCCGATGACCGTATTTCCGTCAAGCCCGGCAAAGCCAGGAAACTCAACTACCACTGCAGCATGGCTGTGGACACAGCCAGAGGTGTGATAAGCCATGTACAGGCGGATTTTGCTGACGGCAGGGACAGCCAATACCTGCCTCCCCTTGTGACGCGGGTACAAGGAAGGCTGAGGGAGAATGGGCTGCTCATGCAGGAGTTGCTGGCTGACACTGGCTACTCCAACGGCTCCAACTATTTCATGCTCGAGCAGCAGGGCATCACAGGCTGGAGTCCCGTGTTCGGGATGTACAAGCCCGAGATAGAGGGCTTTCCCTATGACAAAGGGAAGGACCGCTACATCTGCCCCATGGGCAAGCCGCTCCCCTTCAAGGGCTTTGACCATACACCAGATGGCAGGCTGACGAAGAACTACTGGGCAGCGCCCGGGGACTGCAGGCAGTGCGCCTCCAAACCCACGTGTGCCCCCAAGGCCCGGTGCAGGAAAATTACCCGCACAGCTTACGACGAGCAGTACCTGAGGGCATACGCACGGCAGCAAAGCAGGAGGGGCAAGCGAATGAAAAAGCTTCGCCAGAGCACGGTGGAGCCGGTCTTCGGAAGCCTGGTACACCACTATGGCCTGAGCAGAATTGGCGTGCTGGGGAAATCGGGTGCTCATAAGGTCATGCTCATGGCTGCCGTTGCCTTCAACATAAGAAAGTACATGAGGAATATTCCGAAGAAATCTGTCAGCATGGCAACAGCAATGGAAGGGGAGCAGCGACATGCTCATATCTTCAGCTATTGCCTTACCCCTGCAGTTTACCCACAATCTACGAGAGGAGCATTACAGGTTTATTCCGAATGAAGGCTGCAAGGAAGACATCTAAAAGCTGAGTCGTGCAACAGCCACCCACGTTTCTTGGGACGAGTACAAGATGTGGCTTTGGTTGATTAAGTTGAGTGAATTAATGTAACCTCCCTGAAACAGGTTCTGTCACTATCTTCATGGCAGCCCGTACAGAATACAAGAAATAGCCAGGACTTTGAAAGTAGAATAAGGGAAGACTCATTAACTTTTGTAGTCGAAAATAAAATCAGCAACCATGTCTCATATAGATTATACAGATGGCGCCGCACCACATTGGGAAAACGTCAGCGAAGGAGTTGAAAAAATCGTGTTACGGGCCCGCCCCGGTGAGAACCGCGTGCTCTTGCGCATTGCACCAGGCAAGGGGTATCCCAAGCACGCCCACTCCGTTCCCGATGAGGTATTTGTGATGGATGGCATCTATGTGGATCCGGGGGTTGAGGAAGGAAGAGAGTTTGGAGCTGGTTCCTATCTTTACTACCCTGCAGGCACTGAGCACAATGCTACAAGCCCTACCGGGTGTACCATACTGGTTTGGAACAGCAGCGTTCCAAAAGGGTAAAAGCAGATGGGAAGCGATGTATGAAACTTTCCTGCTTGAAGGCTCTTGGGCAGTGACTATAGTTCCTCTAAACCATTATCCTGCAGTTGGCAGGATGACGTGCGGTAAATCAGGAAGCTGCATGATGCGGTATTTAAAGGTGTTCAAGTATGGCCTGTACAGGCAAGTGGAACAGCATTTTTTATACTGGCACTTTTGCCCTGACCCAGATAAAAGGGAGCTGCTTTATCACTTGATACAGCAGCTCCCTTTTATCTGGTTAATACAGGTTCAGCTTTTACTTTACTTTTGTTACTCTCCAGACCATGCCTGTTCCCTTGTCAAACTCAACCGGGAAATGCCCCTCCGCTATGCGTTTCAGGCTTGTTCTATGAGAGCCAAAGTCAACGATGTACATGGCCCCGTCAGGACCGAACTTCACATCGTACGGCCTTTCGATTCCCTCCCCTAGCCGGCCCTGCTGGGAACCGGGACCGGACTTCTCGTTCTGAATAAAGGCGTGCACAGTGTGCTCTCCGCTGCCGCTGGTCTTCATCCGGACAATGCGGTTGCCTGCGAACTTGTCCCTCAAGGGGTTGGTGATCCACTGGAAGTCCCCGTACTCCGGCACAAAGAGGTGGTCGGCATAGTCCCCCCAGCCCTCAGGCGCCACATCAGGCTTTGAGGGGGAGGAATTCACTTCATGCAGCCCCAGAATCAGTGATGTGTCTGGCTGCTCCAGCCCGCTCGCCTTATGGTCAATGAGAAAGTGCAGTTCCTTTGCCACTCTTTCCCTGCCTTTGTAGGTAGGCGGGATGGCGGAGCTGTTAGGCTTGAACCTGGCATCAGTAACAGGGGAGAAATTAGCCGCAAAGTCAGGCCAGCCGTACCAGGCGCCTTCTCTCACCCGGTAGGTGCCGTCGTGGTAGTCGTTGATGGGCCTGCCGGCGGCATTGTCATAACCATTTACCGCGATAAACATCTCATTGTCCCTGTTCCATGCGATTCCTATGGCATTGCGGAAGCCCCAGGCATAGGGCTGCACTGTCGCCTCGGCATTCTCCG
>NZ_JBHUOX010000034.1:0-38946 GCF_042686245.1 Pontibacter toksunensis | reverse complement strand
GTTTTTGACTACCTTCATACTGTGGCAGTAGGGGCAGTTTACCTGGATAGTTATCTCGCACATAACTTTCAACTAACACCCTTGCTGCCATACTTATTCCAACATCATACATTCTAGACCACAGCCCAAAATTCAAGTATTCAAAATTAAAGCCATGATCGTTCGCATTGTCAGGATGACGTTTAAACCGGAGAACACGGAGGCATTTCTGGATATTTTCCGGAGCTCGAAAGAGAAGATACGTGCTTTTGAAGGCTGCAACCATGTAGAGCTGCTGCAGGACGTGAAGAACCCTAACGTGTACAGCACCTACAGCCTCTGGGTGTCGGAAGAACACCTGAACAAGTACCGCGACTCTCATCTGTTCGGCCAGGTATGGCCCGCTACCAAAGCCCTTTTTGCAGAGAAACCGCAGGCGTGGTCGCATGTGCCGGTAAAGATTTGACAGATCACATTTGCCTGTTTTCGGCAGGAGCACTGGACGCCTTTATACCACTCTCTTAAACATTCCTCTCCCTTTTGCTGTACCTTTGCTAGGTAGCCACTGCTTTTATAGCAATGGCTGATACATATTAAATTACACTTGCTAAATGACTTACTTCGAATTATATAATTTACCTGAAAGCTTTATGCTCGACGAGAAGGCGCTGAAGAACACCTATTATAAACTGAGCCGCGAGTACCATCCTGATTTTTACGCGAACGAACCGCAGGAGAAACAGCAGGAGATTCTGCAGCTCTCCACCCAGTACACCAATGCCTACCGCACCCTCTCAAATCCTGATCTGCGCATGCAGTACATCCTAAAGGAGCATGGCCTGCTGGAAGAAGGTAAAAACGAAATTCCTTCTGATTTCCTGATGGAGATGATGGACATAAACGAGGAACTGATGGAGCTGGAGTTTGACTTTGATGCAGACAAGTTTCATGAGATTGGCGAGAAAACCAGCGGTGTGGTGGCGCAGCTGGATAACGATGTTCTGCCTGTGTTGCAGCGATACCCTGAGCTTCATGGAGTTACCAAAGAAGAGGCCCTGCAGCAGATAAAAACCTACTATTTGAAGAAAAAATATCTGTTGCGAATTCAGGAAACATTATCTAAGTTTGCAGCACGTTCCTGAAAAGGAAACACGCCCGGATGGCGGAATTGGTAGACGCGTTGGTCTCAAACACCAATGAGGTTACACTCGTGCCGGTTCGACTCCGGCTCCGGGTACAATATATATTTAAACCCCCTGTAAATCAAGTATTTACAGGGGGTTTTTATTTTCAGGGGACGGAATTAATATATCTCCTTCTCTCTAAGACAGAATTTAAATAACTTGATTTATCATTAATAAAATCAAAGCTATCTCATGTACGTTGACAAAATACAAATTCAAAATTATGGTCCAATATCTAATATTGAGTTAGAACCACAATTTGATGCAAACGGAAATCCCTTACCGGTAATATTAATAGGCAAAAATGGAACTGGCAAAACTTTACTATTAGGCAACATACTAGATGGTATAATTGAATTAAAAAGAAAGAAATATAATCAACTTAAAGAAGTTGAAGATAATAAGTATTTAAAAATAGGCAGTATGCAATATATTAGATACGAGCAAGACTTTTCATATGTAAACATAAATAACAAGGCAAATGAGAATTCAGCAAAGTTTACTGACGTAATGCGCCATATAAGCTTTTCTGATTTTCAACAAAAGTATCCTAATATTAGTCTCGATGGCCTTAACTTGGGTGACATGAGGTTTCAAAAAACTGGATTTTATAAAGCCTCTATTCCATCAAACGACGACATATTAAATGTTTTCAATAAAAATCTATTTTTATTCTTTCCACACAGTAGATACGATCACCCAGCTTGGCTAAATAAAAAGACAGAGATTGGTTTTTCTTTCAATGAAAATTTTATAGATCAATCCAATAAAAACATAATTAAGCATAATGTACTTCTAGAAATAGAAACCTGGTTATTAGATTGTTTACTTGATCGCGAAATCTATGAGAAGCAAATCCACAATAGAAATACTTATCTAAAGGTTGAAAACAATGGAAATGCACAGTATATGCCATATACCTTAAGTCAATTCTCTGGTTACATAGGAAAGAACAACACTATTTTAAATCTAATAAATCAGATTCTACTCATTATTTATAAAAGCAAATACCCCGATATACTTAGTGCTAGATTAGGTTTTGGAGCTAAAGCTAATAGATCAATCTCAATCCATATTCAAGAAAAAGGCAAACCTGAAATTGTTGTCTCTCCAACTTTTTCACATTTATCATCTGGTGAGGTAATGCTTTTAGCTTTGTTTGCATCCCTACTAAAAGAATATGATGATTTAGGAATTAGCCCCACTAGCCTTGATGACCTTACTGGGATTGTAATTATAGATGAAATAGATCTCCATTTACATATCGAGTTTCAGAAAAGCATACTACCAGAACTTATTACTCGATTTCCAAAAGTACAATTCTTTATCACTACTCATTCTCCCTTTTTCTTATTGGGAATGGAAGAGAAATATAAAGATAGATATAGTCTTATAAGCCTTCCTTATGGCAATAAAATAAAAGTAGATGAATTTGAAGAAATGCAATTTGCTTATCAACTATTCATAGATGAGTTCAATAGTTTACAAAATACATTTAAGACAGTTAATGCTCGCTTAGAAACTCTTACTAAGCCAATTATCATAACTGAAGGAAAGACTGATTGGAAGCACTTAAAAGCCGCCCTAAGGAAACTTCAGGCTCAGGGAAAGTTCACGAATCTTGATTTCGATTTTCTAGAATATAGTGATGAAATTCATATGGGAGATTCTCATTTGCAAGCTTTATGTGAGCAGTACTCAAAAATACCTCAAAGCAGAAAAGTGATTTGCATTTTTGACAGAGATAGTGATTCTATTGTCAAGCAAATGAGCGGTATCAATGGGCGCAATTACAAGAACTGGGGACACTCTGTTTATTCTTTCTGTATTCCTGTTCCATCTCACAGAAATTTTTTCAACAATATTTCTATAGAATTCTATTATACCGATAGTGAAATAACAACTGTTGATCCTGTAACTCAAAGGAGACTCTTTTTTTCAAATGAAATTGAAGAGGTTATGATCAAGAGTGCAACAACAAAGAAAACTCAATCTTCAATAAGAATTCTAGAGCAGCCAAAACAGGAAGAAGAAAAAGACAAAAAAGTTTATGCTAAGGACATTGATAAAATTAAAGACAGCAGTGGCAGCAGTATAGCTCATTCAAAGAATGCTTTCGCTGATAAAATATTAAATAATCATTCAGGATTTGAAAGTTTTTCATTTTCAGAATTTGAGAAGATTTTCACAGTGATTGAGGAAATCCTTTTAAACTGAGATATTTCAAATTAAAAGGCCAGACAATATTGTCTGGCCTTTTAATTTAAAACTCTTCTATATCTATGATTGCTGAATATTCTTCACAACTTGAACAATATAGAAAGAATTCGATAAAATCTATAACTTCTGGCTCCTTCCAATGTACTTGTTCTGTATCTGGTAATTCATCAAAAGCAAAGTCATCTCTTACCCCTCCGCAGTTTCTGCATAAATTCGTGTGCAACATAAACAGTTTAAGGATACACATAGGCCGAGGTGCATTAGGTTTAAGGTTGTTCTCCTTTTTCTATTTCTTGATACTGGCATTTTCTTGTTGGTTTAAGTTATTTATTGTTTGTCTGTTCTTTTTCTCAAGCCTGTCATAGAACCTAATGAAAGTCTTATCTAGGGGCAAAAGGAAAAGCGTACAGTAACCAAGTGGCACCTCCTTTATCTCCTCCTTCTTTAGCCGCTGTAGTCTTTCTAAAAAGCTATAGTCAGTATGTAGAGCCGAGATAGACTTAGAGTGATTCCTGTCCAAGTATATGTATTCCTTTTATTCATTGTGACTGGCTAGCCAGCGGGTTCTTAATAGGATGCTACAAAATAACCAAGTCCGCCAAAATACAATTTAAATTCGGAACAAAGTGAGAGATAACGAAGTTATTGAGTATTAGAATAGCCACCTGCTGTCGCTACATCGGCTACAGCACCAGCATAGGTAAAAGAGAGGTTGGGAAATGATCAAGGTAAAGCACCCGGACGAGAAATACAGAAAAAACCAGGAGGAGTTTCTGGACTCCTGCCCGCCTGAAGACAGGCGCTTCCATGCGCTGATGTTTACTTATGGCAACATCACCTACCGCTACCACCTGCGTTCCACAGAATTTATTCCCAGTCTGCAGGATTATTACGAGTGGCTGGAGGGCCTACCGGATGACATGCGACTGGCTATGCGCCAGTTGGGGTTCGGAGTATGCAAGTCAGCCCCTTCCTTTACAAGGTATGTGATGGAGAAAAACGACGTCGGATTAGAAGAGTATATACGCCAGCACATGGATGCAGAAGACTATGCGGCCTACAAAGCCATGAGGAAAGCCATATAGTTGCATTATAAAAAGTATTTAATAGGATTATCGAAAATATTATTGAATTATTCTGTTAAAGCGAAAGTATATTGTATTACCTTTGGGTATGGCTAGCAACTTTAATCAAAGCTGCTAATTCATGTTTAGATTGTTTGTCCGGATGATGGGGTAGTCAGTGGCTACCCTTTTCTTTTTCCTGCCTGTGGGCATTTGAAATGGTGGTAGCAACAGGGAGTGTGTTCATACAACACCGCATTCTCAAAACTGGCGGCCGTATTCAGGCAAAAGAAGCCATTGTACCAGAAGCATGCAGCGACATCCGCAGAAAACCAGTGATATATGGTCAAATGCGACTATCTTTTAGACCCCTTGCCTAGGTGCCGGGGCTCAGATGTCTTACCTGTATACCCTCCTGTTGATGGAGCTTTTGCTCAAAATCAGGAAACCCGTACACCGACCGGTACACACCCCGGCCCCAGATACCTTGCCTGCAGAAAGGGCCCCACCTCCAGCAAAATAATTTTTTAGCAGGCTGCTTCAGGCAAAACAAAGACAGTGCTAGCTGTACGCCTGCCCGATAGGATAAACTGTAACGGTGTTCTTCAGCCCCTTCAGGCTTATTTCTATGGGCTGTACATCGGGCTTTTCTTTGAGCTTATCCATTACTACTTCAGATATCAGGAAGCTGTTGTTGAGCTCTTTTGTAGCGGCCTGCAAGCGTGCGGCCACATTTACAGGCAGTCCAGTTACAGTAATATTATTATTGATGCCAATACCTATGTTACCTGTAATCACTTTACCGGTGTGTATACCAATGCCCACCTGAAAGCGGTGGCGAAAGTGCTTATACATGTAAATCTCGTTGAAGCTGTGGATCTCATTCAGAATCTGCTGTCCTGCTTCAACGGCCTTTTGTGCCGCTGCTCCAACGCCTGTACTAAAACCAAACACTGCATAAAAGCCATCGCCTGCAGTTTCTATAATACGCCCATCGTTGCTTTCAATAACATGCCTGAAAAGAGCAAACAGCCGGCGCATGATGTGGATAACATCGAAGGGAAGGTACTTTTCTACGAAGGGAGTGAAGTTGCGGATGTCCAGAAAAAACAAGGCCAGGGTCTTTTCTTCACCTGTTTGCGCAGTATCAGCCAGGCTATCTTCGCTAATGTACAGCCGTATATCGGTTTCGTCCCGAATCATGCGGTGCACCTTCACGTTCTCACCCCGTACATAGGTCTGGCAAGCCAGGCGCACATTGGTTGGCATAGGGATTTTCTTTCGCAGCTTGATCTCTTGTTCTGAGTAAGCCGAGAGATGGCTGGCTCCTTCATGCACAAGGATTCTGCAGGTAGAACACCTTCCCTTCCCTCCACAGGCATGGTAATGCGGAATACCAGCAGCCAGCGAAGCCTCTAAAATGGTTTGGTCTGCAGCGATATCCACCATTCCGTCCCCAAGCAGCTCTATGGTAAAATGCTCTTTCATATCCTTTTGTTAACTGATAGCCCCTTTCTGACCCAGCTATACTCTTACTCTTACGCGCCTAAACATTCAGGCAGTGCGAATAATGGCAGGATGTATGTGGTGCGGCTGGTAAACAAGTTGACAACAGTTGCTACCTTCTTACAGGCGCTGACTATGGTAATGTAAAGGTAATTTTTATTTTATGCTATAGTTTTCTGTTCTCCAAGCCGCCTGGTGAAGCTACATATGATGCGACTATAGTCCTTCCTTTTCTGATATAAACCTCATTCATATTGTTTTTTATACATACATGCACTAGCGGATTGTGCGGCACTTCCACAAGCTGCAATCCGTGAATATATATTTGAATTACTTTTAATATGGAAAGGGGCTACAAAGGCTATTCCAACAATGCCCTTGTAGCCCCTTTCATGACTGCTCACTATTTTAATTAATCTATTAATCTGAACGGCTCCTCCTCCACACCCTCCATGTTCACCTTCTTGGTATTATTGTATAAATTCAGGTCAATCAGGAGGTAGTACGGATCGATACCGGCACGGGCAGGCTTTCCAGGAACCGTCACGGTAATGGTTTGCTTGTCCCCGCGGATGCGATGCTTCTGCAGGTAGAGCGGCTTACCCGATTGCTCCCCCTTCTGCCAAGGGGCAAAAATGCCTACTTCCACCCAGTCGTACATGGGTATGTTCGTTTCTATGCCTATGCTGTCAACCGTCAGCTTGCGTGCCTGGACCTCTAGTGTTACCTTCCATGTGCCATCTTCCATCTGCTCCGCTGTAGCCTGCTCTGTCTCAAGCTCCCAAAAGGTATTTGCCGCAAAGAGATCATGCACCAGGTAGTGTAGCGAGTCCGGTGTCACTGCCTGTAGCTCCCGATAAAAATCGAGCGTGGTTGGCAGCGGAGGGCTTAGTGTATAGCCGTCCAGCATTTGCCTGAGAGCATCGTTCACCCTGTCCTTTCCTATGTAATGCCGCAACGCGAAAAGCGCGAAAGGTCCCTTTCGGTAGTTCATGAACCTGTTGTTGGCCCGTAGCAAGGGCGGCATTGCACTCGAAAGTGGAACCTCGTACTCCTGCCGCATCTGTGCTAAATACAGGAGCAAATGCTCGTAGCCCAGTGTCTCCTCCACCACTTGCATGGCAGAATAGGTCGCGAAACTTTCGACAAGCAATCCCGAACCTTCCACCGCAGCGGGAGCAAGCCGGAAGCCCCACCACTGGTGCGCCACTTCGTGTGCCATGATGTGGTAAGGAAGGTCGAGGCCATCCGGCTTAGGATTCATCAGCGCATAACCTTCCTGGTAATCAATTGTCATGGACTCGGCATGCATGCCGCGGCCGGCCCCCGGCCGCTCCAGCACCCGGAAATGACTGTAGGGATAGGGTCCGAACTCCTGTGTGTAATACTCCAGCGAAGCTTGTGCGCTTTTCACCATGCGCTCCACGTTGTTGTTATGGGCGGGATGATAAAAGATTTGAATGGTAACAGGTTTTACCGGGTTTTCTGATCCTTGAATGGATTTTTCAGAAATTTGCTCTGATCCCGATACCTGAGGCATCCACTGAGCCTCACGCACCGCGTACCTCGCAGAGAAAAAGGCATATTCATTGCTAATCGGTGCATTGGTAGCATATTGGAAATACTGGCGGTCTCCTTTCGTCCAACTGCGCTGCAGCGCGCCCGGCGCAACAGCAACCTGGTCCCTGCTTGTGCCTATTACAGCTTCAAAGTCCATCGGCTCAGCATGACGCGCATCATAACGCGCAGCAACATCATAGAGAGATGGTCTCTCCGGACGCGGAGGAAGCCTGTGATTTGCCCGATCAACCGCCATGCGCAGACGGCGATTCTCCTCGTATCCTATAACAGGCATCCAGTCGCCACCGTCAATATGGGATCCATTCACAACGACGGAAGCATCCACACCCCAGTTGCTGAAACCATTCGGTTTGATGTTTACTTCAAAATTCATTTGTATCGAGTCTCCAGGCTCCAACCGGTTTTTCAGCGCATAGATCCGGTAATCGAGCACTTCATCCAGCACGACCGGATTAGCCGCCCGGTCAAATGAAACCGCTTTGACACCGACCTGCGGAATTGTAGAAAGATGGATGGAGTCGATGGCGACTTTGCTGCGGTTCACCAAGTGGTACGTGCCCTGTATGTCAGCTGCTCCCTCATCAGGATATATTTCAACGTGCAGGCTGGTGCGTGCCAATACCGGTTGCGTTGCGCGCTCGTACTGCCCGTAGCGGCGCTCATACTCCGCGCGCATCTCCATCCGGTCTGTGGCAGTTATATAGGCATTCAGCACGTTGGTATTGTAGAAAATAAAACCACCGGATACGGCAACAAGTGCAAGGGCTGTAAACAAAGCCACTTTGTGCCGGGCGAAGCGGTGCTGTGCCTGGCGAAGCCTTAGCGTGAAGCCCCCTTCCTTGCTTCGCACCCAGAACAGCGTCGCCACTACCGCCAGGAGAAATGCCCACGATGCCCAGTAAAACTTAAACCAAAGCCAGGGTGTGACAGATGACCCGAAGCCGCTCATGTCACTGTAAGACCAACCCAGATCTGATGCGTAAATAAGCAGCTTATGCTCAACACCAAGCATCTGGGCAAACATGATGAAGCCATAGGCGCACACTGCCACTATATGTCCGATGTATTTTTGATTCACCAGCACATGTATCACGAAAACGAGCAAAGCAAAAAGAAGGTAGTTCGTCAGCTGAAATCTGAAAAGCGCCTTTATGTAAACGCCGAACTCGAAATGATGATACTCCATAACGAGCTGATTGATGATGCCGGCTCCCATCAGGAGGGCCACCCAGGTGGTGATGATAAGGGCGAGCCCCAGAAATTTACTGAGGAACATAACCGCTTCGGGCACCGGGGAGGTGTCGGTAAGCTCATGTAACCCTGTATCGCGTTCGCGCCAGACAAGTTCACCTGCATAGAAGAGGGTAAGTAAGGGAATGATGATCCACTGGGTTCTGAAGCTGCTCAGGGGTGGCGTTAGCACTCTTAAAACCTCCTGAGTGCGGGCAAGAAGCGGGACGCCGTAAAACTCCATGTATTCGGTTGCGAACAGCCCTGTGCCTGCAGCTAAAACGGCTACAAGCGTAAGTCCTCCCCGGCTTGTGGCAATGGACCAGTACGATTTACCTGCAATGGCAAGTGCCTGCCGCGCATAGGTGGCAAATGCAAAATCGCGCCTGATAAAAGGAAGCGTGATCAGGCTGGTATCTATACCGCGCGCAGACAATGTGTTTGGTAAAGCCTGCCCCACTGACTGAATGGAAGCTGCCCGGCGCCTGAAAAGATGCCACCTTCTGCCATTTGTAACGTGGGCTAAGTTAAACCGGAAGTAAGTAAATGCAAACGCCGCCGCCGCTATGCCAAGCCACGTGATGCGGTTCCAGAGCCAGGTGCCCTCGAGCAGGATCAGCCGCGTATTCTGTTCGATGGGTGTCCAGCCCTCCATCTCCGCCACAATGCTGGTACCGAGGAGGTCCATCAGGCTTCCAATCACCTTCCACTCCAGCATGAACCGCACCGTGGTACCGCCGAACTGGGAAAAAATGATAATAAGGACACTGGCGATGTAGCTGGCAATAGCCCGACCACTTAATGTAGCGAAAGCAAACTGAATGGCCGTAGTGGCGATGACCGTAGGTATCACAAGGAAGCCATAATTGGTTAAAAAAGCGGCAAGGCGGAAAGGGCCAAGAAACTCCGTCTTTGCTCCGGGACCATAATACGCGAAAAGGAATCCGGCATAAAGGAGGAGCAGCATCCACGCATTCAGTGCTAAGGCAGAGAGAAAGCGAGCGCCCAGATAACTACCCTTTCTCACAGGAACGGTGTAGGTCAGCGGGTGCATGCGCGTCTGCACATCCCGGGTCGCAGCATCGCCGGCAATTACCCCGCCAATCACTACCCATATGGCGCTGCCGAATACAGTAAAGAAAGCGATTGTGGCCGGCGCATTCAGGTGAGTACCGTCGGATAGCGTGACTAGTCTCAGAACACCAAAACCGAACAGAAAAAACGCAGAGAACAGAAGCCATGTCGAGAAATGGCGTAGCTGATAGCTTATCTCATAGCGAAAGATGGCCAGGAACTTCATTGCGTTACCTCCTTTATGTTATTTTCTTCTTTCATATCAATCAGCAAATTATTCGGATCAATGACGGCACGGGCGGGTTTGCGGGGCACGGTAAGGGTAATTGCCTGTTCGCCGGAACGGATGTGGTGCTTCCGCAGGTAGAGTGACTCCTCACCCTTCCTACTCTGTTCCAGGATGCCTATTTCCACCCAGTCATCCATCGGCACCTCCGTCGCCACACCTGCTTCATTTACCACCTCCTTACCTGCCTGCACCGTCAGTGTCACCTGCCAGTTGCCTTCTTTGGTTTGCTTTGCCGTGGCCGCTTTCGTCTCCAGCGCCCAATACATGTTCACCTCAAACAGATCATGCAGCAGGTACTGCAGCGAGTCAGGCGTCACCGCATTCAGTTCGCCATACAGATCGAGCGTTGTTGCCAGGAGAGCATCCTTTTGCCGATGCTTCTGCAGCAGGCGCAGGAGCGCCCCGTTTACCTGAGCCTCTCCGATGTACTCGCTCATGGTATAGAGTGCGAAGGGTCCCTTGCGGTAAGACATGTATGGGTCGAGGCCCCGCAGCAAAGGCTCACCCCGCCGGATCTCCCGTCGATAAGGCTCGCGCATCCAGCTCAGAAGCTTCTGAAATTGCTCAGGGCCCCTGTCGTGCTCGAACAGTTTCATGGCGTAATACCAGGCAATGCTCTCCGACATCACCGGGGCACCCTCCACGTTTGCATAGGGCACAGTCCACTGGTGGGCCATCTCGTGTGCCACTACCACGGACGGGACATCCAGGCTCTCCGGATCGTCCTTCGGCATCAAGTTCGAGAACCCTTCCGCGTACGTGATCAGGCGAGCTTCTGCGTGCATGCCCGTCCCGTTACCAGGACGTTCAATGAAGTTTAAATAGTCTGCCCTGTACGGACCAAACTGCGTGGTGTAGTAGCCCAGTGAGGCCCGGATGCTCCGAACTATGCGGTCCAGTTGCGCCGTATGTTCCGGGTGATGGAAAATTCGGATGGTGACTTCCTGCGCAGCGTCAGCCGAAGGGGCCTTCCATATTGCTTCATGTACCGCGTAGTCAGCGGAAAAGAAGGCATAATCATGCCCGGGGGCATTGGTGGAATAGTGAAAGTACCGGCGACCGCCTTCTGTCCATGTCCGGCGCAGTTCTCCCGGCGCAATGGCAATCTGGTCCGCATCGGTACTGATAACCGCATCAAAAGAAGTCCTCCCCCCGCCCCTTTTCAATTGTGCTTTCTCATCATAGAGGGAGGCAATCAGCGGCCGCGGGCTAAGATTGTGCTCCCGCCTGTCGCTGGCGCTAATGAGCTCGCGACTCTGCTGATAGCCAATGGCGGGTAGCCATGCGTTCGTGAAGGAGGTGCCGTTTCCCACTACCGAGGCGTCTACTCCGCTTTCGCGGAAGCCCTGCGGCTTCTTGTGCACCTGAAAGATGAGTTGCAACGAGTCGCCGGGCTGGAGCGGTTTCTTCAGCGCGTAAATCTGGTAATAAAGTTGCTCATCAGCAACCACGCGGGCAGCAGGCCGACTGAACGTTACGGCTCCGGTCTCGACTTTTGGGTTGGTGGCCAGGTGGATGGAGTCAATTGCCGCGGCGCTACCATTCACGAGAGTATAGGTACCGCGGATCCCCACTTCCCGCCGATTAGGATAGATCTCCACATGCATCCTGGTCGCCGAAAGCCGCGGTTGCGGGCTATCCGCGAAGCGTCCGTAGCGCCGCTCGTACTCAGCCTGCCGCTCCTTCATTTCAGAAGCGGTAAGGTACTCATTCCGTATGTTCGTGTTGTAGAAGATGTATCCCCCCAGCGTGAGGATAAGCCCCACGGCCGCCGCGGCAGTCCAGATTGTGGCACTCTTGAAGCGCTGCCGCGCCAGTTGAAACCGCACCCGCATACTGCGCTCCCTGCCGCGCATCCAAAGCAACCGCGCTGCCACTGCGAGCAGTAGGGCCCAGGCGGCCCAATAGAGTTTAAACCACAGCCAGGGTTCGAGGGAAGGGCCAAAGCCACGCATGTCGGTATAGGACCACACCGGACCGGCGCCGTAGATGAGCAGGTTGTGCTCAATTCCGAACAAAGAGGACATAGCAATGAAAACGAAGGCAATGATCGCCACCAGGTGACCAACGTACTTCTGGTCCGCCAGCACATGCACCACCAAAGCGAGCAGCGCGAAAAGGAGGTAATCCGTTAGCTGAAGCCCAAACATGATTTTCAGGTACAGGCCAATCTCAAATTCCTGATAACCCAGTATAGTCTGGGCAAGCATACCGGCCATGGTCTGAAGTGCCAGGAACACCACAAGCACGCCGCCGAGTCCCAGGAACTTGCCGAGGAAAGGGGCCCAATCCGAACCTGGCATTGCGTCGGTTATCTCGCCCATCCTGGCGTCCCGTTCACGCCACACCAGTTCGCCGGCAAAAAAAACAATGAGGAAAGGGATGATGACCCAACGGCTTAGTTCATCCGCCAGCGAACCTGTCAATTCTCTGATGACTTGTACAGTTGTGGGGATCAGCGGAACTCCCCTGGATTCCATTTGGTCGAGCACCACCGGAATAGTCAGGAGCGGGATGAATACCAGCAGGGCAAGTCCGCCCCAACTTATCGCAATCATTCGGAAAGATGCCCACGCAAAGGCCAGCATCTGGCGCGCATGCGTGGCAAAGCCGAAGCTGCGCGCCAGATGCGGAACGGAGATGGAGGTGCTCGCCGGTACAGCAATGCCTTTGGGCATCGGTGCGTCGTCGGGCCGCTGCGTTCTGCGCCACCACCAGGCACCTGCAGTACGGTGGGCGAAACGAAAGCTCAGGTAAGTGACTGCAAATGACAGCAGCCCGACACTGAGCCACAGGAGACGGTTGCTGAGCACAATGTCCTCCATCCTGAGCAGCCGCCAGTTTTTTTCGACCGTTGTCCATAAATGCGCTATATCTTCAACAATAAAGCGGACTCCGATTGGATCAAGCAGTGTACCCATACTCCTGTTATAGAGCAGGAGCGCAGCAACGAAGAAGCCCATGAAGACAATGAGAAAGCTTCCGAAATAACCGGCCATGGCACGGCCACTTTTCGCTGCAAGCGAGAACTGAATGGCGGTAGCGGCAAAGGCATTCGGAAGCGCGATGATAGCGTAGGCTGTAAGAAACGCAGCCGGACGGAAAGGCCCAATCAGGGCGGCATCCACGCCTGGCAGGTAAACGCCCAGCAGGATGCCCACCTGCACTGCCAGCAGGATAAGAGCATTGAGCACAAGGGCGGCAAGGAAAAGCCCCCCCAGGTAATCGGCTTTGCTGACGGGGGTGGTGTAGGTGAGCGGATGCATGCCCGTTGCCACGTCCCGGGCTCCCGCATCTCCGGCTATGGCCGCGGCTATCACAAGCCAGATCAGGCTGCCGAATACGGTGGTTTTCGCCACAGAAAACGGGGAGTTGAGAAAGAATTCGGCGTAAAGCACATCAGAGAGGGAGCCGTCCCTTGTCATCAGGAAATTGAGTACGATCAGGACGACGACGAAGAGCCAGGGCCAGGGACGGTGAACTTGGTAGTTAAATTCAAATCGAAAGATTGTCCAGAATTTCATGACACAGCCTCTTTCTTCAGTTGGCTGACGCTGTAGTACCCTGCCATGGTGCTGAAATAAACGTCTTCCAGGTCGGGCTCCACCAATTCAAAACCATGGCCGGGCTCTTCCTGGCTATAGATGTGCACCATGGTGCGCCCGCTCAGCAGCTTGGTGGAAATAACCTGGTGCTCCTGCTCCAGGTAAGGCAGCGTATGCTTCTCGATAATCTTTCGCCATATTCTGCCTTTCAGCGCTTCAACAGCCAGCAGCGGTTGCGCTTCCAGCAGTATTTCTCCCTTGTCGATAATGGCCATGTTGGTGCACAACTCACTTACATCTTCCACGATGTGCGTAGACAAGATAACCACACTGTTCTCACCAAGCTCGCTCAGCAGGTTCAGGAAACGTACACGCTCAGCCGGGTCGAGGCCGGCCGTCGGTTCGTCTACTATCAGCAGCTTCGGATTGCCCAGCAGGGCTACTGCCACACCAAAGCGCTGCCGCATGCCACCCGAGTAGCCGCCCAGCTTCTGCTTGCGCACCTCCCATAGATTCGTTTTACGAAGTAGTGCCTCTACCACCTGTTTGCGCGCGCTCCGCTCCGTTATACCCTTCAGTATGGCAAAATAATCGAGCAGCTCCTCTGCGCTCGACTTGGGGTACACACCAAACTCCTGCGGCAGGTAGCCCAGCGTCTGTCGCACCTCGTCCTTCTGACTGAGCACATCCAGATCGCCCAGTTGAACGCTGCCTCTATCCGGCTCCTGCAGCGTGGCCAGGATGCGCATCAGTGTAGACTTGCCAGCCCCGTTAGGGCCCAGCAGACCAAACATTCCCCTGGGAATAGTCAGTGTTACATCCTTAAGCGCCTGCACATCATTGGGATAGGTTTTAGAGAGATTTGTGATTTGTAGTTCCATGTCTTGATTCCACAGTTTTGAGGTGTTTTATAAATCGAATATCCTGAAGAGAGCATAAAGTGGTTTGGCAGCGGTATCCTGTTGCAACCTATGCCCAGGTTCTAAGTCCTATTAATCCGTGCCATAAGAGGAAGAAAGCAACCAGTAAGTGTAGTCCAGATAAGCATGCTGCCGGAAGAAAGACAGACCTTTTGATGCCTTTATTCCTGTATCTGAACGCCATAATAACTGAGTTAAATGCCGAAGCAAGGAATGCGATTGTTGCAATCATGATAGAAACTGAAATGAAGGTGGGTTTCGCTAAAGACGCTGTTCCGTTCATTGTGCCCCCAGCAAGAAGCACAAAAGCTGATATCAAAAACACAATTGGCAGAAGGGGCCAAATCCGGATAAAAATATTAGCTCCACCTGAAATCTTGCCTCTCCAGTAACGGAAAACCCAAACCGGCAATAATAGAAAAGCCAGGGTTACAAATAATAGCCAGAGAATGAACAGCAGTATCCTGGCGAAAAAGAAAGCTCCGGGAATTGTAGCAAATGTAACTGTACCGTTCGCCACATTTGCTAACTCAAAAACTTCACCTGCCAATGGGTCATTTACAAATATTAACTCTGCTTTTTTCGTTTTAACCGACTGATAAAGGCTGTTATTCAAAGCGACATATTTTTCTATGTCACCAATATGAGCAGGGAACTGGCTATAGAGTGTATCGTTTTCGGTCCAAACTCGTCGTGCTGTTAATGTTGGTAACTTAATAGGCCCAGTGCTGGGATTGATCGGCTGATAATAACCATTAATGAAGCGCAAAGCCTTTAAAGAAGGTACAGCAACCAGTTTTTTCGGTAAAGAAAGATGTTGGGTTTGAAAGTCCCTGATTAGCGTTGATATTTTCCGGCTAGCATTCGGATTACCTGAGTTAATCAGAACACAATAACCTACGCCAAACTCAGGGAGATAAGAAAAATCAGAAATACCGTTTCCGAC
Source organism: Pontibacter toksunensis (assembly GCF_042686245.1). NCBI lineage: Bacteria > Pseudomonadati > Bacteroidota > Cytophagia > Cytophagales > Hymenobacteraceae > Pontibacter > Pontibacter toksunensis. Next base: position 23,408 of record NZ_JBHUOX010000034.1, on the reverse strand, counting down.
ACCGCCTCCATGCTTATAATAAGTAAAGCTGTTATGTTCGGAAGTGTAGAGACATAATCCATAACCATAACTGAGCCCTGCTCGCGCTCCTAAGGTTGTCAAGGGCGTTTCCATTCTTTTGAGAGAGTTTTCTGATATAATTTGGTTTGAACCAACCTTTCCTCTGTTGAGAAAAAACTGCATAACTTTCGCCATATCTTTGGGAGATGCATTGATAGAGCCTGATGCACGCATTATCATATGCCCGTAATCAGAGGGATGCCCTTCTTTATAAAGCGTGGCTCCTTTTTGCTTATAGTCTTCAGAGAGAAAGTAGGTCATCGTTTCTGTTCCGATAGGAGCGAAGAAATTCTTCTGGATGAATTCTTCGTACGGTTGACCCGTTACTTTTTCAATAATATAGGCAGCAACATTAGGCCCTGTATTACTATAGGCCATACGTGTACCTGGAAGCCAACGGGAAACGCGTGAGTGAGGATGTAGCTCGAGCGCCTCTTTAAGAGAAAGTATTTCTGATCCATCATTATATAATTCCGGCAAGTGCATGTCGTCCCATCCTGTGGTATGCTCCAGGAGATGCTCCACCAGAATGGGGTTCGTCTCCTCCCAGGGATTTTCAAATTCAATTTCAGGCACTAACTCCCTGACCTTATCTTTTAAGTTTAGTTTTCCCTGCTCCTGTAGTTTTAAGATGGCTAGCGCAACAACGATTTTTGAGGTGGACCCAATCCTGAACATGGTTTCTTCATCAGCCTTTACTCCTTCTTCTCTATCGGCAAGCCCAAGCCCATCAACCCATACCGGTCCTGTACTATCTACCAGTGCTATGCCGGCAGCAGGAGTACCTGTATCCTGTAAAACCTTTAAAATGGCTCTTCTTAATTCGTTAATAGTCTTGGGTGCTGGGTTCTCTTCAACCTCCTGCCCACGTACTCCAGGAGCAAGCACAAAACACAACAGTACTATTAAACAGAATGAACTGATTTTGAGCTGTTTCATAGGTTTTGCTGATAATGTTCAGTAGGATTTGCCGTGCATTTAAAAGCTAATGATGGTAAAATCTTTTGATGTTGAGCGTCCGAATGAACGTAGTAACACAAAGTAAAAGCCTAAAAAAATACTGATTGCGGCCCCTTCTAAATGTGTCAGCTGCTTACTCTATTAACCAAATTTGTATCCAGGCAGAAGCCCTGACAACCGCTCAATCAATCATATCCCCCAGATCACTCACTCCTAGCGTGAACATAATGATGACGATGCCCAGGAGAATTTTTACCACAAGCGGAACCGAGAAACCAAACTTTTCCTTAAGAATGGCATTTGCCGGAGGCAAGTAGATGATTGAAAGAAAAAGGTAAGCAATGCCTGGAACAGGGTGCACCAAAATCAGATTCAATACTCCGACCGCCAAAACAGCCAGCCCAAACAGCCAACTGAATATGTTTAATGTCATGACGCCTTCTTTCATTTCTTTGGGGTTTAGTTTCCTGCGAACGGTGTTCCGAAAATACCAACTGCAATTTCTGCCCAAAGGAGGAAGAGAGAAATCAATATCACTGCAAGGATGCCTATTTGGAAGTCCACATTCTTTACAGTCCTCATGACAAGTTCACAAAGGAGCCCCGTGCCGAGCAGCAGAATACCAGCGACCACAAAATCGAACAGTGTCCAGGACACTTCATCTGTGAGTTGCATCCCTATAAAGGGAATGAGCAATATGAAAGCTACTGAGAGCACAATACCAATAAGTCTTTTGTTTTGCGTTACCATAAGTTCTTGTTTTTAAAATGCTTTGTTAAATTATTTGGCTCTTAAGGACTTAGAAACTGTTCATCATAAGTTCTATCTTGTCGAACAACTCACCCACGCCCAGTGCTGCCCAGAAAATAAAAATGCCCAGAAGGATTTTTAGTCCCCTTATTCCAGGAACAGTGAAGCCAGTCATTTTCTTGAACATGTCATTTACCGGAAGAAAGTAAACGAAAGAAAGAAGAATGATAAATACACCGAACGCTGGGTCATTTCCCCAAAAAGTGTTCACTACTCCGATCGCAAAAAATACGGTTCCAAATATCCAGCTGATAATGTCTAAAGCAGTAGATCCGTCATTTACAGCTAATTCTCCTTGTGTTTTCATTTCGTCTTTCATGGTTTTATACTCTAAAATGTTTTAGCTCTGTTCCCAGTTCTGTCAGCTCGTTTCGCATCCTGGTGCCGGTGCTGCAAGTTTGTCTGTGTCTTTCTGTTAGTTTACCTAAAGTACTTTGAGTTACAAAGTGCAGAGTCAAAAAAATATCAGTTCTCTTTCCTGTTATTCAAAATAAGCTGCTCCAGGGCGTCCAGGTGCTCTTGAAAAGCCTCACGACCTGTCTCTGTGGCCTGGTAGGTGGTGTTAGGCTTGCGCCCCACGAACTGCTTCTCCACCTGCAGGTACTCAGCCTCCTCCAGGGCCCGCAGGTGGCTGGCCAGGTTGCCGTCGGTGAGTTGGAGCGTGTCCTTGAGCGTGCTGAAGTCCACACGCTCCTCCACCATCAGCACCGACATAATCCCCAGCCGCGCCCTGCTCTCGAAGGCCTTATTGATATGCTCCAGGTACGCTTTCACTGGCCCCTAACGTTCGTACTTGTTATACATCACCAGCCCGTAAACCACGTGCAGCACCCCGAAGCCCAGCGTCCAGGCCAGCAGCCCGTAGCCCACCCAAAAGCACGCCACAAGTCCCAGTCCTACTTCCAGCAGGCCCAGGTAGCGGATCTCGCCCAGGGTGTACTTGCTGGCATTGAGCAGAGCGCAGCCGTAGAAGACCAGCATGGCCGGGGCCACTAGCAGCGGCAGTCCGTGGTAGAGCAGCGCTGCGCAGAACACGCCCCCCGCCCCCAAGGGGATGAGCAGGTTGGCCAGCAGCCGCTCGCTCCGGCTGTCCCAGACGCGGTGGTTGGCGCGGCGGGCCCGGCAGGCGGTGAAGTAGGTGGCCGAGCACAGGGCCACCAGGAAGACCAGGCCGGCCGCAGCCAGCAGGAAACGCCCCGCCTCCCCGTCGCCCAGGCTGCGGGCGTAGTCGGTGCCGCGGGCCAGCAGGTACCACTGCACGGCGCCGGCGCCCAGCAGCGCCGACACCCCGGCGGCCACGCCCGAGAGCCCGCTGAGCGAGATGAAGCGCGAGGAGCGGTCCATGATGCTGCGTATCTCGTGCAGGGTTGCTAACTGGTCTTGCTGTTGGTCCATGAGAAAGTACTTTGTGTTCCAAAGCTAATAAGCCTTTACGGATTAGCAAGCTTTATGATTTATTTTTCTGCGGGAAAATTTCAGAAGGTATAAAAAGCGCTGCACGAGCTTCTTTTCAAAAATAGGTATGGCTTTAAACTCCACAGCAACTGTATATGTCGAAGTAAATTTATACGAGCATCCTGAGAAGGTAGTAAAGGTGGTAAAACCACAACCAAAACTCTCTTAAAATGGATATTAAAGTATCGCCACTTAAAGTCAAACATCTAACAGCTCATGTAAGCCACATACTTACACGAGCTGTTAATAATATCGGCAAACGTTTATGATTTTATATTCCTCTTGTACATACTTACTGTGAAGCTTTCTCCCACAATTTTGCAGGAGGTATCTGTTTTAGTAGTACACCTTACAGCCAGTACACTATAGGGAGAAATTTAATAACTTCCTTTCTTAATTTCTTCTATAGTTACGGTATTTCACCCTACTGCTTTTACCTTCATCTACCCAAGCTGTCATCATAAAACTACAGGATAAAAAGCTAATTAGATAAAACAAGTTGTTGCTGGGCTACTCCTAATTTTCAGGCAATATGTTCTGCCTATAGTTGCGGAGATTGACGGGTGGCAAGGTGGAGCCGAATTCGGCGTTGATTGCCCTGATGAATTCGTTTGCTATCATGGCCTGCCCCATCGGGTTCGGGTGAAGACCGTCTACAGAGATAATACCTCCAGGTGCAATGGTATTGCGGCTGTTGTCCAATCCTTCAAATAACTGGTGAATATCCGCTAAAGCCAGGCGGTCTGCACGGCCTCCGGTGTTAGCGGCTGCCCTGATTTCTGTGTTATAAGCTTCTATCCTCGCTCTCACCATATTCTTTTCGGTTTCGTCCAGCACATACCTGCTTTCAATAGGCTTCGTTATTCCCCAGCCTGCCCGTTGCCCAGGGTTACAGGCGCTGATAGTACCCGCCAGCAGCGAGTCCTGCGGCGTTGTCAGCACCAGAAAGTCTTTGCCAGGGTCCATGTGCCGCAGGCCGGTGGCAGTGACGATGACAGGAAAATTCACTTTGCCGGCTTTGAAGTTAACAGCCGCCGCGGCTGGCCCCAGTTGTGCGTAACCGGCGTTTAGTGCAGCAGCTTGTCCTTCGGATAAGGCAAAAGGAATGGCCGACCTGGCACCGCCTGTTGTCAAAGCCTCGTTTATTAACCTGAAGAAAGGCGCTCTGGTAACATCCGGAACAGTAGCCACAACTCCTTTTGTGTTTGCCCCTCCCAATAAAGCACCCAGCGCCGTATTCATCGCCGACTCAAACAAGGCCGGGTCTGTCATGTCGTTTGCAGCGTATGTGGCAGGGTTGGTGCCGGGGTTTGCATTACCGGAGCCACCCGTTATGGCATAAAAGAGCACGTCGCTGTAGCCCAGCCAGTAGGAGAAAAAGGTAGGCTGTGCCGCAAGGGCATCGCCCAGAAAACTGGCAGCCGGAGCCGAGGCAAAACGCCAGTAAAAAGGGTTTCCCTGCTGCGGGTTTGCCCCGTAGCCGTTTACAAACACGTGAAAGCTTTTGGTGCCTGGTGCACTGAAGTTATTCAGCGCAGCCTTATCACCTGCATAAGGCGCCAGGTTGTCGCCGGGCACTATCGGGGCCGGTGTTAAACCAAGCGTGTTGGTGGCCGAAGGGTTTGGACCGCAAGTGGGCAGGATAAACCGGAAGCGCCCCACCGGAGTGGCAGTGCCCGGTACAAACCCGCCGAAGCCTGCCCCGGTGGGAGAGGCAAGCACCGGAGTGTTGAAAGCAGCATCTCCGTTAACCATTTTCATGCGGTTTGCCAGAATAACGGGGTAAGCATTCAACTGCCCCTCCTCATACAGTGCATTGTCCATGAACCCGGCCGTTATGGAGTTGCCAACAGCCACATACTTACTAAAATCAGCGCTACCGGATGTAGGTGCTGTGCGGGGGTTGGTCGGGTCTTCGGCTGGCTCAGGCGGCGTGTAGGTGCAGGACAAAAGCGTACTTCCCAGAAACAGCAACAGGGATAACAGTTTTATGATTTTCATGCTCGTAGGTATTATGAATTGAACATATCTCTTTGTAGTGTGAATGGCCCTTAGTTCAGCAGTTCGTCGAACGTAATGGACACATAGTAAAGCCCCCCAATGTATGGCCCGCCATACACCTGCCGGATTCGGTTATTTGTCACATTAGACCCACCGAGCCTGACGATAGACTTCAGTGACGGTAATTTATAGCTTACCTGGGCATCCAGGGTATAATAAGAAGGTATCAGGGCATCGTTAATACCAGCTATAAAAGACGATTGCCAGATATAGGAATCAGACCATCGGAAGGCGGCGCTAAAGCCCAGGTTGCGGTAAAAGTTGCGGTTACTTACGTTCAGGTTAAACTTCCACTCCGGTGTATTGAAACCTGCTATCTGGTCCGGGTTGGTGTCTTCTCCCAGGTCCAGTTTGTTCCAGTTTGCGTTTCCGCCAAATGTGTAGCCACCCAGGGTATAGGTAGCGCCAAGTGCTGCGCCCTGCGCTGCCACCCGCTGGTCGGCATTGGTGTAGAGTTGGTAGGGCTGGAAGCGGCTCAAGGCAATATCAAACGCTGCGGCCTGCGGGTTTGTCTGGATATCGCTTTCCGTCTGGACCACCGTTGTGCCCAGGATAAAGTCACGGTAAGAGCTGTAGTAGTAGTTAATGTCAAACATCAGGGATTTCTCCAGCAGCAGGCCCTTGTAGCCCACCTCATAGGAGCGCACCTGCTCGGGTTTTACATAGTCTACTTCTCCTGCCTGCAGTAATCCGGCATTCTGGATAACGGCACGGGAGCTGTTCACTCCTCCTATTACATCCAGCTGCACCTGATTTCCGAATGCCTGCACAGAGGAAAGCGAGACGGTGTTGGAGCCGGGGCCATACAGGTTCAGGCCGCGGCTGGTGGCAGGCACACCGCCAACTAGTATAGCCTGGCCTATATTCAGGAAGATAAACTGGTCCTGGGTAGTGGGGTTGCGGAAGCCTGTCTGGAAAGAAGCCCTGAAGTTATGGTTCTCGCCAATAGTGTATACAGCGGAGGCTCTTGGCGTGAAGCGTCCCTCGAAGTTCTCGTTTTTATCATAGCGCAGGGAAGCGGTCACTTTCAGCTTGTCATCAAGGAGTCGTTTGATGGCCTGCGCGTAGGCACCATACTCATAAATAGTAATGTCGTTGCCCGTGGTGTCGCTGAAAATGGTTCCGTTAGAGTTCAGGTCATAAAGTCTGTAGCTCCCGCCAAACTGCAGATCCACTACTTTGCCTGTCCAGCTGCTGACGTCGTACTGGCCTTCGGTGTGGTACATCTTGGTCTGGTCATCAAACTTGGCTCCCCTCCTGAAGTCCGTTAGACCAACTATGCGTTCTTTCTCCCGGTCAAACTCAGCTGTGCCTGGTATGAGGCGTCCCCTGTCGGCAAAGCCGCGGGCCACGCTATGGTCGCCTGCCTCCACGCTCGGCACTATGCCTAGGTAAGCGGCTGCATACTCCTGAAACCACTGCTGGTCACTTTTCCAGGTGCGGTTCAGGTTCAGGGCCAGGAAACGGGAGTCATAGGAATCTCCGGAGTTTTCGAACGTGGAATAGGTGCGGGCAAAGAAATTCGTTCCTCTCAACTCCAGCTTGTGCTGCTGCAGGGTAAAGTTTTTGATGGCGTAGCGGTTGGCGGCCTGGTAAACAGCTGTGCCTGCGCCATATTTATAGTGGTAGATAGCCTCCATTTTCTCCGTTATCCTATAATGCAGGGCAGCATCACCTTTCAGGCTATAGGTGTCATAATCCACCAGGTCTTCTTCAAAATAACCAGTGCGCGCCACCCGCACCGGCAGCCCCATCGGGCCAATTGGCAAGCTGGTCACGGCTTCATCTCCATAAATATTTAAGGCATTGTAAGCCGGATTGTTGGGGTTGTTTCCTTGTGTAGCATACGATAGCGGGTCAACGTTTTCTGTGCTGTTTGCGTGCCAGTCGTGCGCCTTCAGATAGGCCAGGTTCACTTTAAAGGCAACCCGGTTGTTAAAAGCCTTCGCATACCGTATCATGCCTTCGTACATCGGGCTGGGGTTTGCATCGCGGCCATCCACATGGTTCACGCCCAGCTTCACCATAGCACTCAGGCCCTGGTAGTCGAAAGGGTTTTTACTGGTCATGTTGATCACGCCGTTAAAAGCATTCGGTCCGTAAAGAGCCGAAGCTGCTCCGGGAATAATCTCGACGCTTTCGGCATCCAGTTCAGAAATGCCCACCATATTGCCTATAGGTATGTTGAGGCCGGGTGCCTGGTTATCCATACCATCAATAAACTGTACGAAGCGGTTGTTGGACGTACTCATGAAGCCGCGGGTATTAATGATTTTGAAACCCAGGCTGGTTGTAATCATGTCAACGGTTTTCAGGTTCTGCAAACCTTCGTAGAAGCTGGCGGCAGGTGCTTCACGTATGGCGCGCACATCCATCTTCTCGACACTCACTGGGGAGCGCATGATGTTTTCCTCTACCCTGGAGGCTGTTACCACTACTTCAGAGCCCAGCACATTTGCTTCCGCAAGGGCAACATCTACATTAGACCGGCTCTCTGTGATGGTAATTTCCTGTGGGGCATACCCTACCATAGAATAGACGAGTGTAAAAGGTGTACCCGCGGTGGTGGACAAGGTATAATGGCCCTGGCTGTCGGTGCTGGTGCCAACCATCCTGTCCCGCACATAAACGTTCACGCCCACCAGGGGCTCCTTTGTTCTGGCATCCGTCACCTGTCCGGACACTGTAACTGCTGCCTGCGAAAACGCCTCTACTCCCGGGAAGGCTAATAGCAGAAGTAGCAGAATCACTGATTTTTGGAATTCCTTCAACATATCGTACGATTTAAAGTGGAAGAACCTGTATGAAAAAGTCTGGAAAGCGTGAGATTGGTACTGAACTAAGGGAAAAGGCCTTTACCTGTTCCAAAGCAGCAACTGCATCTAAAAGTATCGTGCAGCCTCGTGAAGCACCCTGAAAGCTTTTATAAAATCCACTCAAGGAAATTTATAAAAGTATGAAGTCGTATTCCTTAACAGGTTAAGGCCGCGAAACTTTGAAGTATGCTATCGTATGAGCCTTATTTTGTTGGCTTATCGGCAGCTAAAGGAGAAGAAGCAAATATTAAACTATGATTAAAATTTAAATTAAAATCAGAATATTTCCAAATTTATATCTGATTCAGGTTATAAATAATGCTTCTATTTGTATCATAAGCACCTACTACCATTAGTTTTACCTGTTTTTACAGCATCCACTCTAAAACCTTGAGCAGAACTCTTAATTTGTTCTTAAACAGTGGCTCATCCCAGCAAAATCATATTAGGTGTAAAGTTTACAGGTAATAGCTGAATCTTCCTTCAGAAATAAAATTCAATCTTCCTGCACCAGAGTAGCAGATAAATGAATGCTTCTTGTTGATTTAAAAGTAATGAGGAACCGTGGCAAACTAAAACTAGAAATTATGATTCTAGGACTTTTATTTTAACTATATGAAATAAATAACTTGTTAATAATCAGCTTGTAATAAACAAATAATCAGACATTATAAAACACTAATTGTAGGACTCACTTACAGAAAAAGTAGTCTCAGATGGGTTAACGAAGAATACCTCAAAGTGTACTTTTTCCTAAACTAGTAATTACCACAAATAAACCTGAGATTTCCGCAGTTTTAGTTTCATTGTCTGTGTTGCTGATTTTATCTCAGGATTTGTTTTGGTAGCTTTGAAAAAGAAGCAACTCAAACAAAAGAGTACCATAGCTGGTATTTTCTCTGAAACATACAGCTATGGCAGATGCCGAAACGAAATATTACTTTGTATGGAAGCAGTGAAAAAGAACAATGTTAAAGTTATTGGTAAAGGACAAAAGCCTATGCTGTTCGCGCATGGCTATGGCTGCGACCAGAACATGTGGCGCTATATAACCCCGGCCTTCGAGGCTGACTATAAAGTTGTACTTTTTGATCATATTGGATTTGGCGGCTCCGACACCACCGACTATACCAAAGAACATTACGATTCATTGAAGGCCTATGCAGCTGATGTCTTAGAAATTTGCAGGGAACTGGGCCTGCAGGACGTTGTTTTCGTAGGGCATTCTGTTAGTGCCATGATAGGAGCTCTGGCAGCCATCATGGAGCCGGAGCGCTTTTCGAAGCTGATCCTTATAAGCCCCTCCCCCTCTTTTATCAACGACGGAGAATATACCGGTGGTTTCACTAAGGAGGACATACAGGGCTTGCTCAATTCTCTGGACAGTGATTACCTGGGCTGGTCCAGCACTATTGCCCCCGTTATAATGGGTAACCCAGCAAGACCAGAGTTGGGCCAGGAACTGGTAGGGAGTTTCTGCAGGAGCAACTTGGAAATTGCCAAAGACTTTGCCCACATCACTTTTCTCTCAGACAACCGGAAAGATTTACCACAGGTAAAGACTGAAACCCTGATACTACAGTGTACTGATGATGCCATTGCTCCTCTGTCTGTAGGTGAGTATACGCACCGGAACATAGCAGGAAGCAAACTGGTGGTTCTGGAGGCCACTGGTCATTGCCCTAATCTGAGTGCACCGGAAGAAACCGTCATGGCCATGAAAAACTTTTTATAAACACCGTATACTATAGTAACAGTATGGTTAAAGTGGGCTCTTTAGCAGGAGTCCGAGAATACAAAAGACATAAATTGGATTTAATAGAATATAAGGAATTAAAAAAAGCAGAAGGGTTCACCTTTTTTGAAGCGAGGAGAATGGCTACCAACTCGTTTATTGCTGTTAACTGGATAGGCATACAATCCATGGAAACAGTTGTAATGGGAGGCAACCATGTTCTTTCTATGCTGCGGGAGAAACCTAGCAAAGGACTTCTGAACAGCAACCGGGAACTGATAGGCCCCTGGGATGTTGCCGTTAGCTGGCTCATCCACAAATGGGCTCCACAGGCAAAGGAGCTAGGGCTTCGGTATTATGCACATGTGCTCTCGCCTGGCATTTATGGGCAGCGCTCCTTTAGGTTGCTTTACCCTATCCTAAAGCTGAAATTCGACGTTGAGACCTTCAACGACGACGAAAGTGCAGCAGAATGGCTTAAAGAAAAGGTTAATTAGAATTCCTTCCTTGTACTGGTCCGAGTCTTTCCCCGTCCATCAAAGCACCTGATGTCTGGTATGTTTTCAAGTATGTGATTATAATGCAGTCTTATTCAGGAGAGAAAATTTAAAGCTGGCCCTCTTAGTTGCTGATAAATGATGTTACTCCCTGTTGTTGTTCTCTTTTCCTACTGCGGTTGTAACCTCCTTGCAGGTGTTTTATAGCAAATCGAAGTTAGCTTCTGGTGGTGGCATGGTGTAAGTAAGGTAAACCCGGAACTGGTGAACTGCGTTTCTCAACTATCCAACTTTGCATTGGGAAAGAAAAGGCCCCTCATGCTAAAGCTTATTTTCCCTGCCTTTTGCCTGGCACCCACCGAACCTAAGCGCCCCGTACTGCTTAAATTATTTGTTATTTAAAAATGATAATTGCAAAACCTATTTACGCCTTTAAAAAGGCATACATGCAGATTACCAACAGCATTGCTTTTTACCCTGTTATGATTGCGCTGGGTTTACTTTCTCTCTCATGGTTTGCTACTTACCTGGATAAAACTTCTGTGGGAGGATCCCTTATAGAGAAAGTGCCTTTTCTGAAAATAGATAATGCTAACACGGCCCGTAGCCTTCTCTCATCGCTCCTAACTGGGCTCATCACTCTCGTAACCTTCACCTTTGCCATGGTGATGATTGTGCTGTCGCAGGTTACTACTAGCTTCTCTCCCAGGTTATTGCCGGATCTGGTCAGTAAGAGAGGAAGCCAGGTGGTACTCGGTACCATCATAGGTGCCATAAGCTGTAACATTGTTGTGCTCAGCAATATCCAGACATTGCCATCAGGGCCAGAAGTACCACTTTTATCAGTTGTTCTGTGTATGTTACTGGGATTTGCCAGCCTTATCAGCTTTATCTACTTTATTCATAAAATCTCGAATGAAATCCAGATAGGAAACATTATTAACAACATCTACCGCAACACAAGAGATGTGCTGGACAGAGAACTCAACAGTGGGAGTTACCATGAGAAGTGGGAAGAGGAGGAAGAGTTTTATACGGTGAAAGCATGGGATTCCGGGTATTTTGATACCGTTACAACAGACGACATTATGAGGAGATCAAAAAAGATGGGCTTAAAGGTAAGGTTTCTGAAAGACCAGGGAATGTACCTGCTGAAAGGTGATCCTTTTATTGAAATCAACAGGCCCATGAATGATAAGATACTGGAACTACTGAAAGAGAATGTGATACTACGGCACCAGGAAAAAGTGGTAGACAACTTTATCTACGGCTTCAAGCATCTAACAGAAATAGCCGTAAAAGCGCTGAGCCCGGGCGTGAATGACCCCGGCACGGCTATTCAGGCGATTGACTACCTGATGGACCTGCTTTGCAGGTTGCAGGAACTAAGCGGGCGGCTTAAGGTGGTACAACGCAAAGACGGCACGGCCTGTCTTATTTACGGACCTATACCTTTTGAGAAAATATTTTATATGTGCACAGCCAGCATCCGGGCATATTCTACAAAAGATGTGGCTGTACAGACTCGCCTTATTGACCTGTTAAGCAAAATAAGCGAACGCGATGAGCAAGACAAACACAAGCAACTCCTGGAAAAGGAGCTGAACTCTATTGAAGAGGCCTCCCTGAAGGACATGAAAGCGAAGGAAGATAAAGAATACCTAGAGACTATATTGCAGAATGCGAGAAGAGAGCATATTTCCTAAAGTCTGCTGTCCCGGTTTTTAAGTAATCATGAAGATTGAAATAATCCAACAGACAGGCTAGAAAGGCATAAAACATTCCCATAAAACTACATGTGCGGACACGATGCGGGCGGCATCTGTTTCCTGAAACTGATGTAACAATTTTATGCTTAGTGGCTACGGGTATATTGGTAGTTTAGCTGAATAAACTACTAAAAGCAGACTTAATCGGAGACTCAGTAATTTGATGCCCGTATAGTTCCATATACCCTTATAAGGTAGTGCAGAGGATGTTTTGGTTGGTTAGCTTTATCTTATGCCACTGCCAGTATGAGAGGCAACCCGATTGATCTTGTGGAATTGCCGCCATGATTGCAATAGAGTGGAGTGTGACTGTAATGGGTGCTCAGCTGCATTCAGGCTCATGTTGCGAATCGTGCAAAAGTGCCTTTATTTTTCAACGCTGTTGGAAAATAAAAGCACTTCTTTGTGGCTTCTAATGTGTAGAAGCTCTTGTTTCGAGATGGACGACAGAGAATAAAAAAATTAAAAATAGCCTGCTTTCTCACCCGTCGTTATCTGTGCATGATTTAGCGCGGCTACTAGAATCACCCCTCCTATCACGTTCCCGATTAAGGCAGGAAGTATGTAGTTCACACTTACACTCCACCAGGTAGCCTGCTCCATGGCAGCCAGTGTAAAGGTTTCTACAGCTCCTGCCACTACATGGCTGAAGTGCCCCACTCCTACAATATAAGTGATAAATATAATTACCCACACCCGTGCGGATTGGGCATACGGCAGGAGCCACACCATCAGGGCAATAAGCCAGCCTGCAAATATCCCCCGAACCAGTACTGCGCTGAAGTCCTGCTCCATCGCCTTGTGGCCAATCTTTGAAAATGCTGACATCACATGCGCGTCGAAGGCAGTTGTATGGGCTGAAACCAGGGCGATTACCAAGGCACCCAGCAGGTTGGCGAAAAGCACAATGCCCCAGAGCCGCAGCACATTCCAGAGTGTTGCCCCGTTCTTTTTATGTAGGAGCGGCAGGATGGGCGTGAGCGTGTTTTCAGTGAACAGTTGCTGCTTGCCAAGTATAACAATCAGGAAACCCAAGCTATAGCCAAAATTAGAAACCAGCGTGCTCCAATGAGCATCTGGCAGGTAAGCCATCAGCAAGCCCTCCGCAATCATAGAAAAGCCCATGGACAAGCCAGCTGCCAGGCCCGACCAAAACAGGGCGGAAGACGGACGCTCCAGTTCTGTCTCAGCTTCCAGAAAAATTGCATGGTGGATGGCCTTGGCCGACGGTGATTGATGTAACGAGCTTTCCTGCTGGTTTGAGCCAGACCTGTTTTCTTCTATCATGCTCTATGTACAGTTTTCCTCCTGTTTTGTTAGTTTTTCCTTCCTGCCTCAGCTTTTAACTCTAAATTTCACCTGCCACAGACACCGTAAAAAACCCGAGGCTGATTTCAGCAGGAAGAGCATAAATAATTAACTGTATTACAGACACTTGAACTTAAATGCGATTCTGATTGTAATTTCACCTGACTATTCTGCTAACAAAAAGAAGCTTCATTTACAACCAAAGCATAATTTTAAGTGATATTATACGAGAACGGCTTTATCAAACTAGATTATGATACATCTACCTGTATTCTGTGTGCCACATGCCCTGACATACAGGAATATGTCCTGCTGCAAATTCACAAGGCTTTCACGACCATTAAAGAAACCATAGCCAATCACGATATAAAGAAGCTTATACTTGATTGCAGGAACACCACCATTGGCGTGAGCGAAGAAGACTATGCTATGGTGATTTTCCAGTTTGTATACGATTTGAATTCTACTCCTCTGCAGCAGTTTGCCCGCATACTCACCACAGATGCTGCCAAAGAAAGTAAACTGAGGGGTTATGCCAGAGAAATGGGAGCAGAAATAAAGCCGGAATTTGCGTACAAAAACTTCCTTACAAAAGCTGAAGCAGAAGCTTGGCTTAAAGAGAAATAAATCTGCTCATCCAAAAGGTTTACCCACACCAAAAAATCCTGCTATAAATATACACTCAAGCTACCTTCAATATAGCTTCTTTTACACTTATACTAGTTTTTTATACATTTCAACAGTAAAAAAACTTTCGTCTACTAAAAACATGTTGCCTTGCAATGCAATAGCAGGTTTATTGATCAAGTCTCTGAAATAACCATATTTCTGATGGTTGCGTAGGTGCTCTCAAGCTTTTAAGCCTTTCTCTGCGGAACATGCTTTCCAGCTGCCGCTGATGAAAACTAAACAGCCCAAAGATGAAAGTATAGCTGTTAAGCTATTTCTTTTCTAAACCACTTAAACCTACTATATGCCAGCAAATTTTTACTCCTCCGGGCGCACCTGCAATAGCTTGTGCCTGATCTTGTTTCTGTTACTTGGAACACCCTTCCTCCTACAGGCACAAACTTACAAGATTATGCCTTTAGGCAACTCTATCACCCAGGGAACAAGTACCTACCCCAGCTATCGCTATGCCCTGTATGAAAGGCTGACAGAAGCTTATATTGATTTCAGCTATGTGGGCTCCAGAACATCAGATGCATCACCGAACTTAATTACCCCATTGGAATCATGCCCTAAAGAGCCTACTGAGTTTCCACCCCTTGCTCATGAAGGGCATAGTGGCTGGCGTGCAGATCAGATAATAAACGGAAATTCAAATTATCCATCTGAGGGAAAACTGGCGGACTGGCTGCAGGGCTACACTCCCGATGTTGTGCTGATGCATCTTGGCTCCAACGACATGTTTCATTACCACACAGTGTCCAGCACTGTTACCGAGCTGCGGGAAGTTGTGCGTATTCTGCGCCAGGACAACCCAAACGTTACCATACTGCTGGCTCAGATTTTTCCTGCTGATCCAGCTAAAGTAGGAGTAATGGCTGCCGACAATGTTAAACTGCTGAACAAAGAGATTGCAAGCCTGGCACAGGAACTGAATACAACAACTTCTCCTATCCTACTGGTAGATCAGCACACTGGTTTTGATCCCACTCCGGGAGCGGATTCCTATGATGGCATTCACCCTAACCTGCAAGCAGAATACCAGATGTCGGAGAGATGGTTTAAGGCATTAGGTTCTGTTCTTAAACGTTACACAACACCTCCATCAGTGAGTATAACAACTCCCGGAGATGGTGCATTGCTCAAGGTAAACCAGGCTATATCCATCGCTGCGGACGCAAGTGACCGGGAGGAAACAATAAAGGGAGTAGAATTTTTTGCAAATTGCCAGAAAATAGGCGAGGATTTCACCAGTCCCTACCAGATAGGTTGGACACCTTCCGAGGCAGGCAATTATTCGTTGACGGCAGTGGCCACAGACGCTGCCGGAGCCAGAGGAGAGTCATTTGAGGTTCTCGTAAAAGTGGATAATACTACTGAAACGGGCACAATCACGCGGGAGTACTGGGCAAATGTGCAAGGCACTTCCGTTTCTGAAATTCCGTTCCACACCACGCCAACAAGCACAACAGAATTAAGTTCTTTTGAGGCCCCCACCAATGTGGCGCACAACTATGGCCAGCGTGTCAGGGGATACGTACAGGCCCCTGCCAGTGGCGAATACACTTTCTGGATTGCGGCAGACGACAACGCAGAACTGTGGCTGAGCACCTCCGAAAACCCTGCAGATAAAGTGAAGCTGGCCTTTGTTGAGGCATGGACAAATCCGCGGGAATGGGGGAAATACCCAGGGCAAAAGTCAGCGGCAATTCGACTGGAGGCAGGCAAGAAATACTATATTGAGGCCATGCACAAGCAGAGCTGGGGCGGAGACAACCTGGCCGTAGGTTGGCAGCTGCCTGATGGCACACTGGAGAGGCCTATACCTGGTTCCCGACTGATACCTTTTACTGCCTCAACCAATCAACCGCCAGTGGCTAGTGCCGGGTCTGATGTTTCTGTCACGCTGCCTACAAGCACCGTCACCTTAAGCGGAACAGGCACAGACCGGGATGGCACCATCAGCGCTTATTCCTGGAGCCAGGTAAAAGGACCAGGGACAGTAGTATTCAGCAGTAAGACAACTGCCTCTACTACTGTAACCGGCCTGGTGGAGGGGACTTATATATTCCAACTGACAGTGACGGACAATGGTGGTCTCAAGGGCTCCGATGAGGTGAGCGTGACCGTGCATCCAGCCACCACCACCGCATGCACCGCCTCGGGCACCATTCTTCGGGAGCACTGGGCAAACGTATCGGGCAGCAGCGTGATGGATATTCCCCTGGGCAGCGCCCCAAGCAGCAGCAGCCAGCTGAGCCTGTTTGAGGCACCGAGCGGGCTTGGCAGCAACTACGGCGCAAAAGTCAGGGGCTATATTTGCGTACCGCAGACAGGCAACTATACCTTCTTCATCGCCTCGGATGACAACTCGGAGCTGTGGCTGAGCACCACCGACAGCCCTGCAAACAAGCAGAAAATCGCCTCCGTCACTGGCTGGACCAACTCCCGTGAGTGGGGCAAGTATGCCTCCCAGAAGTCAGCAGCTATCCGCCTGGAGGCAGGCAAGAAATACTACGTAGAGGCCCTGCACAAGCAAGGCTGGGGCGGAGACAACCTGGCAGTGGCCTGGGCAATGCCGGATGGGAAAACAGAGGCGCCAATCCCCGGAAGCAGGCTATCCCCTTTTGTGACTGGCCAGATTACTACCTGCACTGCCTCCGGTACCATCCTGCGGGAGCATTGGTCAAGCGTGTCAGGCAGCAGCGTTTCAGATATACCATTAAGCAGCGCCCCGAGCAGCAGCAGCCAACTGAGCCTTTTCGAGTCGCCATCAGGACTTGGCAGCAACTACGGCGCCCGCGTAAGCGGCTACATCTGCCCTCCGCAGACGGGGAATTATACCTTCTATATCGCCTCAGACGACAACTCCGAGCTGTGGCTGAGCACCACTGACAGCCCGGCAAACAAGCAGAAGATTGCCTCCGTCACCGGCTGGACCAACTCCCGCGAGTGGGGCAAGTATGCCTCCCAGAAGTCAGCAGCTATCCGCCTGGAGGCAGGCAAGAAATACTACGTAGAGGCCCTGCACAAGCAAGGCTGGGGAGGGGACAACCTGGCCGTGGCCTGGCAGCTGCCGGATGGGAAAACGGAGGCGCCTATCCCCGGAAGCAGGCTATCCCCTGTAGTGCTAAGCCAGACAACTACCTCATACCTGGTCTCAGGCAATAATGTAACGGCAGAAAGCCCGTTGGTCTACTATTATCCAAACCCATTCCAGCAACAGGTTACGCTACAATTCAATGGCAAGAAAGAGGAAGTGTACAGCCTGAAACTCTATGATGTTACTGGCAGAGAAGTGTGGCAAATGGAGCAGGTAGAAGGAAACAGAAAGCTTACAATCGGCCAAAGCCTCGATACGGGAGTGTATGTACTGGTAGTAAGTACAGGCAAAGAAGCGAAGCAGTATAAACTGGTCAAAGCCAGGTAAGGAAATTTGAGCAGACAGTCCTGTATCAGCACTACAACAAGCTGAGGTTTCTGACATACGAATTACTACTACCTTACGAACTTCTCAAAATGAAAGGCTCCTCATCCAAGGGAGTCTTTCATTTTTTCTGGTAGTAAACTTCAGGAAGCATAATACCCATTCACATAAAGCTATTTCCATAAATTAAGCCTTTTCTATGAGTTGGCACGGAGTGAAACAGATTCAGTCTTTGGGTTGAGCGCCAAGAGGCAGAAGCCCTCTATTTGTAGATTTTTAGGTGTCGCGTAAGCACCCCTGCCGCAGAAAAACTCCCAGCGCAATGTCCTTAAGAGGCTCCCTTCCACCACGACGAGGCCTCTCGGCCCGGAAAGCACAGACAGACAATAATGGAACCATAGGTTAGTTGCCGCTGGATAAACAGCAGCTACGGCAGCTTAAACAGAAAAAAGGTATCATTCCTGTGGAATACCCTTTATGCAACTTGATATACTAAGGGCAAAAACGTCAACTGCTGTTCTCTCAGTAGAAGCATATGTTCTCATGACCAGAGCACGCACTCACTAAGTAAAGCCTGCTTTTAGATAACAGGTTACCTGTATAAGCGTCTAAACCTACTTTGATACAACACAATACATTTAGCTATGGATAAGAACAAAGAAGACAAACCCAACATGCAGGATCCCAAAGAACAGTATGCGAAGCCGCCTTTTCCGGACCAGAAACAGGAGGTGCCAGGTACAGAAGAGGAAATGACGCCTGATGCAGACCATGGAGAGAAAACGTATAAAGGCTCAGGTAAACTGGAAGGCAGGAAAGCCATTATTACAGGTGGTGACTCCGGCATAGGCAGGGCAGTCGCCATTGCCTTTGCGCGCGAGGGTGCCGATGTGCTGATATCATACCTCAGCGAAGACAAAGACGCGAAAGAAACAGCCCGCTATGTGGAAGAGGCTGGCCGCAAAGCCATACTGGTGCCTGGTGACATCAGCGAAGAAGAACACTGCAAGAAAATCATTCAGCGGGCCGTAGACGAGTTCGGGCAGATTGATGTACTGGTTAACAATGCTGCATTTCAAATGTCACGGGAGTCGCTGCAGGATGTTCCGAGTGAGGAATGGGACTACACCTTCCGCACAAATATTTATGCCATGTTCTACCTTTGCAAGGCGGCAGAGCCACACATGAAACCGGGCAGTACCATTGTAAACACGACCTCTGTCAATGCCTATAAGCCCCGGCCAACTTTGCTGGCCTATGCTGCTACGAAAGGGGCCATCCAAAACTTCACAGCAGGCTTGGGCCAACTGTTGGCAGAAAAAGGCATCCGGGTGAACTGTGTAGCACCCGGCCCTGTCTGGACACCACTCATTCCCGCAACCATGCCTGCCGATCAGGTAAAGACTTTTGGGAAAGACACACCACTGAAACGACCAGGGCAGCCAGCCGAACTGGCACCAATCTATGTACTGCTGGCTTCACAGGATTCCAGCTACATGACAGGCTCTACCGTGCAGGTAACAGGAGGCACACCTACCATTTAATTTGAGTATGCCATTATTCTGGCAATCGTTGAGCCCGCGATAGCCCTAAATTAATTACAGAAATCCCGCTTTAAGAAATCTTTTTAGCGGGATTTCTTATTTATTCAAACCCGTAATGACACTGCCGGATTAAGCAGAAGTCTCAGCAAGTCAGTAGTCAAAACATAAACAATTCTGCAACATACCTGCAGCTAACGTATCCAGACAGGTAATCTGGCGGCTCGGAAAAAAGTCTATTCCAGTTTTCATGTGAAGCGCCCTGTAAAGGTTTCGGTTTCGAGCGAAGTATGGCAGCCAAAGCAGTACGGAAGTGAGGCAGCCAAAGCAGCGCGAAGGCAGCTTCAGCTAGTAGAGGATGCCTACCCCAACAGCGCCAAACGTAAAAATGCACCCCCGGGGGAGTGGAGCGCACAGGAAGAAATAGAAAAGGCCAACAATGAGGCACTGGATGAACAAAAGCTAAGGCAGCTTAGAAAATAAATGTTTCCAATATAACCGACAATTCACACGCTACCCCCGCTCGATGACAATGTACCTGGCCGAATAGCCATTGCACTTATAAAGTACCTGCAGCGCAGAGATAAGTGAGTGCATAGCTGAAGTGCGTGTATTCTGGCTGTTGAGAGGCTTCAGGTAGTTATAGTACCCTTTGCCGGCTATGCGTCCTACGTAGCTTCGGGCCTCAGGCTCCGTCACCTCAACCAGTCCTTTCGCCAGCACCACACGCCGCATATAGGGCAGCGCAGACTTCATGGTTTGGTAATCAGAAAAAGTATAGAGGCGATAGTAGGAGCCAAGCTTAATGGAATTCATAGACACAAATATAGCATTACAACATGCTTAAGTTATACATGTTTACCTGCTGCTACCACACTTCTCTTTGTAGCAGCCAGAATCTTATATTTAGCAGGATGATTATACAGACAGTTCAAACCTCCACTATTCTTAGTATAGCATAATACAATCAAAGAAAAGTAACGTAAAATAATCAAGGCTCCTATTCAGCAAATTCTTCCTCATCTCACACTACACCCGGCTGGAACTACTACATCCTTCCCAACCAGGAAGGAGAGTGAACCTTATGTTGCAACCATCTACACTTTAAAACTTCATACTATGAAAAAACACGTACTACACGCAGTGGTTCTTTTACTCGTTTGTGTTCATTTTTTCCCAGTACATGCCCAGCAACCGACGCTGGAGTGGGCCAAACTGTATAACACTACCATCAGTACTAACGAAGGGGCTGCGGCTATAGCGGTAGATGCTGAGGGCAACAGCTACGTGACAGGCACCAGCTCGGGAGCAATAATTACAAACATAGTCACTGTGAAGTACGATCCCTCCGGCGCGCAGCTTTGGGCGGTGCTGTATCCTAAAAGTTCCAGAGCAATTGATATAGCCATCGATAACAACGGCAACATTTATGTTACTGGCACCAGCAGCGGCACTGAATATGGGACTGGCTACACCACTATCCGATACGATGCGGCTACCGGTGAAGAAATATGGGCTCAGTATTACCCAGGTCCTGAAGGTGGCTCCGGAAACGCTAGTGCCACGGCTATCGCTGTCGATGATGCCAACGGCGTATATGTCACAGGCGCCATAGATGACATTTTTGGTAGAGATATAGCCACCGTCCGCTACGACGCTGCTACTGGTGAAGAAACATGGAACAAGGTACACAGTGGTGGGCCTGGTGACGATTATGCCACAGCTATCGCAGTAGACAATACTGGCGGTATCTATGTTACCGGCTCCAGTGCCGAACGAAGGTCCACCCCTGACTACCTGACCGTCCGCTACAACGCCGCCACCGGCGAAGAGGCATGGGTCCGCTTATACAACAGCCCCGCCACAGGTGCTGATCGGGCTACCGCTATCGCCGTAGACAACGCTGGAGGTGTTTATGTAACGGGCTACAGCGAGGATGAGCAGGCCTATGAAGACTACGCTACTGTCCGCTACGCCGCTGCCACCGGCGAAGAGACCTGGGTTAGCCGCTATGGCGTAACTGGTGCCAATGAGCGCGCCTCAGCCATCGCGGTCGATGCAAGCGGGGGAGTGTATGTCACGGGCTTCAGCGCACGTGGTTTAAGGGGCAGCCAGAATATTGCAACCGTCCGCTACGAGGCCACCACTGGTGAAGAGACATGGACACAGCAATACGGCAATTCTATAGAAAGTGATGAAGCTACAGCTATTGCGGTCGATAACGCTGGAGGAGTTTACGTAACAGGCTACAGTTTCAACGACGGACCTAACTCCAATCAGGACTATGCCACCCTCCGCTATAACGCCGCCACCGGTGAGGAAACGTGGGTTACACGCTACAACGGTCCGGCAAACAGCGCAGACAGGGCAACAGCCATTGCAGTAAATACTGGCAGCGTTTACGTGACGGGATATAGCACCGACTTCAGCCAGGACTTCGCCACTATCCGCTATAACGCCGCCACAGGCAACAGGGTATGGGTACAGCTGTATGGCAGCACCGGTAATACGGATGACAAGCCAATTGCAGTGGCTGTGGACGCGGAAGGGAACAGCTACGTGACAGGTAACAGCTTTGGTTCTCTTCAGCAGATGGTGACAGTGAAGTATTCTCCCTCTGGTGAGCAGCTTTGGGCGGTGCAGTTCCAGAATATTACCGCCACTGCCATTGCCGTAGACAACACCGGCGGCGTCTACGTGACGGGCACCAACAGCGGCACAACAGCAGTAAGTTACGCCACTGTGCGCTACGAGGCCGCCACCGGCGTAGAGTCCTGGGTGCAGTTTTATAATGGTTCCGGGGGCGGCCCAAGTTTCGCTAAAGCCATTGCAGTTGACAATACCGGAGGCGTTTACGTAACCGGGGAGAGGTTAGGGAGCAGTCCGCTGTTTGCAAGTTATGCCACCGTACGCTATGAGGCCACGACCGGCGAACAGACCTGGGACCGACTTTATTCCTCCGGCAACGCACCCAGTTCTCCCACAGCCATTACTGTTGATAATGCCGGAGGTGTTTATGTTACAGGCACTGCCTTTGGTAACCGCTTCAGTTTTTCCGACTACGCCACGGTTCGTTATCAAGCTGCCACTGGCGAACAGACCTGGGCGCGCCTCTACAGTGGCCCCGGAAACGAAAATGATGTTGCCGTTGCCATCGCGTCAGACAATGCCGGTGGTGTGTATGTGACTGGCTACAGCTATGGCAACACAGGCGGTGTTGACTATGCCACCGTCCGCTACGAAGCCGGCAGTGGCACAGAATCCTGGGCCCGCCTCTACAACGGCCCCGGCAATGAAAGTGATTTTGCCGCCGACATCGCAGTCGATTACGCCGGGGGCGTCTACATAACTGGTTCCAGTGGCACTAATCTTAACAGCGACTATGCCACCCTCCGCTACGATGCCATTACAGGCGAAGAAACCTGGGCACAACGCTACAACAGCTCCGGTGGTACTTTTGAGCGGGCCAGCGCTATAGCCGTCAATAATGCTGGCGTCTACGTTACAGGCTATAGTTCAACTGATAATACGCTCCTGGGCAGCGACTTTGCTACTGTTCGTTATGATGCCGCCACAGGAGATCAGATTTGGGCTGAGCACTATGCTGCGTCAACTAATAATGTTGATGTGGCCGTAGACCTTGCCCTAGACCTGAAAAATAATGTTATTGTTACCGGCTATACCTTTAGCCCTGTTACAGGAAACGACTTCCTGACTATCAAGTACAGCCAGCAGGCCCAGTGCCCGGATGTAACCGATGCTGTTATCACTGGTCTAACCTCTGTTCAGGCAGGCACCGCTGGCTCTGCCTACTCCCTTCCCAACACCGGGGCCAACTCCTTCTCCTGGCTGATAACCGACAGCCAAGGCAATCCTTACACCAACTTCACCGGCCAGGGCACAAGCTCTATCACCGTCGATTGGCCTTCCGCTCCTGACTTCTTCAAAGTGAGTGTCAGTTCCGGAGGACCAGGCGGAGGCTGTGTCGTGAGCACCTCTGTCACGTACGTCTCCGTCTTCGACCCTACTGCAGGCTTTGTGACCGGTGGCGGCTGGATAGAGTCACCCGCCGCCCCTGCCTATGAATTTATGCAAACCAGCAAAAGGGCGCACTGGAGCCTGGTGGCCAGGTACAGCAAAAGGAACGGGGAAGAGGACCAGGTGCAGGGTTCGACCATGCTCCTGCTGCAGGCCGGCTCCTTCACCTTCCGTAGTACCTCTTACGAGCCCGGCTCGCTGGTCATCACCGGCAACAGGGCCTACTACAGCGGCCGCGGCACCCTCACCCGCAGGGATGGCC
>NZ_JBHUOX010000033.1:0-40992 GCF_042686245.1 Pontibacter toksunensis | reverse complement strand
CTGGTGAGAAAGACATTATCCTTCTCCAGATCATGGGAAAATCACCGATTGGCTATACGTTACTTCCTGTATAACTATAATCTTGAAAGATTGGCAATAAAGCCAGCCTTACTTTAAACACAGTACCGTCTCGACCGATTTTGTCAAAAAGGCAATCTTTTAAATATCTTTCAAATGACTCAAAAGACTGAGCGTAAAGAAGGCAAAGCTGTCTTGAGAATATTTTTCTGGTTTCCGATTCGTAATTGCTTTTTGTCGTTTCTATAGAAACCCCTGAGTGGAAATTTATTTCCCAACCATTATCTGTTGGACCAGTCCAATCGCTGATTATCAGAGCTGAAGCGAAATGTATTTTAGCTTGCTCTGAAGTATAATCCTGTATGTCTTTTTGAAATACTTTATTTATTCGTCCGCTTATATGACGGTAATAAAGAAGTTTCTCAAAAAATTGGTCAAGATATTCCCTATATGTATTTGTCATTTTCTCAGATTACATACAACTAATGTATAGCAGGAATTACCTACTTATGCTATCTGCAATATGTATGGAAATGGTTTCACCTGCTCTATGGTTATTTTGAAGCACTTCCTCTCTAGTGGGAATCACCATTATAATAACCCTTCTACTTAGCCAAGTTAAGAAAGCGTCAGCTATAACTGCTAATTAAATCAACTATATATCCTTCTGCTATATACCCACTCATCAGGATTGTGAGCGCACAGACAAGCAGGACATAGCAGGACAATAATCAGCGTAGAAATTAGTAGCTTGAGCATCAACGTGTAAAATGATAGCATGCAGGCAGATGACACAAACTGCAGCGCATGCACCTCCTCATCAAAAAGCTACTGTTTATGATAAAGAAACGCATCCTGAGTCTGTCGCTGATTTTTGCAACCGGACTTTTGTTAAGCCTGTCTCCACAGGATAGCCGGCCTAATATCATCATCATCCTAGCTGATGACATGGGCTACTCTGATATCGGCTCCTTTGGCTCCGAGATTGAAACTCCGAATCTTAACGCAATGGCAGAGGGAGGCCTGAAGATGACGCAGTTCTACAACTCCTCCCGCTGCTGCCCCACACGCGCTTCACTGCTCACAGGGCTATACCCGCACCAGGCGGGGGTGGGGCATATGGTGAATGAAAGAGAGCAGCCCGGTTACCGGGGCATGCTGAACGAAGAATGCGTGACCATGGCCGAAGCCTTGAAAGAAGGAGGCTACAGCACGTACATGACCGGAAAATGGCACCTGAATGACCGCAAAGAGCACTGGCCGGTGAAGCAGGGCTTTGACCGTTACTTTGGCCTGTTGGACGGTGCCAACAGTTATTTTGGCAATCACCCGTACCGTCCCAATCAAAAGCTGACTTATGCGCTTAACGATGAACCTTACACACCCGGGGAGGGCTTTTATGCCACCGATGCTTATACCGACTATGCCCTCAAATTTATAGAAGAAGGGAAAGACAAGAACAAGCCATTCTTTTTGTACCTGGCCTATACCGCGCCGCACTGGCCCCTGCACGCCCTGGAGGAAGACATTGCCAGATACAGGGGGCGCTACATGAAAGGCTGGGATAAAATGCGGGAAGAGCGTTTCCGGCGCATGCAGGAAACGGGCATTATCTCCCGTGCCACTAAGCTGTCTCCCCGGGATGAGAACGTGCCGGCCTGGGAGTCGCTATCAGAAGATGAAAAGAGAAGGTGGGACGAGAAGATGGCAGTGTATGCCGCCATGGTTGATCGCATGGACCAGAACATTGGCCGGCTCCGGCAGAAACTCGAAGAAACAGGAGAAGACAAGAAAACTATCATCATGTTCCTGTCGGACAACGGCGGCAGCTACGAGGCCATTGAAGGATCGGGCTTTACACCTGAAATCCTGGAGGCAAGTATGAAGCCTGCCAGCGATCCGACTTCTTTTACCGCTTATCAACATGAAGGTGCCAACGTAAGCAACACACCGTTCCGCAAGTTTAAGCGTTGGGAGCACGAGGGGGGCATTTCTACACCGTTCATCGCCTATTACCCGGGAAAAATAAAATCGGGCAGCATCAGTCATCAGCCGGCACACATTATCGACCTGATGGCTACCAGCCTGGAGCTGGCCGGGGTAACTTACCCTAAAACTTACAAAGGAAATACCATCAAACCACTGGAAGGAGTCAGTATGGCTACTCTCTTTAACGGGCAGAAGTGGCAGGGGCATGATGCTATCTTCTTTGAGCACGAAGGCAACCGGGCGGTCAGGCAGGGCGACTGGAAGCTTCTTTCCATTTATCCGGAAAACAAGTGGGCGCTTTATAACATGAAAACAGACCGATCGGAGTTGAATGACCTGAGTGCCCGCCTCCCGAAGAAAGTAAAGGAAATGGAAAAGCTTTATGATGCCTGGGCTGCTCGCGCGAACGTACTGCCTTTTGCACAGCTGGAAGAATATGACAGGCAGCGGAAAAGAAAATGAGAAACTTGGTTATGTTATTTGGTTTAATGATCACGTGCTGGGCCTGTACAGGTCCAACTCAGGAGGAAAATCCACCGGAACATGTGCCGGAAGGGATGCAGTATATTCCGGGTGGTACTTACCTGAAGCCTGTGGAGAGTGGAAAGAAGGCTATCGCCATACAAGGCTTTCTGCTCGATAAACATCCTGTTACCGTAGCAGATTTCAGGGAGTTTACAGCGGCAACAGGGTATAAAACAGATGCAGAGAAGTTTGGTGATGCCGGGGTTTTTGATTCTGAAGTGCAGAACTGGCAACTTATAAAAGGAGCTTATTGGGAGTATCCTTTAGGAAAAGACAAACCTAAAGCAGAAGATAACCACCCGGTAACCCAGGTGAGTTGGAACGATGCCATGGCTTACAGCAAATGGGCGGGCAAACGCCTGCCTACTGAAAATGAATGGGAGTATGCAGCCCGCAGCAATGGCAGGACAAACACGCAGTATAGCTGGGGAAATAAGCTGGTAGAGAACAGCCAGTTCAAGACAAATGTATGGCAGGGGGAGTTTCCCGAAAGCAATACCGCAGAAGACGGCTACTCCTACACATCTCCTGTAGGCCTGTTCGGCAAAACTGGTCACGGCCTTACAGATATGGGCGGGAACGTATGGCAGTGGACCTCCGAAGTGTATGCAGAAGGTGGACAAGCCATAAGCCCGGACATGAAGCTGCTGAAAGGCGGCTCCTTTATGTGCGACTCTACTTTCTGCCATAACTACCGTATTGCCGGCCGGACGTCCTCCTCCCGCGAGACGGCACTTTTTCATACCGGTTTCCGCTGTGCCAAATCAATTTAACTCTAGCACAGGAAACAGGGCAACTTAACGTTTAAGATTAAAAACAGATGCAGCGTATAGCTTTTAAAATGAAGTTGAAGCCCGGATACGAGGCTGAATATAAAAAGCGCCATGATGAAATATGGCCGGAGCTGGCGCAGCTTATAAAAGAGGCCGGAGTGAGCGATTATTCTATTTTCCTGGACGAAGAAACGAACACGCTCTTTGCCGTGCAAAAGCAAAACGGCGCCTCATCGCAGGATTTAGGAAGTACAGCCATTGTGCAGAAGTGGTGGGCCTACATGGCCGACATCATGGAGATCAACCCGGACAATTCCCCGGTAAGCGTTCCTTTAAAAGAGGTGTTTTATCTGGAGTAAAAGGAAGATTGCGCATGAACAAGAAGTATTTCGCAAAAGCTCTACACTGGCCTTAGTCCCAGCGGGACGAACTGTTGAAAGAATAACAGTTCGTCCCGCTGGGACTATTGCTGGATGAGTAGCGGAAGCGCTGCTTTTAACAGTGAAAACCGTACAGGCTTCGGCTATGACCAGTGAACATAAAAATGGCAGAGAGAAGAGCCAAACAAAATGATTTAATGTGTTTTATGATGCATAAACTAAAATTGCTTCCTGCGCTTCTTTTGTGCAGCACCATCTTAACCAACTGCCGCCAGCCACAGGCATCGGATGCTGTAGCAAATACAGCAGCAAGTACCATGCAGGCACAGAATGCCGCGGTGTGGCCGGAAGTGAAAAAAGAGACCCGCCCCTGGACCCGCTGGTGGTGGATGGGCAGCGCTGTAGATGAAAAGAACATCGACAGGCTGCTGGATGAGTATGCGACGGCAGGTTTAGGTGGCGTAGAAATAGCCCCCATCTATGGAGCCATGGGCCACGAAAGCCGGTACATCGATTTTCTTTCTCCGCAGTGGATGAACATCCTCAATTACACAGTGGAGAACGCCGGCGAGGCGGGGATGGCAGTAGACATGACGCAGGGAACAGGCTGGCCATTTGGTGGCCCGCAGGTAAAACCGGAGCATGCTGCTTCCAGGCTCATTGTGCAAACCTATAATTTGAAAGGCGGACAAGCGCTGAAGGAGAAAATAATTGTAAAGGACCCGAAGCAGCAGGAGGTAGGAACCTCGCTACAGGCGGTGATGGCTTACAGCGGCAAAGGCGAAATTCAAAACATAACCGATAAAGTAGGCCCTGACGGGAAACTGAACTGGGCTCCGAAAACCGGTAACTGGACACTATACGCTGCCTTTAACGGGAGGACGCGGCAGATGGTAAAACGGGCGGCTCCCGGAGGTGTGGGCTATACCCTGAACCACCTGTCAGAGGAGGCAGTGGACAGTTACCTGGAGCACTTTACAAAGGCGTTTGGCGATAAGAACTATGGCGTAAGGGCCTTCTACAATGACAGCTATGAAGTATACGGCGCCGATTGGTCAGCGGAGTTTTTTGAGGAGTTCGAGAAGCGCAGAGGGTATGATTTGCGCAGGTACCTGCGGGAACTGGTAAGCGAGGAGCACACAGAGATAGTTGCCCGCCTGAAGTCCGATTACCGCGAAACCATGGGAGAGATGTTGCTTGACAACTTCTACGAGCCCTGGAACAAGTGGGCGCATGAGCGCAACAGCATCACAAAAAACCAGGCGCATGGCTCACCGGGTAACCTGCTCGACCTTTACGCCGCCGTAGACATTCCGGAATGCGAAACCTTCGGCTCCAGCTATTTTCCGATTCCCGGCTTGCGCCGCGACAGTGCCGATGTGCGCAATGTAGATCCGGACCCGATCATGCTCAAGTTTGCCTCTTCGGCTGCGCACCTTACTGGTAAGAACCTTGTTTCGAGCGAAACCTTTACCTGGCTCGGGGAGCATTTCAAAACCTCATATTCCCAGATGAAGCCGGAGGTAGAGCAGGTGTTTCTTTCCGGCGTGAATCATGTGTTCTACCATGGGGTTACCTACTCTCCGGAAGATGTGGCATGGCCGGGCTGGCTGTTTTATGCCTCACTCAACCTGACGCCAGCCAACAGCTTATGGCCGCAGTTCAGCGGGTTTAACAACTACATCACGCGGGTGCAGTCTGTGTTGCAGTCAGGTAAGGCAGACAATGAATTGCTGGTGTACTGGCCTATCTATGATGTCTGGAGCAAGCCGGAAGGCATGGAAATGATGATAAAAGTACATGATATTGACGAGTGGCTTCACCCTACGCAGTTTTATAAACAGTCAAAGCAACTGATGAAAGCAGGTTATTCCCTAGACTTTATATCTGACAAAATGCTGCAGGAAGCCAGCGTAGAGGAGGGAAATATCATGACAGCGGCAGCGGCTCCCGCACATAAAGTACTCATCATTCCGCAGAGCAAACACATGCCGGTGGAGACGTTAGAAAGAGTGATGGAACTGGCCAAAGAAGGCGCTACCGTTATTGTGGAAGAACTGCCTGACGATGTGCCGGGCCTGAACAACCTGGAGGAGAGAAGAGAAAAGCTGAAGCAGTTGAAGGCTTTGCTTACCTTTACGGATGCTGGCAACGGCATCAGGCAAATGAAAACGGGTGAAGGGGAGCTTCTGCTTGCCAGGGATGTCCAAAAGGCACTGGAGTACAAGGGAATTCAGCGGGAGGCTCTAAGCGATACCGGCCTAAAGTTTACCCGGCGCCAGATAAACGATGGCAAATACTACTACCTCGTCAACCATACTCCCAAAGCCATCGACACAACTGTCCCTTTAAATCTGGCAGCTCAATCTGTTGTGCTGATGGACCCGCAAAGCGGCAACACCGGACTGGCGATGGCCACTACGGCAAACAATAAGACGAACGTACGGGTACAGATGAAGCCGGGGGAATCGCTTATCCTGAAAGCGACATCAGGCCCGGCACCAGGGCTTGTAGCCTGGCAGTACCTGGAAAACGCCGGAGCACCAATAGAAGTAAAAGGCGAGTGGGCATTGCGCTTTGCAAAGGGTGGACCTGAGTTGCCTGCCGACCAGAAACTGAACCAGCTGAAGTCCTGGACCGAGCTAGGAGACAAAGAAGCGGAAGCCTTTTCAGGTACTGGTGAATACACCATCACCTTTAACATGCCTGCTAAAAACGCAGAAGCCTATGTGCTGGATTTAGGTAAGGTGAGTGAAAGCGCGCGTGTCTGGCTAAACGGGCAGGAAGTTGGCATCCTCAACAGCATCCCGTTCGAGGCAAGAGTTGGCCAGTATTTGAAGCCAGGAAAGAACACGCTGAAAATAGAGGTGGCAAATTTGATGGCCAACCGCATCCGGGACATGGACCAGAAGAAGATTGAATGGCGGAAATACCACGAGATAAATTTCGTGAACATAGATTACAAACCTTTTGATGCTTCGGTATGGAAGCCCATGCCATCGGGTTTGCTTGGCCCGGTCACGATTACCCCCTACAGCACCTCCGCTGGTAAAGTATCCAGTTCGTTATAACAGTGCTGTGAGAAAAGGGCGCCAGTAGCCGGCAGTTTGAAATCACTGCCGGCTACTGGCGTTATTGCCGCCCGTGATTTCCTGTAGGTAACAGCAACGAAATAAAAATTGATTTACAGAAGTACGAGTTCAGCATGCTTCGTTGGTCTCGAGAGAACAGCCTTGTCAGATGACAATAATGTGCAGCCTGCTAACTAAATCCTGAACTATGCTTATGATACACTGTAATAGGATAAAACTGACAGTAGTACAGTACTAACCAGAAACGCGTTGTCAGTCTGAAGCCTTGAGAAGGTAGCCTTCTGAGGCTCATCGTCTCATCCAAATACACCAGCGAAGGTGCCTTGAAGTTCCTCCTCCTAACCTCAATTGATTTGATGTTGCCAAATCTTGGACAGAAACAGGTAGGCATGCCGAATATTTTCGGAGTGTGAGATGCGTTTCGGAAAGACCAAAACTAAGGTAATCGGTTGCGCAAATAATACAGCTAAAACATTCTTAACACCCTGAATTTATACTTTCTGGAAAAATATTATAAATAACTTTTGGAAGTGATTAAACGCTTTCCTATATTTCTATACATAAAGAAAGTAAAAAACAGGTTCCTTTATATCTATAAAGCGTGTAACGGAGATGTGTGAGCATCTCTTCTCTTTTAAGGAGTTGCGCAATCGATTGCGCTTTTCAAAGGCAGTATCTGCTTAAAGTAGTGAAAAGTAGTTGTGGTAATGCAGAATTGAATTTATAATTATTTGTAGAAATAACTTGTGCAACCGGTGAAGCCGCCTGAATAAATTCCTTGCATGCTTTAGTTGAAAAGAATAAACAAGAGAACATCCTGAAATCCATCATCAACTTGATACGTCAGCTATTTAAAACGCAAAGTTTATGCTTATGAAAAAGAATCTCTATTGTGCGCGCTATTTCTTATGGGTGTGGCCGCTGTTTGGGCTTGGCATTCCTGCTGCCCATGCGGAGGCAAAACCGCCTGTGGCACCACGGCATACCAGCGCAAATCAGAAACAGGTAAGCCCTGTTTTATTCGCATCAGGCGCTGACTTCAAGGACAATGGCTTGAAAAAAAACAGGCAGGCAGATGTTACGGTGCGCGGTAAGGTGACGGGTGAGGACGGAGAAGGTTTACCGGGCGTAACGGTTCAGGTAAAAGGCACTTCCAGAGGAACCAGCACAGATATGGATGGCAGTTTCACCATTGCAGTTCCGGATAATAATGCCGTTTTGCTGTTCTCTTACATAGGATACTCGAACCAAGAAGTTGCCGTAAATAACCAATCCACGATCAATGTATCGCTGAAGCCGGATGCGAAGGCACTGGAAGAGGTAGTGGTAACAGGTTATGGTACGCAGCGGAAAGCCGATGTTGTAGTGGCAGTAGCCAGTGTAGAAGGTGAAGCCGTTGCTGAAAGAGGCACCGTTAGTCCGATACAGGCAGTTCAGGGACAAGTGGCAGGTGTCGATATCGCGGCCAGCTCGGGGCGTGCTGGTGCAGGTTATAACGTGCAGATACGGGGCCAGAACTCCTTAGCCGGCGGACAACCGTTGTATGTGGTAGACGGTGTGATTGTGCCGGATATCAACTTCCTGAACCCACAGGACATTGCAAAACTGGATGTGCTCAAAGATGCGGCTTCTACGGCTATTTATGGTTCAAGAGGCTCTAATGGAGTAGTTATAGTTACCACAAAACAAGGTACGGGTGTAAAAGGTGGTGCCACAATCTCTTATGATGGTTACTATGGTGTGCGCCAGGTAGCCAGAATGCCTGACTTCTTCAGCGGGGCTGAATGGTGGGAGTACAGGTTAAATTCCTACATAACCCCGGAACTGATAGCGGGGAGAGATAATTACGACCAGACCATAGACAGGCTGGTAGGCTTGGAAAATAACCCTACACTAACCCGGCGTGTAGAGAATGGGGAGTACACAGACTGGCGGGACCTCGTTCTACAAACAGGCACGCAGATGAATCACTGGCTTTCTGTGTCTGGCACCAGCAGTAACAATATGCAGTATGTGATAGGAGCCGGTTATCAGAATGAGGAAGGAAACCTTATCAACGAGTCTTTTGACAGGTATAACTTTAAAGCCAGCATAGATCATAAACTAACTGAAAAATGGGCTGCCGGAGCAAGTCTTAACTTCGCATTAAGTGAGACAGAACGTGGTAGTGACCTGGCTGTAACAAATGCTTTCCGGATGGCTCCATTGGTTTCTCCTTATGATGCCGAAGGAAACTTAGCATTTCGCCCTGGTCAGATACCTGGAGAAAACGGAACAGTAACAAGCTTTACAAGCTCAGTTAATCCACTACTGGATAACGCAAATTCAGAGAATAATACACGCCGTGTTTTTGGAGTTGGAAATCTGTACCTCCAGTATTCACCTGTAGACTGGATTGACCTCCGCTCTACATTTTCTCCAAGTGTTAACTTTCAAAGGCAGGGCCGTTACTGGGGCTCACAAACCGAGTCGAGAGGTGGAAGATTGCCTGCCGGCCAGATGGATAGGGATGAGAATTTTAGCTATATCCTGGATAACCTGATAACAGCTAGGAAGACTATCAAAGACCATAATTTTACATTTACAGGACTCCACAGCATCCAGCAGTCACGAAGTGAAGGGAATGGAATTCGTGTCAATGACCTGCCTTTCAATTCTTCCTATTACAACCTGGGATCGTCAACGAACAGGGAAGTTGCTGATAGCTATTTTGAACAGTGGTCATTAACATCGTTTATGGCAAGGGTAAACTACTCCTTCAAAGACAAGTATCTCGTTACCGTTGCAAATCGTTGGGATGGGGCTTCCAGGTTATCTGAAGGACATAAATGGTCATCTTTCCCATCTATAGCACTGGGTTGGAGAGTTTCTGAAGAAAACTTCATGCGAAACATACCTTTTATATACGACCTGAAAGCAAGGATAAGTGCCGGTGTTGCTGGTAACAACAGTAATATTGACCCCTATGGAACACAGGCTATCTTAAGTGACCCTTATTTCTATGACTTTGGCGGTGCACTTGCCTTAGGTTATGCTCCTAATAGGTTAGCAAACAGAACATTAACCTGGGAAAGGGCCAGGGAATATAACTTCGGGATAGATTATGCCTTATTCCAGGGCCGTGTTTCTGGTTCAATAGATGTTTATGACAAACTCTCTGAAGGTGTCATCATGGAAAGAGATCTTCCTTTAGAAACAGGCTGGGAAAACATTGTGGATAACGTAGGCTCAGTAAGTAACAAAGGAGTGGAGTTGTCTTTAAGAACTGTCAATGTTGCTACAGGAGACTTTACCTGGACGACAACTTTCAACTTTGCGAGAAATAAGAATGCCATTGAAGAGCTTCTGGATAAAAGAGAAGACCTGCCGGGGAATGCATGGTTTATAGGTGAACCAATCAATGTGAATTACACCTATATTTTTGATGGAATCTGGCAGGAAAATCAGCGAGACGAGGCACTTCTGTATAAACAATCTCCTGGTCAGGCCAGAGTAAGGGACCTGAACAATGATGGAGTGATCAGCGCAGGAGAAGACAGAGCAATCATTGGGCAGAGAGATCCGAAATGGACAGGTGGTTTCTCGACTCAGTTCACTTACAAGGCATTTGACTTTTCAACTTCGCTTTTCACCAGACAAGGCATGCAGGTAAACAGTCCTTTTCATCGTGAGTTTATCTTAAGTAGCAGAGGGCGATCGCAACTGGACTTTAATTACTACATGCCAGAAAACAAAGTGACACAGGCTCGTGCCTCAAATGAATTTCCTCAACCCTCCAACACTGGACCTTACTGGTCTGCAGTTGGTAATTACAGGGATGCTTCATTCGTAAAAGTGCAGAACATTGTCCTTGGGTATACGCTACCAGCCAGCCTGCTAGGAAGGGCTAATATGAAAAGCCTCAGAGTATATGCTAACGTTTTAAATCCTTTTGTCTGGACAGATTACGATGGTTTTGATCCGGAATATGCAAGCCAATCCTTAGCGAATACTGGTGTGAGTTCTATTACCTATCAGCTCGGTGTAAATCTTAAATTTTAATTAGAGCAAGATGAAGAAGTTAAATAAAATAAATATACTAAGCCTGCTGGTCGTCTTTCTGCTATCTACTGGTTGTGATGATTATCTGGAAGAAGTAAACAAATCGAATGTAGTTGCCGATGAATATTTCCAGACGGAAGAGGGGTACGAGACCCTTGTAAACGCATCCTACTCGACATTGCGTAATGTATACAGCGAGCCCTGGATTTTCTCTGCCGGTACGGACTTGTTTGTGGAAGGAAGAGGATTGCAACCACCGGGAATCAGTGAGTACAGGAACCTGACCCCGGAGGAGGAAGACGTAGAGGATTTCTACCGCAACACATACCAGGCTATCCAGGTGACTAATAATGCGCTGTACTTTAACGATAAAACGGAAGAGACTGACAACCTGCAGACCCGAAAAGGGGAGGTGCAGTTCCTGCGAGCCTATTACTACTTTCTTTTAGTGCAGAATTTTGGCGGAGTAAGTATAGTGACCGAACGGTTTAGCGAGCCTGTTGTGCAGTTTGAGCGGAATTCAGCAGAGGAGGTCTACAGCTTCATCATAAACGAAATGAATGAAGCCCTGGAACTGGTTCCGGAAGCGGCGAGCGAAACCGGCCGTGTATCGAAGCGGGTTATCCGCCATTTTCTGGCAAAGGTGCACCTGACGCGTGGCTATGAGGATTTTGGTTCTGCCGATGACTTTCAGAAAGCAGCAACACTGGCTGATGCAGCGATAAACGGTCAGTCGCTGAATCTTGCGTTCGAGCAGGTGTTTTTTCCTGGCAATGAAGATAACCCGGAAATACTCTTTGCTATACAATACGATGCGGGTTCAATTTCAAGCCCTACAAGCGGGCACACGCAGGCCTACTGGTATGGCCCTTATATGGGTGGCCAGGGTGCTACAGAAGGTTACCCTTACCGGGCTTACATGCTCATGCCAACTATGTATCTGTTCGACGTGTTTTCTGAAAATGATGCCCGCTTTGATGCCACTTTCATGATAACCCGGTACGACAGGTACTATGATTATTATGATAGAGCGGGTGAAAGGGATGAACTGGGTGTTAAGTTCTACTATGCTCCCAAGTGGGCATCCAGCCCGGAGGCCATAGCAGCCTGGAGAGCAGCTGACCCGGCAAACCGGATGAACGCAACGGTTATTCCCTATTCTCCCATCTGGGAAGCTTCTCCAAGTACCGCGGCTGATAATGCCACACCACCTGTTAAGAAGTTTGATGATCCACAGGCTCAGTTCTCACCAAATGGAAGCACCAGGGATATCTATTTAGCCCGACTGGCAGAAACTTACCTGATTGCAGCAGAAGCCTACTTTAAACTGGGAGATCTGGCCACTGCAGCTGAAAGAATCAATGAAGTGAGAAGAAGAGCAGCTGAACCGGGTGCAGAAGATGAAATGCTTATTTCGGCAGGAGATGTGGATATAGATTTCATCCTGGATGAAAGAGCCAGAGAACTTGCCGGTGAGTACCACCGATGGTTCGACCTGAAACGTACCGGTACTCTGATGGAGCGAACCAGGTTGTATAACCGGGATATCAGGGAATGGTATGATGCAGGAATCGATCCTTTCCTGGGTACAGGTGGAGAGTACAAACTCTTAAGACCAATACCTTCCCGTGCGCTGATCCTGAACGAAGGAGATGCAGCTCAGAATCCGGGCTATTAATACCGCAGTTTGTAAGTATGTAAGAAAGTGAATGAAGTGGAAGAGCAACCCGGGTATATTTGGGTTGCTCTTTTTTTCAGTTTGGCACATAACCAGCACCGTATTGCGGTTGCAATAGTTAGCATAAGTTTATGAACAATAACGCTCCAGAATTTTCTTTGTATAAAATTGGCAAGCATGCTGCTTTCGCAGCACTGGCACTCCTGTTCGGTTGCAGCACATCCGACAGCACAACAGGCACCGCGCCCGAAAGAATAGACCGGCACGCACTTGTAAGCCGGCACAATATTACCCTGGCTGCCCCAGACACGCTGGCCTCCTTGTCTGTCGGGAACGGGGATTTTGCCTATACCGTGGATGTGTCGGGGCTGCAGAGCTATCCGGAGCACTACGAAAACGGGGTGTCTTTGGGCACGCAGTCGCAATGGGGCTGGCATACAATTCCCACGGACCAGAACTATACTTTAGAGGATGTGGCGCAGTACGACACGGCCGCAAATGGCAGGGTTATTCCTTTCCCGGTGCAGCACAAAGGAAGCGGCCGGAAAGTAGATGCCATGAACTGGCTGCGCACTAATCCGCACAGGCTGCACCTGGGAATTATAGGGCTGGTGCTGCTGAAAGAAAACGGGGAGCAGGCCGAGGTTCAGGAACTGCAGCATATCAACCAGAAACTGGACCTGTGGACAGGAAAGATAGAGAGCAGGTATGAAGTAGAGGGCACGCCCGTAACAGTAGAACTCTACAGCCACCAAGGAAGAGATGGAATTGCAGCACGTATCACCTCTCCGCTCATCGCTCAAAAAAGACTTAAAGTTACATTGAAGTTCCCTTACGGTGCCACCTGCCATGTGTGCCCGGGCTACAACTGGGAAGATCAGGACAAACACACCACCACGCTCTCCCTGTCGGAGGCCGGCGCTAACCAGGTGCAGCTGAAACGACAGCTGGACAGTACGGTCTACTACACTAATGTACGTTGGGATGAAGCGGCACAGTTCTCTGAAAAGGAAAAGCATGTCTTTGAACTGACACCGTCAGCGGACCAGGAGCAAATAGAATTTAGTGTGCTGTTCAGCCAGAATCCGGCAAATGAGGTACCTGACTTTCAGGCAACTAAAACCAGCAGCGAGACCACCTGGGACAAGTACTGGACAGAGGGAGGAGCCGTGGATTTTTCCGGTTCCACTGACCCCAGAGCAAAGGAGTTGGAGCGGCGCGTGGTTTTATCGCAGTACCTTACCAAAATACAGTGTACAGGAGACTTGCCGCCACAGGAAACCGGACTTACCATGAATAGTTGGTACGGCAAGCCGCACCTGGAAATGCACTGGTGGCACGGAGTGCATTTTGCGTTATGGGACAGGCTGAACCTGCTGGAGAAAAGCCTGCCCTGGTATAAGAAAGTGATGCCGAAAGCCAGGGCTACTGCCAAATGGCAGGGCTATGAGGGGGTAAGGTGGCAGAAGATGACGGACCCTTACGGCAACGAAAGCCCGTCCAGCATCGGCCCCTATCTTATCTGGCAACAGCCACACATTATCTACTTCTCGGAGTTGGTGTACCGCCAGCACCCTACAAAGGAGACACTAGAAAAGTATAAAGAACTGGTTTTTGAGACGGCCAATTTTATGGCCTCTTTCCCTACTTATAATCAGAAAGACCAGAAGTACCATTTAAACGCACCCCTGATACCAGCACAGGAATTGTTTCCTGCTGAAGAGACCAATGATCCTCCTTTTGAGCTGTCCTACTGGCATTACGGGTTGTCTGTGGCGCAGGAGTGGCGAAAGCGATTGGGCTTGCCAACAGATGAAAAGTGGCAGGCTGTTATAGATAAACTGGCACCGCTGGCTGTAAAAGATGGCCTTTATTTACCCAGTGCCACCCATCCGCAAGCTTACCAGGAGGACTTTTACCGCCGCGACCACCCGGTAGTGGTAGGCGCTTACGGGTTCCTGCCACTCAGCGAGAAAATAGACACCGCCATCATGAGGAACACTTACAATGAGATTCTGAACAAGTGGCAATGGGACACTACCTGGGGTTGGGATTACCCAATGATGGCCATGAGTGCGGCGCGTTTAGGTGCTCCCGAAAAAGCAGTAGATGCGCTGTTTATGGATGCTCAGAAGAACACATACCTCCCGAACGGGCATAATTATCAGGATGAGCGGTTGCGTATCTACCTGCCAGGCAACGGGGGCCTGCTCACTGCAGTTGCTATGATGGCAGCAGGTTGGGATGGTGCTCCCGATAAGCCTACTCCTGGTTTTCCGGATAACGGAAAGTGGAAAGTGAAGTGGGAAGGACTACATAAGATGCCTTAATTTAAAAAATGATGTATCATGAGAAATAGATTTAAAAGCACTGGAGCATTTAATGTAACCTTGTTTTTCCTGGTTTTGCTGACCACACTCACAGCGGTTACTCCAAAGCCTCAGCCTGATATTCCAACGTCCTTGAAGTGGTCGGAACGGATGGCGCTGTCCATTATCAAGAACAATCCGGAGCCGTGGATGATAGAGTTCAACAAACAACCTGTGTGGAGTTATCCGCAGGGGCTGGTGCTGCATGCCTTTGAGGAGATGGGAAAGCAGAACCCAAAGCAGCAGTACCAGGACTACATCAAGGCCTATGCTGATGTGATGATCGATGAGAAAGGGAACATCAAAACGTATGATGCCGCCTCTTTTAATATCGATATGGTCAACTCAGGCAAAATACTCTTTAACCTATATGAGCAGACGAAGGACGAAAGATACAAAACTGCCATCGAGACGCTGCGGCACCAGATGAAGTGGCAGCCACGCACTACGGATGGAGGCTTTTGGCACAAGCTGCGCTACCCCTGGCAAATGTGGCTGGATGGCGCTTACATGGCAGCACCTTTTCTGGCACAGTACGGCAAAACCTACGGCGATAAAACGGCCTTTGATGACGTGGCAACGCAGTTGATCCTCCTGGAGAAACATACCAGAGACCCTAAGACAGGATTGCTCTACCATGGTTGGGACGAGAGCAGGTTTCAACAATGGGCAAATCCGCAGACAGGTACTTCTCCTCATTTCTGGGGCAGGGCAATGGGATGGTATGCCATGGCTATTGTAGATGCGCTCGATTACTTCCCGCAGGACCACCCGAAGCGGAAGGAGATAATAGGCATCCTGCAACGCCTGGCACCGGCACTGCAAAAGTATCAGGATCCGAAAACAGGGCTGTGGTACCAGGTGGTAGACCAGGGCGCGCGAGAAGGCAATTACCTGGAAGCATCTGCCTCCAGCATGTTTGTTTATGCGCTGGCGAAAGGAGCGAACAAGGGCTACATCGACAAGCAGTATAGGAAAGTAGCAGAGAAAGGCTTTAAGGGAATTATCGATAACATGATTGAGGTGAAGCCGGACGGTGAAGTGCTGCTCCATAAAGTATGTGCAGTTGCAGGCTTGGGAGGCGAACCGTATCGTAGCGGCTCTTATGAGTACTACGTAAACGAGCTCATCCGGACAAACGATCCGAAGGGAACAGGACCGTTCGTTTTAGCCAGCCTGGAGTTGAATAAATAGCGCCACCTCAACACTAGGAAAGCTGGAGAAGAGAGAGCATCTAAAGGAATGCTCTTTATGTTTATGCCTTTTATGAAATTACTTACACAAGAATAAGCACGATTAAAGTTATAGAATGCAGTGTTTGCGGGGGAAGGAATAGCTTCTGTTTGTGCTAGCAGGATACAGCAGGATAGGTGAAGGGAAATAGTTAAATAAATTGTATGCAAACGTTGTATATCAGGCTTTCTATAAGAAAGTGGTAACCTTCAGGATTATGGCCAGATAGACAGAGAACTGGAGCAGAGAGAAGCTGATAGCAGCTTCAGAACAGGTGGAAAGCTGAAGGTTAGTCGTAACTCATCAACATTTAAACACAAAGGAGATAGGCAGCAGTATAAGCTGTTCAAAAATAAATTTTCATACATAACCTGAAAAGAGCCTGGACCATCCTAGAGTCACAGGCTTTTTCTTTATCTGTGGGTTTATAGCAAATGTTACTGGCGCATGTCGACAGACGAGTACTTATTACAAAAGAGTCTTTTTACTGGAGAATGGACGTAATAGGACAGTCATACTAGGTTTTAGAGATTTACATTCGTGCTGTTCTGGATTTCAATCTCGCTGTCATCTTCCGTGTCGATGTCCACATCATCAAAGGTCCAGTCTTTTGCATAAGAGATTTCACCGGCTGTTTTGGCTTCTATTTCAATATCATTCAGGTGGAAGTTCTCTATGGAAGACTGCGGAATTCCAGCAGCAGAAAGTGCCTTTTTAGCATCATTAACTTTAATGTCGGAGATATAAACATCTTTGAATTTAGGAATGCCCCGCTCTTCCGGCTCTACTTTCTGCAGCATCGTTTTCCAGTGTTGCGGAATGGTTTCATAAGAATAGCCTTCCGGTAAAGTAGAGTAGCTGTAACTCGGGTTCCAGTTCATCGACACCTCAATCGGGGTACCCACACCATTCATCTCGATGTCCTGCATGTAAATGTTTTCTACTGTGCCGCCTCTCGTGGTAGCCGACTTAAAGCGTATCCCCACACCGGTTCCTTTGGCTTTCAGGTTATGCGCCAGTACATGCCGGATGCCGCCGGAGGTTTCGCTGCCAAAGGTGATAAGTCCACCTCCTGCGCGGGAAATGCAGTCGCGGATTAGCACATACTCTGTAGGGCGGTTCACCCGCAGGCCATCCCAGTCACGGCCCGCCTTCAGGCAGAAGTTGTCGTCGTTGCAGTCGATGTCGCTGTTCTGCACGAGTATGTAAGAAGAAGAATCAATGTCAATGCCGTCGGTGCTGGGGCCGTGCCCGTCAATGTTGTTTTGTATTACCACGCCGTCTACGGTAATATGGTTTGAATACAGGATATGGATGGTCCAGAAGCCGGCTTGCTTCATGGTGATGTCTTTGATGGTTACATCCGAAGACTCCGAAACCAGCAGTGTGCGCGGACGTTTGGCATCGTAGTCTACGATCCAACGCAGCCCTTTCGGTTCATACTCCTTGCGCATGTTCCAGTACAGGTCCCAGAACGGCTTCCCTTGGGCATGCACGATTCCTTTACCCGAAATAGCTACATTTTCCTGGTCCAGCACATTGATAAGCGCCGAGGGCCATCTCATTTCAATGCCCGCCACACGGGTGTCTATCTCCGGGTAATCCGCCAGGTTCTGGCTTCCTAAAATCTGAACGCCCTCATCTATGCGCAGGTGCACCCCTTTCTTCAGGTAAATAGAGCCTGTGAGGTAATCACCCGGCTTAAACGTGACAATGCCACCACCTTTGGCTGCACAGGCATCTATGGCTGCCTGAATGGCTTTGGTGTTAAGTGTCTTTCCGTCGTTCAGAGCGCCATACTTTGTCACCTCATATACTTTTTTCTTGGTAGGCATTCTCTTCGCGCCCACTTCCTTCAGCCACGCCAGTTTTGGCAGTTCGTCTTTTACAGGCTTCGCCTGAAAGGCTGCAAAAACTAACGCAATGAAGGGTAATAAAAGCAGGAAATAAATATTTCTGTTTTTCATGGAACAGGTAGTAAATCAGCAATCAGTTTAAAAACAGGCGAAGGTGTAGCAAGCTCTAAGTTTAAATATAGCTTGCTCTGTTCAATTCCCTGTCCTGCACTATCCTGCAATCAACCTGCAGATGAAAGTATGGACCATTTCTTTTACCAATAAAACTGCATTTTGCAGCGGTACCCTATACCACAGGATACTTCTCCTTTTTGGTAGGGCTATATTACACTTTGAACTGGCAGAGTAGAGGCTGGATAATAGTAGCGAAAAAGAAAGTTTTACATCTGAAAATATATAAATGAGCTGTTCCTGGTTAAAAATGTGGAAGCGAGATTTACCATGCGCTCCGGTGCAGAATAACGCTCGTTTTTTATTAATTGGTATTTGTGTCCTGTGTCTTATTCCGGCTTCCTACGCCCAAATTGTGGAGGGGGTCGACTACTCCGACAGGGCGCATGTAGACAAAACCTTTGACATGGCGGGGACCGATATCTTCGGGCAGCGCTTTCCTTCGGAGGCTCTAACCATTACGGATCCTGTAACAGGTGTTCAGGTTACTGCCTTGACCACGTCCAGGCACAGCAGTTCCAAGATTTACCAGGACCACCCCAACTGGACGGCAGATGGAAAGCACATTGTGTTCAGTTCGAACCGGAATACGGCAGCAGGTGGCAATGTTACCTTTGCCAGCGACAAAACGCCGCAAAGAGTCCGCCAGTATTACGCCATCTCCATGGATAACTACGAGATTGTGCAGGTGACGACAGGAAACAACCGGGGCGACCTTCTTTTAGGTCATAGAAGAAATGTAGCCTTCCGGATTCGTGATAATGAGGTAATCGAACTGAACCTGGAAAAATTACTCTCCGACAGCAAACAGGGAAAGGTAAAGGAGCCAGCCAGCTACGAAAAGGTAGTCGCCACCATTCCTGAAAACCTGCAACCAGGCGGGACGTGCCTGGATGTAAATGACAAAAGGATTTTCTTTTCGACAAGGGCAGAAGATGATCGTTCAGCTATCTATAGTGTAGACTTTGACAGTAACAAAACAACAAAGCTGGTAGAGGTGCCTTTCAGGACTGGCCATTTCCAGGCGAACCCTTTTGTATCAGGTGAAATGATGTACTGCTGGGAAACAGGTGGCGATGCGCCGCAGCGGATGTGGGTATTGAGTGTTGACAAAAAAGGTAAAGTGACCAACCGGCCAGTGTACAAAGAAAAGGCCGATGAGTGGGTGACACATGAAGTGTTTGCTGGTCCCGACCATGTACTTTTCAACCTGATGGGCCACATTGACCGGCTGAGAAAGAATCCTACAGGTATTGTCTTATTTAATATCCGCACCAATGAAGTCGCCAAACGATTGGGACAGGCAAAAGAGCTTGGCGGCTACTGGCATTCTGCAGGTACACAGGATTTAAAATGGGCCGTAGGCGATTCTTTTGACGGGAACATCTACCGGATAAATATAGAAACGGGAGATGCAACTTTACTTACGACCGGCCATCGCCCGAATACTAAAAGTCCGTTTTCAAGCCAGGCGCACGCCCATCAGTCCATCAGTCCGGATGGGAAATGGGTGCTGTTTAATTCCAGTATGCTAACCGATAGTGATATCATGATGGTGCCGTTGCATCCGAAGGGGCTATAGAAGGGGCTATAGTTGACTTCTCACTGGCGCAGGCTTGTAATTGGTAGCTTTTTTATTCTACTGCAATAGCCTTTCAAAAGCTGTAAGTAAAATAGTCTTTCATAGGCTTAGTTACATGCCAGAGCTTAATGTGAGGTGTGTCTAAGCTGCCGTTGTACCTGTTTATCCAGCGACTCACTTGTCACCTTCTCCGTGGCTTCGTCTGTGCTCTCTAGGCCGAGAGGCCTCGTCTTTGGGAATCGCGCTGTGTAACTGAAGCTGCCTCTGCTCTGCTCCGGCTGCCTCACTGCGTTCAGCACCGCAACATTTACAAGGCGCTCAACCCAAAGACTGGAAACAGCTTCACTTTGTGCTGGCAATTATCAGAAAGAAATGTAGCAATGGAAAAAGCCCTTGGCGAAATGAAAAAGCAGACTCCCCTTCTTGGACAAGGAGGGGTAGGGGTGGTTTGACCCGGTAAGCGCCAGCGAGTCTAGGGACTCGCACCCACTGTGCGTCACCAGTTGGATACCGGCGCCAGGACTGATGGCTAACGCTTAGAGGTTCCCGTTTTTGCACCACCATTATTCGGAACGACAATATTCGGACGAGGCGGCTTTTGCATACCATGGCCCAGGTAGAAACTGGTATGCGGCGGCTGGTTATAACCGACGTTCTGCCACGTAATGCTCATACGGTACTGCGGGTCGTGCATGAGGGTGTACAGGCGGTGGTTAGTGGGAATGGTGGTGGTATAGATGCGCAGGCTTTGGTTGTCTTCTGTTCTGAAGATTACTTCCTCGCGCCAG
This sequence comes from Pontibacter toksunensis, assembly GCF_042686245.1. Taxonomy (NCBI): domain Bacteria; kingdom Pseudomonadati; phylum Bacteroidota; class Cytophagia; order Cytophagales; family Hymenobacteraceae; genus Pontibacter; species Pontibacter toksunensis. The sequence goes on along the minus strand of NZ_JBHUOX010000033.1, from coordinate 20,497 downwards.
TCGCCAAACAAGTCTGCGCTTAAGGCGGGTGTTGCTTTGGTGCCGTTGTTTGAGGTGGCCCCATCCGCTGTAAGTAACCGCACCTGTTGCTCCTGCTCATAATCCCATTTATCAATATAGTTGCTGTTAAGGAGCTCCCGCAGCAGGTCACCGTCCCACCAGATGGCGAAGTTGGTTGAAGAGGGGTTTTGGCCTATTTTCTCACCTTTAACATTATACAAACCCTTATTGCCGTTCCACCACATTTCGGATCCCGGGTTGCGGGGGTCGATGTCGGCAGCCAGGCCGCGGCCTACGTCTTTCCCTTCTTCGCCTCCCCAGATAATTTCTCCTGTCCGGGCATTATAGAGCGCTACGCCGTAGCCGGTTGCGTTTGTCTCGTTTTCATGGATGCCCCATGCAAGTTGGTCCGGGTTAGCCGGGTCAAGCTGACTTACGTGCAAGGCGTCGCCGTGGCGGAGGCCGGTGGTGTAGAGGCCCTTGCCATTGTCATCTACCGCCATCGCACCGTAAACTATTTCGTCCTTGCCGTCCCTGTCTATATCATTTACGCTCAGGCTATGATTGCCCTGGCCGGAAAAGGGATTTTCACCGTCTTCTGAGTCAAACACCCAGCGGGAAGTTAGCTTGCCATCGCGCCAGTCCCAGGCAGCAATTACTGATCGGCCGTAGTAGCCGCGAGCCATCAGCACACTGGGCAGTTTGCCGTCGAGGTAAGCGGCTCCGGCCAGGAAACGATCTACCCGGTTGCCATCGCAGTCGTTGCCACTGTTGCCGCCTACGCCGCCCCATCCACACAAATCTCCCCTGCCGGGTATAAAGTCGGCGGTGGCAAGCGCGGCACCGGTTCTTCCATCAAACACAGTAAAGTATTCCGGGCCCTGCAGGATTTTCCCGTTTTTATCGCGCCAGTCTTTCGAGGCATCGCCAATTACTTTTCCTAAACCGTCTACAGTTCCGTCGGCAGTTTTGCAGGCAAACTCGGCAATGCCGTCTCCGTCCATGTCGACCACAATAAACTGTGTGTAGTGCGCGCCTTCCCTGATGTTCTTGCCCAGGTTTATCTTCCAGAGCAGTTTGCCATCCAGGGTATAAGCATGAAAAATGGGTTCGTCTGTGAAGCCTTTGGCAGGTGTGTCGCGGCTTCTGCCTGTCATGTGGACGATAACTTCATATTGCCCGTCACCGTTCAGATCGCCTACAGAAGCGTCGTTGGGGGAGTATCCTTCCGGTGTCTGTAGTGGAATTGTCAGGTAGTTCTGGCGCCATACTGTTGTGGTCTCAGAAGGGGCTTGTTCTTTACTATTCAGCACCGGTCTTACAAAATAAGAGGGACCCTGGTTGATATTTATACCTGTGTCGGTAAAGTTTGTGCTTTCTGTGATAGGCTTTTTGTTCAGCTTTACAGGCTTTGTATTGCCGGTCTTCCGGTACAGGTTGAAGGCTGTTTCTTCTGGTTCTGTTCCAAGCAGGCGCCAGCTCACAAACACAGAATCAGCACCTGTATAAACAGCCACCACGCCACGGTTAAGGTATTCCAGTTGCCGCTGGGCAGTAGCCTGCGTCAGAGCCAGCGAAAGGAAGAAGCTCAAGAAGAGTATATTTTTGATTCTGTTCATCATGGTGAATTTTAGCTACCGTCTGGCTTCACTGCCGTTACATCAGGACTTTGCGGGAGCTGCCAGTTGTCCACCGGATCCGGGTTAGCCGGATCAAATGGCTTCACGTCGTCCCGCAGATAATCTGCCAGCTTTAAGTTGTTCTTTTTGATGCCCTCCACAATGCCCCTGGCAAGTTGATAGGCCCCATACGCACTAAAGTGGGTGTCATCCTTCAACTCTTTTTCCTGACCCGGGAAAGTGCCGCTTGGAAAGTGTACAAAAGCTTTCTTGGACTTTTCAGGGCCCATGGCTTCATAAAACTCCTTGCTCATGGCGTTCAGGTCGATGACAGCAACATTTTCTTCTTTTGCTGTCTGGCGCACCGCCTCCGGGTAATCACCCAGGGTGTTGACTATCTTGCCCTGCTCGTCGAAGTTACGGCGATGCATCGACGTGACCAGCACCGGTATGGCCCCACGCTTACGCGCTTCGGAGATGTAGTGCTTCAGCATGTCTTTGTAGGTGGTGAAGGGCTCCACATGAGAACTTCCCGGCTTCTGGTCGTTGTGGGCGAACTCGATGAACAGGTAGTCGTTAGGCTTGATGACACTCAGTATCTTTTCCAGTCTTCTTTCACCCACAAAAGCCTTCAGTGACTCGCCGGATTCGGCATAGTTGGTGACCACCACGCCCGGTTTAAAGAAGCGCGGAATCATCTGTCCCCACGCAGCCCACGGCTCATACTCCTGGTCTACCACCGTGGAGTTCCCTGCCAGGTACATGCTGATTACATCAGGTGTCTCCCTTATTTCGATGGCGGCCACACAGGGGCGGGAGTTATTGAATTCCAGCGTGAGTTTGTTGTCCCAGTTCAGGTAACCAAGTTCGCGGGACTTCAGGCGGATGCTTTCAACTTCATTGATGCGGGGTGTGCGTACATTCACGGTGAAGGTATGGGATTCCACTTTGCCAGCGGGTGTTTCTACTTTCTCCAGCATCAGGCGGCGCGACTCGGCTTTTACGGTAGTTGTAGACGTGCCCTGTAGGTCGCCCAGCAGCAAAGTTACTTCATAGTTTCCTTCAGGCAGATCTACTGCAAAATAAAAAGGCGCGTTGCTGGTAATAAAATCGCTGCGCAAGGCATCTGCTCCTTCCCGGTTAATGGCCTGCACAGGAGATTTGCTGATGATGCCGTAGCCGCGCTCGCTGCTATACTTTGTAGAGGGAAGCACCTGCTGATACCCTGCCTGCACTGCTCCCGCTCCGAAGTCAAACTTTTTCAGAATAGTATGCGCTGCATTCGCATGAGTAGTTGTGGCTGCCTGTCCGGAAGGCGGTTTAGGCCTCGCCATCTCTGTGTTAGCCTGTGCAGAAGCCTGCTGTCCGGTACTTGTCTCGTCCGTAGCCGTTGCTTTACAGCCTGACAAGAAGCAGCAGACAGTGCCAGCCAGTACCACCTGTCTTATAAACTGTTGCCTTATGGGCTGATACAAGCTTTGCTTCATGCCGGGTTGTGGTGAATAAACAGTTCCGATTACTGGTTCCTGGATGAGAACTGCACAGAACTATCGTTTATCTCATACTTGCTGCCTTTTAACAGGTTGATAACTTCAGCGCCTGCCAGTAAAACCGGACCATAGCCATGCGCGGCATACACGTTAATAGGGCGATAAAAGTAGAAAGCAGGGTCAAAGGCCATGCCTGTTCCCACGCAGGTTCCTTCCACTTGCCCCTTGTCGTTTACCTGTGTAGCAACTGCATTCCAGGCCAGCAACACCATCGGGCCATACGCCTGCTTATCTACCCAGCCCTTGTTGATAGCACGGGCAATGGAGTAGGTATAAATAGCGGTGGCGGAGGTTTCCAGGTAAGAGTTGTTGCGGTCGATGAGCTGGTGCCAGAAACCTTCACCGGCCTGGTACGCTGCCAGGCCCTTTGCATGTGCCCGCAGTTGGTCCATTACTTTAGGGTAGCCCGGGTGGTCTTGCGGAAGCACTTCCAGCAGTTCCACGAGCGTCATAATAGCCCAGCCGTTGGCACGCGCCCAATGGAACTGCGGGTGCGGTTCCATGTCCTGCACCCAACCGTGCATGTACAAGCCTTTCTCTTTGTTGAACATGCGTTCTGAGAACTGCACCACCTGCTTCACGGCATCATCATAGTAGCGGCGTTCCCCGGTCAGTTTGCCCATCTGTGCCAGTGCCGGTACGCTCATAAACAGGTCATCGAGCCAGATGGTGTTTGGCAGCGGGCGGTTTCGGGCCAGCGTACCGTCAGGAAGCCGGAATTCTTTGTTGCTGATGTAGTAGATGTAGTTGTCGATGAGGGGGCGCAGGTCTGCTTTTGTTACGCCATAGCGGCTGGCCTTTATCATGGCGGCACACATAGCACCTGCATCATCCAGGGCATGCGGCGCCAGCACCTGCCGGAGCGGGGTTTCCACCTTGGGGTTCTTCTTCATCTCGTTCCTGTAGTACGGCGCCAGGTCAGCCAGAAAATCCAGCCGCTCTGCCGTGTAGTTCGTGAAGCGCTTATCACCGGTGGCCTCTCCCGCCAGCAGCATGCCTGCGTAGGTTACCCCCCACTCATAACTGGTGAGCCGGAAGTCGCCCTGCTCTAGCTTTGCATCGCTGTTCAGCTTTTTGAGGTTGGTAACAGGCTTGCCCGTTTTCTGGTCAATCATACGCGCTGGCGTAGTGGCATCGAGGTAGGCATGCACCCGCGTCAGCACCTTGGTGATGTCTTCCACGGTGGTGGTGCCATAGGGTGTTGGGTAGTCAGGCTGCATGGCGTGCAGTGGCGTGGTCACATCTGAGACTTTGGCCGGCTTTGTCTGCGCTTGTGCCGTCTGAAAAGCAGCGACGAAGGTGAGCGCAAAGATGGCTTTCTTTGCCTGCGAGCTGAACCACTGATAGTTGCTGTACTGTACAAAAGGGTTTGAATATTTTGCTGCTGCTTTCATTTGATTGATTTTAGTAATGCGGTGAGATGCTTTACCTCACAGGCTTTGCCATGAATGTTGTTCCTGTTATCCCTAATAAAAGGATGATGATTCTAAAATAGTGAGAAAAAGAAGATAGGCTATCCTGTACTGTCCGGCTTGTGTTCTGGTATGTATGCTGTATAACCTATTAAAGTAAGGAGATAAGCAGGTATAGCACTTTGCATTACTCCATAAGCCAAGCTATATGTAGCTTTCAAGTCAAAGCTTTGAATTAGCTTTTCGCCTCGCCGGCGGGGCCCTCTTAGAGAAAAGTAGGCAAAAGAATCAAGACCCTCCAAATCGAGGGCCCCTACCCCCACTCGCTGAACGCTCGGACAGTGGAGTGTCATAAAGTGCACCTGGCAATTTTGTTTGTTTCGTAGCTTGAAAAGGGCTTATGTGGTAATGAAAATTGGTTTGCTGAAGGCTTCTGCACCTGAATTGCCGTTACTTAACTTGTACATCAACCTCGGCAGCTAACTGGCGGGTGAGGTCCTGGACGTAGTTGCGGAAGGAGGCGGGGTCCTTAAAGGCTTCGTTGCTTCCTTCCCAGCCGCCTACTGCATAATAGGTGACAGGCTGGTTTTCCTGCGCCTTCATTTTGGCAAAATAAGCCTGTGCGAGTTTGCCCGAAGCAGGTGCTTCCATGTAGCCCAGATAAGCAGCCTTGGGTAAAATGAGCGCCAGGCCCAGTATCCATTCGTTGTTGTAGGTTTCGCGGTCGTGGGTTAGCAGCACGACCCATTCATCATCTACATTGATTTCTGCAATTGAATCCGTCTTATCGAGGTTGTTCATGCCGATGAGCAAGGTTTCATCGCCTTGCACACCAGCGGCTTCGACGGTGTTACGGTACGCGTACATGCCTGGCCAGATGGTGGGCTGCTCTTCTACCGTATAGGACCGATCGGTGCCGTCAGGCTTCCAGTTGTTGTAACGGAGCTGCAACATGGATCGCACAGGTCCTTCCGTCAGAATCTTAAAGCTGGTGTTTTCGACATTGTTCACCGTGTCATTTACTGTTACCCCAAGGCGGTAGGGCGTGTCGCCAATCATCAGGGCTATGCCGCCAATGCCTGTTGAGTTGCCTACTGCCATAATATCCCGGCCCCATTCCTTCATTTCATGGTAGTTGTCTTCCACGGCACCGGAAGCACTGATGCCCACTGTTTCCGGTGACATATAGGAAACTTTCTTGCCGAATATGTCTTTGGCATTCCGGCCATCAAAATAATGGCGGAAGCCCACCTTATCGTTTTCCCAGGCAGGGCCATCGGTTTGGTAAGGCTGATAGCCATAGTTGGCGCTCTTCGGTAACTGGTTAGCGTAGAGGGTGTCGCTTGTTCTGGGTTGCACAGGTGAGTCTGCAGCCAGACGTTTCCCGAACCGGACACTGGTGCGAGTGGTATAACCCGGTTGCGTATTTGCCCATGACAAAAGAAGCGTTCTCTTTCCGTTCGCTGGTAAGTCGGTCACAAAAAATAGTTCATCCCATTTGTTGTCGCCATCCAGGTCATCCAACTGCGCCGCTACGGTATCTCCAGCCTGCGTGAGAAGGACTGGATATAAGTCTCCTTCGGGAATACCGGAAAGCTTGTCGCGGTTAACAGCAACGGCCTTGTCTGTCAGATCAACAGAAGACTGGTTGGTGAGCACAATCTCCTGCTGCTGGTTCTCCTTCTCAGACTGGCAGGAGAGGAGCGCGGTACACAGGCAGAAAAAGGAGAGCGAAGCAATACCTTTTTTTATCATAGGGGATATACTTGATTAGATGATGAAAGTAACAGTTGCTAACATTCTGAAAGGTGCAGCATTAGAGCCTTTAGGTTCTGGGCACGAACTTCTATGTTCCTGATGCTCCTGAAATGTCGGCTTTCCCAAATATACTAAGTAAGATATATCCTGCTATCCTGCCCTAACCTGCTTATAGAAGTAACCTCCTTAAGGTGCCTGTGGCTTGAGTGCTGCGTACCAGGAATTGAGACCTCATTCAGAAAATTACAGGATAGTGCAGGATAGAAATATAAACATTGTCTCTTACTTTAGCTTTACAGAGGCATACTAATTGCTTCTTTTGTATTCAATGCTTATAAACTGGTGCTGATAAAACAGCGTTTTCCATTTTTTTCAGCTTAAACACCAGCGAAATACTTCTTCGAAAGAGTTCTATAATTTAAATAACCAGCATGACTATCAGTATCACATCCCTTCGGAATACCTTCTTTTTATGTTTGCTGGCGTTTACCTGTGCGGCTCAGAATGCCAGTGTGGAGAAACTGCCGAAGAAGAAAAAGATTCTAAAAACCCTTACGCTTGCCAACAACTATTTCATGAAGAAGTGGACGGACCCCGGCAAGGAGATAGTGACAAATAAAACCCGCCCCAGCAACATCTGGACGCGTGCTGTTTACTATGAGGGGCTGATGGAACTATACAAGGCGGACCCGCAGCAACGGTATTACGATTATGCGGTGGAGTGGGGTGAAAAGCACAACTGGGGCCTGCGCGACGGGGTTTCTACCCGAAATGCGGACAACCAGGCAGCCGGCCAGACCTACATCGACCTGTACATGATAGACCCGAAGCCAGAGCGAATCCGCGACATCAAAGCATCCATCGACAACATGGTGAACTCTGAGAAGAAAGATGACTGGGATTGGATTGATGCGCTGCAGATGGCCATGCCGGTTTATGCCAAGCTTGGCGTCATGTATAAAGATGATGCCTATTTTGAAAAGATGTATGACCTGTATGATGCTGCCAAAAATGAAATAGGTGGCGGTCTATACAATCCGGAAGACGGCCTGTGGTGGCGTGACGCTGATTTTGTGCCACCGTACAAGGCGCCAAACGGCGAAGACACCTATTGGTCGAGGGGCAATGGCTGGGTAGTGGCGGCTTTGGTGAGAACGATGGATATCATGCCGAAGGATGCACCCCATTACGAAGAGTATAAGAAAACATACCTGGAGATGATGAAGGCGCTGGTGCCCCTGCAAAGGCCGGATGGATTCTGGAATGTGAGCCTGCATGACCCGACACACTTTGGAGGCAAAGAAACTACCGGTACTGCCTTGTTTGTTTATGGTATGGCCTGGGGCGTGAACAACGGTTTACTAGACCCGAAAGTGTATACTCCGGTAATCGCAAAGGCATGGAATGCCATGCAAAAGGATGCGGTACATAAGAATGGGTTTTTAGGCTATGTGCAAGGCACCGGAAAAGAGCCAAAAGACGGACAGCCCGTGTCCTACACTAGCATGCCAGACTTTGAAGACTATGGCCTTGGCTGCTTCCTTCTTGCTGGCACCGAAATCCTGAAAATGAAGTATTAGTACCAGTTATGATCAAACTTATAGAAGGGAGGAGGCTGACTTAGGCCTCCTCCCTTTTTTATTAAGAAAGAGTATACCTAAACATGAACCAAGCTTTTCTGGTTTGTCATCCTGAAAGGATCTTGTGAGCAATCTGCAGGTAACTCACAAGATCCTTTCAGGATGACAAAGATTGGAGGTGGTTCTTTCTTTTGGTAAAACAGTAGTGATGTTTACTCACATCAGGTTAGTTCTATAAACTTTCCTTAGTGTAAGTGTGGCATATCAGGAGCTACCCCCAACAGCGCCGAACAGGAAAACGCGCCCCCGCGGGAGTGGAGCGCACGTAGCAAGCTATGAAAAAGGCCATCCATGAGTCGCTGGATAAGCAGCAGCTACTCAAGCCTAGGCAGAATCAGCTTCAAGCAGAAACAACTACTGTAGCTTCTCAAACTCATCTTTCGAGACTCTAAAAATACTGCCATGCCGCATACCCTCTGGGAAAGAAATCTTATCCGAAATGTCTTCCCAATTCTTCAGATCCTCTGACTGTACAGCCCCCATACTATGCTCTGTATACTTATCGAAGTACACGAGCCACTTGTCTCCGAGCTTCAACGTAGTTGGTCCTTCTGCCCAGTAGCCGCCCGTAATGGGTGGGCCGGCGGCGCTGTAAGGACCAGTTAAGTTTTCACTGTACGCTACTCTGATGTTCTTCTGGGCCGGCTCCCGGGTCTCATCTTTCAGGAACATCACATACTGGTCCTTGTCTTTTATAATGGTGGCATCTATCACATTGAAACCCGGCTCATACAGTAGCTTTGTGTCGCTGAAATTTTTAAAGTCTTTTGTTGTGACGTAATACATGCGGTGGTTGTAGGCATCATCTTTCTCAGACTGTGTTTCTGGGTAGAGCCCGGTAATTGTTGTAGCCCAGTAGATCATGTATTCTTTGTTCTTTGGGTCATATGTCAGCTCCGGAGCCCAGGTGTTGCGGGCATTGGGCTCATGCGCCATCACAGGAATAAACTTTTGCTCCGACCAGTTGATAAGGTCTTCTGAGCTGGCGTATCCAAGCCCTTTTTCATTCCAGCTCACTGTCCAGACCATATGGAACCTGCCATCCCCGCCCCGTATAATGTTGGGGTCACGCATGAGTTTGTCATTGCCTGCGGTTGGTTTCAGGAAGATGGAGTCGTTCTTCAGGGCTTTCCATTGGTAGCCGTCCAGGCTGTAGGCCAGGTGCAGGCCATCTCCGTTCCCTTCAAAGTAAGAGAACAGGTAAACATCCTCCTGCGCCGCTTGCTTTTGTGACACGGTACAGGAGACGAAGGCAAACAATACTAAAACAACGCACAATAGTTTTCTCATAGTAATTCCAGCTTCAGCTGCTTTGGTAGATGTAAGAATTTGTTCTGGAACTCAAGATAGTAAATGTGAGTAGAAACTGAATGCTTTGTGAGAAATGCAAAGTTTGCCATGTAGTTTCACTGGTGGCTAAAAGAGATGAAGGACACCTTACAGTAAAGCAGTTGATTGCTTCCCTCTATCTCAAACCAGGCAAAAGTCTGCTGCGCCAGAACCGTCCCAATTAGCGGGGATAGTTAAAAAATGTTTATCTGAAACTCAATCACAAAAATGAGAAGGCTTTAAAAATTTCCTAACGGTTTAATCTGTTTGCTTGTATCTCCTGTATGTTTTTAAACAGTACTGGATGATAATGGTATGGTAGTATGATAATTTTATGTAGATTAATAACTAAGATGCTACATGCTTAAAACTGAATTCATAACCCGAGCGGCCCTCATGAAAAAACTTGTTTTTCTATTTTCTGCTTTAGCAAGCATACTTCCCTTCTTCTCTTTTGCACAAATCCCCAACCCCGCTTTGCCAGAAGAACTGCTTGTTAAGCCCTGGCCTGCCCAGTGGATTGCAGTGGCAGGTGAACCAGTAAAGGCATTTGGTGTTTACCACTTCCGGAAAAACATAGAACTCGCCGCCAAACCCACCACTTTCCTGGTGCATGTTTCCGGCGACAACCGCTACAGGTTATATGTGAACGGGAAGCAGGTGTGCTTTGGTCCCGCCCGCAGCGATGTGTTTCACTGGAATTTTGAGACAGTAGATTTAGCTCCTTTTCTGAAGCCAGGCAGGAACACACTGGCGGCTGTGGTGTGGAACTATGGGGAAAACATGCCAGTCGCGCAGATGAGTAACCGCACCGGTTTTATTATGCAGGGCAACGGGCCGGCCGAGCGCTTGGTAGACACGGGCGCTTCCTGGAAAGCTATACGTAGCGGAGCCTATGCGCCCATCAACACCAACCTGTATACCTATTTCGTGGTTGGCCCCGGCGAAAGAATAGATGCGGCTGCCTATGACTGGGGCTGGGAAACAGAAGCATTCAATGACAGTAACTGGCCCGCAGCAAGCAGTATCTCACCTGGTCTGGTGGGTGGGTTGTTTGAACCCTGGCATGAAGGATGGCACCTGCAGCCCCGCAGCATTCCGGCAATGGAACTTACGCCGCAGCGGCTGACAAGTGTCAGGAAAGCGGTGGGTATTCCGGCGCCAAAGAACTTTCCGCAAAAAGCAGCAGCCTTCAGGGTGCCTGCCAACACAAAAGCTACGCTCATACTGGACCAGGGAGTTGAAACAACGGCTTTCCCGGTGCTGACGATGAGTGACGGGCAGGGAGCAACGGTCAGTTTACGGTATGCAGAGTCCCTATTTGTGGATGAAGGCAAAAGCATTGCAGAAACCAAGTACAAAGGCAACCGCGACAAAGTGGAAGGCAAAGTCTTTATTGGCTATAAAGATCAATTTATCTCTGATGGAGGAGAAGCACGCACTTTTGTGCCGCTGTGGTGGCGCACATACCGCTACATAGAGTTAGAAATAGAAACGAAAGAGCAGCCGCTCACCATCAACGACCTGTACGGACTGTACACCAGCTACCCCTTTGAAATGGCGGCTACTTTTGATGCGAAGCGTCCGGAACTGAATAAGATATTGGAGGTGGGTTGGCGTACAGCGCGCTTGTGTGCACACGAAACCTACATGGATTGCCCGTATTACGAGCAGCTGCAATACGTGGGCGACACCCGCATACAGGCGCTGGTCTCCCTGTACAACAGCGGAGATGACCGGCTGGTGCGAAATGCCATCAACCAGATTCGCTATTCCCATGGCCTGAGTGGCATCACCCAGAGCCGCTATCCCAGCCATTTGCCGCAATACATTCCCACCTTCTCGTTGTGGTGGATTGGGATGGTGAACGACTACTGGAAGTACCGCGGCGATGAGGCTTTTATAAAAGAGCAGCTGCCTGTAGCACGTGCCATCATCAGTTTCTTTGAATCGAAGCAAAAAGAAAACGGAGCCATGGGAGCGGTGCCTTACTGGACATTTACCGACTGGGCGGAGGCACCTGGATGGAAAGCTGGTATGGCTCCAAAAGCAGCAGAAGGAGGAAGTTCAGCAGCCTTGGACATGCAACTCCTGCTGGCCTACCAGGCGGCGATGCCTTTGGAGCGTGCAGTGGATATGCCTGCCTTTGCAGAGCAGTATGAGCAGAAAATTGAGGCGCTGAAAAGAACCTTGAAAAACCTATACTGGGATGCCGGCAAGGGATTGTTTGCCGATACGCCTGATAAAAAGAACTTCTCGCAGCACACCAATACGTTTGCTGTGTTAGGTGGTGTAGTGGAGGGGGAAGAGGCACGGGCGGTCATAGAAAAGGTGCTAAGTGAGCCCAGCCTCACGCCAGCCAGCATTTACTTTAAGTATTACCTGCACCAGGCTGTTGCGAAAGCCGGATTAGGGAACCGGTATATAAGTTTGCTGGAGGAATGGCGCACGCAGCTCTCCAAAGGTCTTACTACCTGGGCAGAGCAGCCGGAGCCGTCGCGGTCTGATTGCCATGCCTGGGGAGCCAGCCCAAATATCGAGCTATACCGCATCGTGCTGGGCATTGATAGCGATGCACCGGGCTTCAGTAAAGTGCGCATCACTCCCCACCTGGGCGACCTAAAAGAAGCCAGCGGAACTATACCACACCCAAAGGGCCAGATCAAGGTGAAGTACAGCGTCAACAGGAAGAATCAGCTAAAGGCAGAAGTGACCTTGCCTGAAGGCGTTACCGGTACTTTTGTGTGGAACGGCAAAGAAACACCACTGACCGGAGGAAAAAAGAACAGCTTATCGCTGTAGCGAAGCTGCTAATACAGGCAGGGGAAAGGGAATGACGTAAGAACTGTGTTTCATGCATTTTAAGACACCATCGTGGGAATAACTTGAAGACAACGACTTTTTTGATATGAGTGCTAGAGTGTTGAAAATAAAATCTTTGAGTTGAGCAGGAAGTGGGAGAGAGGTTTAGAAGGATTTTACCAGAAAGTCAGAAGCAGAACATTTTTTGCGGGGGCAGTATCATGCTTTACCTGAAAGCTCAAGGATCAGGCGAAGCGTGAAAGAGCTTTCTACCCCCTCTGAAGCCACCTCTTTTTCTGCTCCTGATAGCTTATGTTACGAAAATTACAATTTTAGTAATAAAAAGTAATTGCTTACTTAATTCTATAAAAGCTTTCTTTTCTATAATGTGATGTTTATATTTAATCTTCTGAACAGGAGCAGTGAAAGAAAAAGGCTTAGCTAAGACATGTGTTTAAGCTGCTCTTTAATTCTGGGAGGAAAAGGATTTTTGACATTGCCAGTATTACGTTTCGCATTGAACTATACTCTATCTCTTTATTGGGATAAACGAAATATATAGTATAATAGTAAGAATAATCTGCATCTGGACACTCATGTTTTTATAAAAATATGAGTGGGTTGAATAGGAGGTATCCTGATTGAAGTGCTTTTATATTATTAAAATATAATTGGTTCAAAAAAGGCAAGCAGATAAAGCAGCCTGCCTGAGTAAATTTCATATTTCATTTAACTAATAATAGGTGTTGCCAAACAGGAGGGATAATAGCCTCAAGTTTAGCAATATGCTGAGTTGTATTAATAGTTAAGTGTTGCGAGTACTATTAAAAGGTAAAGCCAGTCTTGCTGGTTTTTGGTGATCCTGTTTATTGGAGCACGTCATACATCTATACAAGCAATAAATAATTCTTTTCACTTTAAATCCAGAATCTATGCAACACCATTTACTCAAGAAGGTCAGGTACCTGCTGGTACTGCCTCTTTTCTTTCTCTCTGTTGTTGTAGCGTATGCTCAGGGCATTACGGTACAGGGAAAGGTTACCGACGACAAAGGTGTGGCCCTTCCTGGCGTGACAGTATTGCTGAAGGGCACCTCCACTGCAGCCCCAACCGGTGCTGACGGTACGTATACTATTAATGTACCGAATGGCAACGGAACACTTGTCTATTCCTTTATAGGCTTCTCAGCCCAGGAGGTACCCATCAATAACCGCACAAGCATAAATGTGCAACTGAGCACCGATGCGGAAGCATTGGAGGAAGTAGTGGTTGTAGGGTATGGTACTCAGAAAAAAGAAACCGTTACCGGTTCTGTTGCCGCGGTTAAAGGAGGGGAGCTTCAAAGATCCCCGGCCGTGAACGTGACAAACTCCATTGCAGGCCGCATGCCAGGCGTTGTGGCTGTAAACAGGAGTGGTGAACCAGGTTACGATGGATCCATAATCAGGATTAGGGGCTCCAACACATTAGGAGAGAACGGTGCACTGGTGGTTATTGATGGAGTACCAGCCCGTGCGGGTGGTATCGAGCGTCTGAACCCAGCCGATATCGAAAGTATTTCTGTATTGAAGGATGCCTCCGCAGCCATTTATGGTTCACGTGCAGCGAACGGTGTTATCTTGGTTACTACCAAGCGTGGTACAGCAGGAAAGCCGAAGCTGTCTTACTCCTTTAACCAAGGTTTTGCCCAGCCAACAGTTATTCCTGACCTGGCCAACAACGTTCAGTTTGCTGAAATGCGCAACGACCTGGAAATTTACAACCGCGTTCCAGTGTCTCTTTGGGGAGAAGCCACAAGGGCTTTCAATGAAACGGGAAGCTATACCCTGCCAGACGGTTCTACGGTAAATGCACACTATGATCCGGACGATTTTCAGAAGTTCAGAGATGGTTCTAACCCATGGACACACCCGAACACAGACTGGTACGACGCTACCCTGAAGGAGTGGTCTCCACAGTCGCAGCATACGCTGCAGTTGACAGGTGGTAGCGACAACATCCGGTTCTTAACTTCCCTGAACTATGTAAACCAGGATGCCTTCTATAAAAACTCTGCCACAGGTTACAAGCAGTATGATTTGCGGGTAAACCTGGATGCAAACGTGAACGAGTATATCAAAGCAAGTGTGGGTATGCTGGCGCGCCAGGAAAACCGCTTTTTCCCTACTGTGAGTGCTGGTGCTATCTTCAGGATGCAAATGCGCGGCCTCCCTACTTCACCTGCCCGCTGGCCGAACGGAAGACCGGGACCAGATATCGAAAACGGAGAAAACCCGGTTGTTATCACGACAAACGAAACCGGGTATGACCGCGATAACCGCACTTACCTGCAGTCAAACGGCTCTATAGAAATTACAAACCCTTGGATAGAAGGTTTGAAGCTGACTGGTACGGCTGCAGTTGATAAAATGACCCGCCGCCAGAAAAGATGGCAGATTCCGTGGTTCCTGTATTCCTGGAACGGAACAGATTTCGAGGCAGACGGTACTACGCCTATTCTTACATCCGGACGGAGAGGACCAGCTGATCCGAACCTGAACATGGGAAACGAGGAGCAGCTAAACATCCTGTTAGGTGCTATACTATCTTACGAACGTAAGTTCGGCGACCATGCGGTAACAGCAATGGCAGGTACAAACAGGGAAACAATTGATCATGATGGCTTCTCTGCCTATCGCAGATACTTTATCTCTCCTGTGGTTGACCAAATATCTGCAGGCGGTAATTTGGAGCGAAATAATGGTGGATTCGCATCCGAAAGAGCTCGCTTGAGTCACTTCGGACGTTTTGCCTATAACTACAAGGAGAAGTATATGGCAGAATTCTTATGGCGTTACGATGCTTCCGATATTTTTCCGGCTGAAACGCGTTACGGATTCTTCCCGGGTGTGCTGGCTGCCTGGCAAATCTCTGAAGAGGATTTCTTCAAGAATAACGTAGGCTTTGTCAATTACCTGAAGTTACGCGGTTCATGGGGCCAGATGGGTAACGATAATCTTGGCCCAGAAGGAAACCAATATAATTATCTGTTAACAAATACTTATAATACCTACATCATAGGCGGGCAGGAGGTACTGACCCTGCGTGAAAACAGAGTTCCAAATCGCGATATTACCTGGGAGGTGGCCACCAACGCCAACATCGGTGTAGATGGTCAGTTGCTGCAAGGCAAAATTAACTTCGAGTTCGACGTCTTCCACAATAAGCGGACTAACATCCTGTGGTTCCGAAATGCCTCTATACCGCAGACCACTGGTATTTCTTTGCCTCGTGAAAACATAGGGGAAGTAGCAAACCGTGGTTGGGATGCTTTAATTGGCTATAACAACCAGATTGGTGATGTGCTGTTCAACGTGAGCGTGAACGGTGGATATGCCAAAAACGAAATCCTTTTCTGGGATGAAGCACCGGGAGCTCCTGCTCACCAGCGCTCTACTGGTATGCCAATGGGAACAAGCCTTCGCTACGAGTTTGACGGTGTATTTGTGAACCAGGCTGAAATTGATGCTAACCCAATTGACTACAGCGCCATTGTTGGTACACTGCGTCCCGGCGACATGAGATACAAGGATGTGTCTGGCCCAAATGGTGTGCCTGATGGAAAAATTACTCCTGACGACAGAACAAGAGATCCAAGAAACGACATCCCTACCTTCCAGGGAGGTTTGAATGCCCGTGCAACCTACAAGGGCTTTGACTTCAGCATCCTGTTCCAGGGTTCAGCCGGAGCCGTGACAACCATAGGAACTGGTGAGATGGGAAGTATCGGTAACTTCCTGGAAGATATATATGTGAACCGCTGGACAGTAGAGAATCCTTCCTCAGAGCATCCACGCATCTCTGACCGCGGAAACCAGTATTTCTCTGGCGGTAACACCTACTGGATGAGAAGCACAGACTATATCCGACTGAAGAACATAGAGCTGGGCTATTCACTTCCGGCCGAGTTTGGAAGTAAAATAGGTCTAGATCAGTTACGTGTGTATGTGAATGCACTGAACCTGGCTACCTGGGATAAACTAAAGGTGTATGACCCTGAAAACGTGAATGCGAACGGCCAGTACTATCCGCAGTCGAGAATCATCAACACAGGCGTAACAGCAACATTTTAAGTGAATTCGAAGATGAAAAGATTTAATAAATTAAAAACCCTTTCCCTGAGTATTGTTATGGCCATGGTCCTGACGACCGGCTGTAATGATGACTTCTTAGATACCCAGCCCTTAACAACTGTACCTGGGGACCTCGTCTGGACAGACGCTGGCCTTGCCGAAGCTTACGTAACTGACATTTACAATGTGCTGGGCCAGGGCGGATTCGATGAGCAAATGCAGGCCTCTCTTACTGATGAGGCAATCTTTACGCACCCGGGCAGGGGCATTAACGTAATTACGGAAGCCCGTTCTAACCCTGCGGACCCAGGCTGGATCAACTACACCCTGAACTGGCCGAACATGTACAGCAGGATCAGATCAGCTAACATAGCCATCACAAACCTGCAGGACCCGCAGTTTAATGATCCTGCTATGGTGGAAAGGCTGTTGGGAGAGGCACTTTTCATGCGTGCCTATATGTACCATCAGCTAATGCGCTATTATGGTGGGGTGCCGCTTGTAGAGGAACCGTATGATCTTGGTGAGCCAGACTATACCCTCGACCGCAATACGTTTGCAGAGACGATTGACTTTATTGTGAAGGATGCAGAGCAGGCAGCCCAGTTGCTGGAAGGTAAATCCATGGCAAAGGGACGAGCCAACCAAGCGGCTGCACTGGCACTTAAGTCCCGTGTTCTGTTGTATGCTGCTAGCGACCTGCATGATATCCCTTTTGCCAGCTCACAGTCAAATCTCATTGCTTCTTATCCTCATCCGGAGCTGATAGGCTATGTAAGCGGTGACCGAATGGAACGCTGGCAAAAAGCGCAGGCCGCAGCCAAAGCTGTGTTGGATTTGCCTGGCTACGGATTTATGCTGAACCTGACAGGGCCGGTTAGCCCGGGAGAGGGAACGCAGAATTACATCGATATGTCTCTTTTCAGGAGCAACGCTGAAAACGAGATGATCTTTGGCCGCCATTTCATACAGTCAAAGAACGAAGCCGGCGGACGCGTAGGCTTGTTCAACGGCCCGAACGGGTACCGGAACTGGGCAGGTAATACGCCGCTGCAGGATTTGGTAGACGACTATGAAATGATGGACGGCACTGAGTTCGACTGGAATAACCCTGCGCATGCAGCGTCTCCTTATGAAAACCGCGACCCACGCCTGGACGCTACTATCCTGCATGATGCTTCTGACTGGAAACCTCGTTTCACGACCACAGCAGACCCTGCAAATGAAATCCAGACCGGGCAGTATGAGGTGATTGGCGCGAATGGGCAGAAAACAACTCACTTTGGCCTTGATACCAGGCAGAGCTCTATTGAAGACTGGAACGGTACCCGCACCGGTTACTACATGAGACGGTTTGTTGACCCGAACCCGAACCTGCGTGATATGAACATGTGGCAGCAGGTGCCGTGGGCTTTCTTCCGCTATACAGAAGCGGTGCTGAACTATGTAGAAGCCAGTATTCAGTTAGGAGAGGAAGACATAGCGCGGGAATGGCTGAACAAGATCCGCTTCCGGGCAGGTATGCCGGCTGTGACCGCATCTGGCCAGGAACTGATGGAACGCTACCGCAACGAGCGCAGGATAGAAATGGCCTACGAAGAGCAGCGCTACCACGATGTTCGACGCTGGATGATACCTGAAGAAACATTTGGGCAGCAACCAGGTATTATTGACATTAAAGGAACGCTCAAACCAGGTAAAACAGTAACAACCTACCAGTACAGCCCGGAGAACTACAACTATACCTATAACCCGATATTGCTGGGAGAAGGAGTTGAGAAACGGGCCTGGGACGACAAGATGTACTTCCTGCCAATCCACCGGGATGAAATTAACAGGAACGATAAACTGGCTCAGAACCCTGGGTACTAAGATTTATTTTATTATATTACAAGAGAAATCTATGCTGGTCCTGTACTGGCATAGATTTCTCTTTTTTACCTTTTATCCAATCGCTTACAGTAATGCGCACGCTCCGACCCACACTACCTGCCCTTCTGTTACTCACGCTAACCTTTTTCTCAGCCTGCCAGGAAAAGCCTGCAGTGGAGGAGAAGGAGCCAACAACTGCTGCCGATGTAACTAATCCTCTATTTACCCTGCTGCCTGCTGGTAAAACCGGTGTGTCCTTCTCCAACAACCTCTCTGAAGGGCTGAATACGAACGTGCTGATGTATGAGTACTTCTACAACGGCGGCGGCGTTGCGGTAGGCGATGTAAACGGAGACAGCCTGCAGGACCTGTACTTTACTGGAAACATGGTGCCGAACCGGCTGTACCTGAACAAAGGCAACATGCAGTTCGAGGACGTGACAACCGCAGCAGGTGTGGCCGGAAGAGAAGGCCCTTGGACGACCGGTGTCACCATGGCCGATATAAATGGAGATGGTTTACTGGATATCTATGTTAACTACTCCGGCAAGCTGCGCCCTGAGAAGCGGGAAAATCAGCTGTTCATCAATGAAGGACCGGATGCCAGTGGAGTACCGCGCTTCACAGAACAGGCAGCGAAATATGGTCTGAACAGCCCTTCTAACAGTACGCACTCTGTGTTCTTTGACATGGACCGAGACGGAGACCTGGACATGTTTCTACTGAACCATAGTCCGGAGTCATTGCCGGTACTCGATGAAGTCACTACGGCAGAGTGGCTAAAAAAGGAAGATGTGCAACGCGGAGTACGGCTGTTGAGGAACGATAACGGGCAGTTTCAGGACATCACCAAGAAGGCAGGTATCCAATCCTCCACCCTGACCTATGGCCTTGGAGCCGGAGTGGCCGACATCAACGGCGATGGCTGGCCCGATATCTATGTTTCTAACGATTATGATATTCCGGATTTCCTGTACATCAACAACAAAAACGGAACCTTCACAGATCGGCTGAAGACGAGCATGGGGCACACCTCTCACTTCTCAATGGGCAGTGATGTGGCTGATATCAACAACGATGGCTTTCCGGATATCTTCACCCTGGACATGCTGCCGGAAGATAACCGAAGGCAAAAGCTGCTGTTCGCCCCGGATAACTATGAGAAATTTAACCTCAGCCTGAAGTCTGGTTTCCACTACCAGTACATGCGCAACATGCTGCAAATTAACAACGGCAACGGCACATTCAGCGAGGTAGGGCAGCTGGCAGGGCTATCCAACACCGACTGGAGCTGGGCTCCCTTGGTGGCGGACTATGACAACGATGGCTGGAAAGACATGTTTGTTACCAATGGTTACCTGCGCGATTACACTAACATGGACTTCATTAAGTATATGGGCAGCTTTGTGCAGCAGAAGGGGGGCAGAATGCAGCGGGAACACGTGCTGGAACTGGTGAACACCATACCTTCTTCTAACGTCACCAATTACATCTTCAAAAATAACGGAGACCTCTCTTTCACGAACAAGGGCAGAGACTGGGGCATGAACGTTTCCTCCAACAGCAACGGGGCTGCTTATGCCGACTTAGATAACGATGGCGATTTGGATCTTATCGTCAATAACATCAACCAGCCAGCATTTATTTACCGAAACGAAGCGGGCAAGCAACTGGACCACCATTACCTGCAGCTCAGGTTGGAAGGAGTCGGCAAGAATACTTTTGGAGTAGGCGCCAAGATTATGCTTTATGCCAATGGGCAGCAGCAGTACCAGGAGCAGATGCCTTCGCGCGGTTACCAGTCCAGCGTTTCGCCTGTACTGCATTTTGGACTGGGGAAGGAGAATTCCATAGATTCACTTATGATAGTATGGCAGAGCGGGAAACAGCAGGTGCTGCGCGATGTGGAGGCGAACCAGTTGCTCACCCTCAAAGAAAGTGAGGCAGGCGCTCCTTTCCGTTCGCTAAGACCTAATGCTCCGGCTTTTGAAGAGACCAAAGCACCAGTGTCGTTCACGCACCAGAAAAATGCTGTAAATGATTTCAAGCGGCAGCCACTGCTGGTGAACCCGATGTCTTTTTCTGGGCCGGCTCTTGTGAAAGCCGATGTGAACGGGGACGGCCAGGAGGATGTGTTTGTGGGTGGTGGCAAGGGCCAGGCAGGGGCGCTATACCTGCAGCAAAGTGGCGGCCGGTTTTCCCAGAAACCTACGCCTGCTTTTGAGGCAGATAAGATGAGCGAAGATGTGAATGCAGTTTTCTTTGATGCAAACGGTGACGGGAAACAAGACCTGTACGTGGTGAGCGGGGGCTACCATGACTTTGCGCCGGAAGATGCCTTGCTGCAGGACCGGCTATACCTGAACGACGGTAAAGGCAACTTCACCAAAGCTGCTGACGCCT